>NZ_CP039249.1:3780416-4107500 GCF_004795835.1 Sphingomonas sp. PAMC26645
TATCGTCTTGCCGCCGACAGCGCCGCGGTGTTCGTCGAGGACCAGCCGACCTTTGTCGCGCGCTGGCAGTCGGAGCGTGTCGCCGCCCGCACCGAAGTTGCGATGTTCGCGGTCAACGCCGCATGTCTGGTACCCCCTGCGCTGCTCGGCGACGGCATCGGCTCGACCACCGCGTTCCGACGCAAGCACGAGGCAGTGCGTGCGGATTGGCTGGCGACCGACGACCTTCAGGCGGACATTGCCGCGTATGACGGCCCCCTGCCCTTCACGTCCGATCGTCTCGAATCCTGCAGCGACGCCGACCTGGACCGGCTGGTCGAGAACGCGGCGATCGATCATTCGCTTGCGCTCAGTCCGGACTTCCCGGCCGGTCGCGAGGGCGCGCTAAGCAAGCTCGAACGGCTGATGGGCATTGTGCTGCCGACCTACGCGACGACCCGCAACGATGCGACCAAGCCGGTCGGTGCGAGCATGCTCTCGCCCTATCTGCATTTCGGCGTGATCGGCCCACGCGAAGTCATGGCCACCGTCGAAGCCGCCGACGCACCCGCCGCCGCCAAGAGCAAATTCGCCGACGAGCTGCTGACATGGCGCGAGTGGTTCCACTACCAGGCTCGCGCGCTTCCCTCGCCCGAGCGCTACGACCGCGTCTCTGAATGGGCCCGCGAAACGCTGACCGCTCACGCTTCTGACCCGCGTCCGGAAGTGGAAACGCTCGCCGACCTGCTCAACGGAACCACCCGCGACGAGACCTGGAACGCCTGCCAGCGCCAGTTCCTGGTCGATGGCTGGATGCACAATAATCTGCGGATGTACTGGGCCAAGCGGATCATCGCCCTGACGCCCGATCCCGAGACCGCGTGGGCGACCGCCTGTTATCTGAACGACCGGCTCAGTCTCGACGGGCGCGATCCGTCGACCTACGGCAACATCGCAGCGTCGTTCGGTGCAGGATCGCCCGGCCGCGACGGGCCGCCGATCTACGGCAAGGTGCCGACGCGGTCGGATGGCTCGACCCGGCACCGCGACGGTGGCCCGGAGTGGCTTCGTACCGCCGCAACGCGTACCGCGCCCGAACCTACGCTGCCATCGGGCCTGCCGTCCGCACTTTACCTTACGGGCGAACTGCCCATTTAGCCCGAGCGCGCGTCGCCGCCCGCTAAAAACGCTCGACCCATTCACCTGCAAGCATGGCGCGCCCGTCAGGCGCAGCGTCGTACACCGGAATTGACCATGACATCGACTGCGCAAGACCGCCCGGAACCTCGTACGACGGGCTATGTCCTGACCAGCAGCGTGACGTTCTCGATGGCGGCTGCTGCCGGCGTCGCGGTCGCCAACATCTATTACAACCAGCCGATGCTCGGCGTGATCGAGAAGGATCTGCCGGGCAAGCTGTCCACGCTGATCCCCACCGCGACGCAGCTCGGCTATGCCGCGGGCCTGTTCTTCCTCGTACCGCTCGGCGACCTGATCGAGCGCAAGCGCCTGATCGTGATCCAGTTCGCCGTCCTGGCCGCCGCGCTGGTCGCCGCCGCGATCGCGCCTACCGCGGGGCTCGTCGTGGCTGCCTCGCTTCTGGTCGGCATCGCCTCCACGGTCGCGCAGCAGATCGTCCCGCTAGCCGCCAACCTCGCCGCCCCGGAACGCCGCGGGGCGACCGTCGGCACGGTCATGTCGGGCCTGTTGTGCGGCATATTGCTGAGCCGGACACTCGCCGGCTTCGTCGCCACGCATGCCGGCTGGCGCGAGATGTTTTGGCTGGGCGTGCCGATGGCGCTCGCGGTCGGCCTCTGGATGGCGATCAAGCTGCCCCGCAGCCAGCCCGCCGCCGCACTGTCCTATGGCGGCCTCCTCCGCTCGCTCGTCGTGCTGTGGCGCGAGTTCGGTGCCTTGCGGCTGGCGACCGTCACCCAGTCGCTGATCTTCGCCGCATTCACCGCGTTCTGGACCATCCTCGCGCTCAGACTTCAGGAGCCGCGCTATGCGATGGGTGCCGACGTCGCGGGCCTGTTCGGCATCGTCGGCGCAGTCGGCATCTTCGCCGCACCGATCGCCGGACGGTACGCGGATCGAAAGGGCCCGCACACCGTGATCGCGCTCGGCGCAGCGCTGACGCTGGTGTCGTGGATCCTGTTCGGCGTGTGGACGTCGATCGCGGGCATGGTCGTCGGCGTCATCGTGCTCGATTTCGCCGTCCAGAGCGCGCTCGTCTCCAACCAGCACATCGTCTACGCGCTGCGCCCCGAGGCACGGGCGCGGCTCAACACGATCTTCATGGGCGGGATGTTCCTGGGCGGCGCGGTCGGGTCCGCCGCCGCGACGCAAGCCTGGGCCGCGGCTGGGTGGTCCGGCGTAGTCATGCTCGGCATCGTGCTGACCGCGCTGGCGACGATGATCCAGACGGCCAGTCTGGTTCGCCGCAAGCGGGCGATCTGACCGACCGCCGTCGCGCTTACAGTCCGATAGAGTAGAGTGCGTGGTGTGCCAGGATAAACAGCGTACGACGGTCGGCGCCACCGATGACGAGTTGCAGCGGACGTTCCGGTACGTCGATACGGCGTAGCAGTGAGCCGTCCGGCCGGTAGACGAACACCTGTCCATTGGCGACGTACAGGTTGCCAGCCGCATCGCGCGTCGCGCTCTCGCCGCCGCGCGGTGCGACGACCTTGAGGTCCGTCACCCGGCCGTCGTCGCCGACCAGACCGCTATACGTGCGGTTCTCCGATCCGTTGGTCAGCACCACCCGCTCGCCGGGAGGCGCCGTGACGAACCCATAGGAGTCGAGCGTATCGGACCAGCGCCAGCCCTGATGATCGTCCGGCCCCTGGTTCCACACGCGGAACGCCGGCAGCACCAGCGAACCGTCGGGCGAGACATATTCCTGCGCCTTCGCCTCGCCCATCTTGCCGGTGAAGAAATCGGCGAGCGGTGGATATTGGTACGTCGTCGGATCGATCCGGTCGGCGAACTCGCCGTTCGCCCAGACGTTGACGGGCAGCACAGTCGCCGCACCGCGTCTCGCCTTGGCTGGGGTCGGCGCGATGACCTTGACGTCGGAGGGCTTGGTTGGATCGATGCTGTAGACGGTACCATCTCGCCCGACCGAAGACAGCACCAGCAGGTCGCCGGACTTGTCGACCGCGAGGTTCACCGCGTCGAGCGGCGCTTCCGCGACGATCGACAGGCCTTCGGTCTTCGACCAGCCATGGATCCGCTGGAAGCGACGATCGATGAAGTACAGCTTGCCCTGCGCATCGACCGCACCGCCGGCGATCGAATAGAATCCGTCGGCCAGTTTCTCCACGCCAGGCGTTGCCGGTATCGGAGTTCGCACTGCCGTGGCCGACGCCGCCGGCACGTCGAGCTTCGCGAATTCGAGTTCACGTACTTCCTGCCCGCGCGTCATGTCCTTGATCGTGTTCTCGAACGGGAACTTGCTCGCGCGCAGATACGTGCCGCAGCCCTTCGCATCGCAGCTCGCGAACCCGCTTTCGGCGTTCACGTGGACGTTGCGGAAACGGATATCGCCGGAGTTGTAGAGCTTTACCGCGGCGTCCATCGGCTTGATCGACCGTGTGACGCGGTAGCTGTGGTAATTGGCGAACAGGATGTTGCGCGAATTGCGGATCTCGGTGGAAATCGCGTCGACGCCGTCGCGCACTTCCTGCTCGGTCTGTGGCGCGAGGAATTCCCAGTTCTCGACGTTGTCGAGAACGATCTCGGCGCGATAATGGTGCTCGGCGGAGAGTTCGTAGACGTGGCCGGGAGTCTTGGTGTTCGAGACGTGGAAGCCCGCCGAGGCCAGCGTGTTCGGCGACCAGATCGCCGCAAACGTACCGCCGCCGCCATCGGTCACCCAGATGCTCGGATATTGGCCGTCGAAGCGCGCGCGCGGATCGCCAAAGCCGATCGGACTGCCCTTGGTCAACACGGTGCCGCCCCCGCCCTGGATCTTGACGTCATTGATCATAGACGCCTCGCCCGCCTTCCACAGAAGCGCGGTCGCACGCGGGTTCACGCCGCCGGTCCATAAGCCCAGGCCGGAGACGATCGCGTTGCCGCCTTTCGCGCTCTCCAGCAGCGCCTTCGGACCGCCGACGCCCATGTACGCGGGCGTCTCGTCGGGGAGATAGAGATGCGTGAGGCTGGGGTGCAGCGAGATCAGCACGCTGTCGGGCCGCAGCTTCAGCGTGTCGGTGACGCGGTAGCGACCGACCGGAAGATACAGCACACGGTGGGTGTCGATCGCGCGCTGCAAGGCTGCGGTATCGTCGGTGGTATCGTCACCTTTGACGCCTAAATCATGCACGTTCGCCCATTCGCGCACGGCCGGCATTGCCCGGATCGCCGGCGCGCGTCGGGCGGGCAGTCGAGACAGCGGCGCGATCGAGACGTCGGTCGCATATTCGCCGATCGTACCGAGGCCCGCCAGCTTCAGACCGTAGGAAAAGTCGGCGACCCGGTAGGTCGGCCCCGTCGCCGCGACGGTCTTGCCGCTATCGCGGAAGCGCGCAAAGGTCGGCGTGTTGCTCGCCACCGCATTGTCGAAGCCGATCTGCGTGAACACGCTGTTCTCAGCCGAAACGACAATACCCGCCTGCGACACGTTCTCGAACCGGACGTCCTTGCCCCAAAAGGAATCCGAATAGCCGCGGTCGATCTCGATCCCGACCGGCGTATCGCGGATTGCGACGTTGACCAGGGTCAGGTCTACCTCATGCTCGCGGATCGCCGCGTCGCGCTGGCCCTGGAACTCCGAATCGAGCAATGTGAACTGCCATGCGGGCGAGGTCTTCTCCGACATGATGCCGTAGCGACCGCCGAAGAAGCGCAGATTCTCGAACTCGTTGCCCGCCTGATAGACGCCGGCGAGACCCGAGCCGATGTGGAAGTCGATGTGTCGCAGATAGCCGTGCTGCGCGACACGGAATCGCACCGCGACCGCGCCGGCATTGCCCTCGCCGATCCGGAAATCGACGTTCGACAGCGTGGAATAGAAGGTGCTCGAGGTTGCGTCGAAGATCGCCGGATCGAACGGCACGCTCGTGCGCGGCGGTACGGGTGCCTTGCCGACGCGGTACTGGTCCTCGCCGGTAAAACTGACCATCGCCGCCACGCCGGATCCGAAGCCGGCACTGTTGTCGGCGAGAACGATCTCCGGGCGATTCGCGCCGACGCCGAAGACGCGGACGGCGGACCGGATGAAGATCGTGCGGGTGATCCTGTAGCGTCCCGATGGCAGGAAAACGACGCCGCCATGACCGCCAGCCGCCGCCGCATCGATTGCCTGCTGGATCGCCGCGCTATCGTCCGCGCGGCCATCGCCGACTCCCTTGACGGTTACCGCCTGCGGATCGTTGGGTTGGCTGAGATAGACCGAGACCGACCGGGTTGGCGCCGAAGTCTTCGCAACGGCCGGGCTGGCGACAAGAAGCGCCGTTCCGCAGAGCAGCCATTTCGCAACCATCGTCCGTCTCCCGTTATCAGGACAGCAGTCCTACCGTTCGTGGAGGCCCGCTTCATCTGCGACGAAGGTCGTATTCGGAGCCCTTCGATCCTCCCCACCAGAGGGGGATCAACGGCAAGTGTCAGATCGCCAGCGTCTGCGCGACGATCGCGGCCTGCGTCCGGTTGCGGACGTTCAGCTTGCGCATCAGGGCGGTCATGTGGACCTTCACGGTAGCCTCGGCGATCCCGAGATCGAAGGCGATCTGCTTGTTGAGCAAACCCGAATGCACGCCGCGAAGGACCCTGATCTGCGTCGGCGTCAGGCGCGGCGACGCGGCGCGCGTCGCGGCTGAAGGTTGGTGCGTATCGTATCCAGGCCGTTCCATGGTCATCCCTCCCTGTGCGCCGGCCGAAGTCGTAGCGGCCGATGGGTGGCCGAGACGCGGTGGCTGTCGCTGTTGATCCAGTGATCCGTTAATCGGATTCGGTTGGACAGGTTTTGACTATGGGCCGCGCTATCGGACGCAATCAAGCCTTTTTTGTTGTCAGATCGAAAAGACCTGTCGTACAGATATGCCATCATATCGGCAGGCGAAGGCGCCGCCGACCAACGGGAGGGGCGTGATGTCACGAGCACTGGACGAGCGCGCGCAACTGCGACCCGCATGCCGATGATCAGCCCCGACATGCGACTCGTGATCGCTGCACTCACGGGGATATTGCTTGCCGTCCTGATGATCGTTCGCGGTCGACTCCACCCCTTTATCGGCCTGTTGTGCGGCGCGTTCACGGTCGGCCTTCTCGCCGGTCTTCCCCTCCCCGACGTCGCCAAGGCGGTGCAGAAGGGGGTAGGCGACATCATCGGCGGCACGGGGCTGGTGGTCGCGCTCGGCCTGTCGCTCGGCGCGATGCTGCATCTGTCGGGCGCCGCTGCGTCGCTTGCCAAAGGCGCGTTGAAGATGACCGGCAAGCAAGCGGCACCATGGGCGACGCTGGGCATCGCGATCATCGTCGGCCTTCCGCTGTTCTTCGAAACCGGCCTCGTCCTGCTGCTGCCGATCGTCGTCGCGGCTGCCGAAGAAATGACCGGCAAGGACGGCGCTGAACGCGATGCCGCCAAGTTGAGGCTGATCATGCCGGCGCTGGCGGGGCTCGGCGTGGTGCATGCGCTGGTCCCGCCGCATCCCGGCCCGCTGCTCGCGGTCGAGGCGTTGGGCGCCAACCTCGGCAAGACGATGCTGTACGGCATCGCGATCGCCATTCCGACGGCGATCATCTCCGGTCCGCTGCTCGCGAAGTTCACGACGCGCGGCGTGCGGTTGGAAGCGCCGGTGTTGCATGATCCAGGGCTCGGCATCGCCCCGCCACCGCGGCTGTGGTCGCTGTTGATCGTGCTCCTGCCGGTGCTGATGATCGCGACCGGCGAGCTGGGCCAAATGATCCCGGGCATGAAAGGAACCGCATGGCTCGTCGCCGCGAGCAACCCAGTAGTCGCGCTGCTGCTGACCAACCTCATCGCGCTCCCGCTGCTGTTCGGCCGGCGGCTTCGTGAGGCTGCGATCCAGAACGCGGTGTGGCACGAGACGATGGGCGCCGCGGGGGCGATCCTGCTCGCGATCGGCGCTGGCGGTGCGCTGAAGCAGGTGCTGGTGACCGCAGGCCTGTCCGATCTGCTCGCGCGCACGGTACTGATGTATTCGATCTCGCCGCTGTTGCTCGGCTGGCTGGTCGCAGTCGGCATCCGCCTGGCGGCCGGTTCCGCGACCGTGGCGACGATCACCGCGGTCGGGATCATGCCGGGCGTCGTCGCAAGCTCGGGCGTGTCACCGGAACTCGTCGTGCTGGCGATCGGCGCGGGCTCCGTATTCTTCAGCCACGTCAACGATCCCGGCTTCTGGCTCGTTAAAAGCTATGTCGGCACCAGCACCGCGGACACGTTCCGCACCTGGTCGATGCTGGAGACGTCGATCTCGATAGTTGGCCTCGCGTTCGTCCTGGCGCTCAGCCATGTCGTCTGAGACTCCGAGCACCCCGCCGCCGATCGTTCCGGACAAGCCCGCCGCGAACGGCATAAGGCTGGCGGACCGCGCCTATACCGCGATCGTCCAGATCATCCTCGACGAGCAGCTCGCGGTCGGCGACCGGCTTCCGGCCGAGGACAAACTCGCCACGATGTTCGGCATGTCCCGCACGATCGTCCGCGAGGCGCTCGCGAGGCTCGCGTCCGACGGCATCACGCAGGCACGGCGCGGCGCGGGTTCCTACGTCAAGCGGCGACCGTCGGAGCGGCTCGGGTCGCACATGCCAATGGCCGACATCGCGGCGACGCTCGGCACCTACGAAGTGCGCTTCGTACTGGAGGCGGAAGCGGCGCGGCTCGCGGCACAACGCCGGTCGCATCACCAGATGGACGCTATCGAGCATGCTTTGGAAGCGTTGCGCACCGCGTTGCTGTCGAATGCGCCGGCGCATGACGAGGACTGGGTGCTGCACCGCGCGATCGCCGAGGCGACTGCCAACGCTGCGTTCCTGCCGGTCTTCGATCACCTCCAGGACGCGGTGATGCGTATTCTCCGAGCCGGTGTCGACATCTCGCGGTCGCGCGCGCCGGAAGTGATCAAGGCCATGATGGACGAGCACGACGCGATCGTCGAAGCTATCCGTGCGCAGGATGCGGACGGCGCGGCGCTGGCGATGCGCTGGCATCTCTCGCAAGGCCGCAAGCGCCTGATGCCCTGACGTGTCAGGCTTCGGCTCACGCGCCGCACCTGCGACCATGGTCGTAGATGATACCGCGCCCAGTATATCGTAGAGAACGACAAGAATGACACGTCGCCAGGCCGGACCACGGCACGCGCCACGTGCGACAAGGGGATGGACGGATGAACAAGGTTACGCGCGGTCGACGGTCAGTCGGATCTTTCAATGTTAACGCAACCAGCATGATCGTGCTGGCCACCGCGTTGCTCTGCGCCCCTGCCGCAGCCCAGACCGTTGCCCCGCCGTCCGACCTGCCCGCTTCGACCCAATTGGCCGATCCGGCAGCGCCGCCCCAGACGCTGACCCCGCAGACCGCCGCAGAAGAGCAGGCCGCGCCGGACAAGGACATCGTCGTCACGGGGTCTCGCATCGTCTCGAGTGGCTATAACGCGCCAACACCGACGACCGTGATCGGCGAGGACCAGATCCTCAAGAACGCGCAGCCCAACATCTTCAACGCGGTCGCGCAGTTGCCGTCGCTGCAAGGCTCGACCGGTGCCTCCACCGGCACGTTCAGCACGTCGAGCGGTACGCAAGGACTGAGCTCGTTCTCGTTGCGCGGCCTTGGCCCGATCCGTACGCTGACCCTGCTCGATGGCCAGCGCGTCGTCGGCGCCAACGTCTCCGGCGTGCCCGACATCAGCATGTTCCCGCAGTTGCTGGTCAAGCGCGTCGACGTCGTCACCGGTGGCGCATCGGCCTCCTACGGCTCGGACGCAGTCGGCGGCGTGGTCAACTTCATCACCGATACGCGCTTCAAGGGCTTCAAGGCGAACGTCCAGGGCGGCATCACCAACTATGGCGACGACAAGCAGGGCCTGGTCCAGGCGGCATTCGGCACGTCGCTGTTCGGCGATAAGCTGCACCTGATCGTCAGCGGCGAATATGACGACGAGGACGGCGTCGGCCCGGGCGATTTCGGCACAGACCTCGCCAAGGGTCGCGACTGGTACCGCGCCACTACGCTCGTCAACACCGGACAAACCAACAATGGCCTGCCGCAGTTCAACTACCGCGACTATGCACAGCCTTATCAATATGCGCGCTACGGCCTGATCAACAACGGCCCGTTGCAGGGCATTGCGTTCGATCAGAGCGGCGCGCCGTATAATTTTAGTTATGGATCGAACGGTCGTCCGACCGGCACCGGCGGCGTCACCAACTGCTTCCCCGCCAACAGCTTCTGCGTCGGCGGCGACCTATCGGGCGCGCCGGGCTCGGGCGCATCGCTCCAATCCTCGCTGGAACGGCTCAACGGCTTCGGGCGGATCGGCTTCGACTTCGCCGAGAACAACGAGGCCTATGTGACGGTCAACCTTGCGCAGGTGAAGACCAGCAACCAGCCTAGCCCGGGGTATAACCGCCCGAACCTGACCGTGCAGTGCGCCAACCCCTTCCTGCCGCAGTTGGTGCGGGATCGGTGTGCGACGGCGATCAATCCCGCTACCGGTACTCCAGGGATCACTCAGTTCAACTTCGGTACCAGCAACGGCAACTTCCCCGATCCTTTGGTCCAGACGGACCGGCGCCAGTACCGCTTCGTCGGCGGCCTGAAGGGCAAGTTCGAGATCGGCGGTACGCCCTGGAACTACGACACGTATTACGAACACGGCATCACCCTGGCGGCGATCGACGTCGACAATACCGTGTTGCAGCCGCGCTACGTCGCCGCGACCAACGCGATCACGCTAAACGGCGCGATCGTCTGCGCCGATCCGGTCGCGCGTGCCGCCGGATGCCAGCCGATCAACATCTTCGGCGGTGCGGTGCCGTCGGCATCGGCGCTCGCCTATGTAACGCCTGCCAATGGCCCCCTCCAGCGCACCAAGCTGACGCAGGACGTCGCCAGCCTCAACTTCTCCGGCGAGCCGCTCAACCTGTGGGCCGGGCCGTTGTCGGTTGCCTTCGGTGGCGAGTATCGTCGTGAATTCTACCGCGTTCACGGCGACCCCTATGGTGCGGGCGTCACCGCACTCAGCCCGAACAGCACAGCCTATCCCGCCGATCCGCTGCTGAATTCCGCGCTGGGCAGCAACTGGGCAGCCGGCAACTACAAGAACGGCCGCGGCAAGTACGAGGTGTATGAGGGATTCCTCGAACTCAACCTGCCGTTGTTCAACAGCGAAAAGATCGGCCGCGCAAACCTCAACGGCGCGGGCCGCGTGACGCATTACAGCACGTCGGGCACGGTCTGGGCGTGGAAGGCCGGCGGCACCTGGGATACGCCGCTCGACGGCATCCGGTTGCGCGCCGTCACGTCACGCGACGTCCGTGCGCCGAACCTGTCCGAACTGTTCGCCGCACCGACCGTCACCACGCTGCCGAACTTTACCAATCCGTTTTCCGGTAGCGGCGTGCAGGCGTTCCAGAACACCGTCGGTAACCCAGATCTGAAGCCGGAAATCGCGCGCAATACCGAGGTCGGTATCGTCCTGTCACACCCGTCATGGGCACCGGGTCTCGGTCTGTCGTTCGACTATTACAAGATCAAGCTAGACGGCGTCGTCTCGACACTGTCGCCCGATCAGATCGTCCGCTTCTGCTTCGAGGGCAATCAAGCGTTCTGCGGCGGCTTCGTGCTGAACAGCCCGACCCAGGGCGGCAATTTCATCAACGTCCAGCCGTTCAATCTGGCATCTTGGAAGACCAGCGGGTTCGACATCGAGGCGAGCTATCAGTGGAAGAAGCCACTCGGCATCCCCGGCAACTTCACGCTCCGCGTGCTGGGTACGCATGTGAAGGAGTTCCTCGTCGACGCCGGGATCGCCGGTGTTGACGTGGTCGACCAGGCCGGGGCCAACAACGGCGCGACGCCGGATTGGAAGTGGTTGGCGACGCAGAGCTACGACAACGACGTCTTCAGCCTCAACCTGCAGGAGCGCTGGTTCTCGGACGGCGTGTTCGGCAATCAATATGTCGTGTGCACCAGCGCTTGCCCGGTCTCGACCGCCAACCACCCGACCATCGACTATAACACGATGAAGGGTGCCTTCTATTTCGACCTCGGCGGTTCGGTGAACCTGACCAAGCAGGTCAGCATGTTCTTCAAGGTCGACAATCTGTTCGATCACGACCCAGAGCCCGCGCCGCAGACCAATACCGGCCTCGACGTGAACCCGGCACTGTACGACACGCTCGGCCGCTTCTACCGCCTGGGCGTCCGCGCCCGGTTCTGATCGACCTGTCCCCGGTAGCGGTTGCTATCGGGGAGCGTCCCAAGACCGTGCCAACGTGACCGATGGGCAACGACCCGTGTCGAACGAAGTCGGATCAGCCCTCGCTTTGCCAGCCCGCACGGAGTGGCAAGCGCAGGATACGGTCGTTGGCGGTCATGTATAGCGCCCGCCCTCGTTCCCCGAACGCGCAGTTGGCGATCGGCGCGCCGGTCGTCACCAGCGCGAGCGGCTCCGCATCGGGTGTCATGAACATCATCCCGCCGGGCACCGAGCACACGAGCGTTCCGTCCCGCGCGACCTTCATGCCGTCGGGCAACCCCGCCCCGCCCCGCGCCTTCATCGCCTTGGCATCGAGCAGCACCTGGGCATTGCGCACGCCCTTGGCATCAAGGTCGTAGACCATGATCCGGGGCGCGGTTTCGTCCGACACCGATACGTAGAGTCGCGTCTCGTCGGGCGACAGCGCGATGCCGTTCGGTCGCGTCAGGCCTCCCTCCAACAGTTCGACCACGCCACCGGGGCGCAGCCGATAGACGCCGTTCACCGACATTTCCTTCAGCGGCGAGGTATCGCCTTCGGTCAGGCCGTACGGCGGATCGGTGAAATATAGCGTCCCATCGCGCGCGACATGCATGTCGTTCGGGCTGTTGAACCGCTTTCCCTGATACCGGTCGACCACCACCTCGCGCCGTCGCGTGACCAAATCCACGCGATCGATCGAGCGCCCACCACTGTTCGCGATCAACAACCGGCCCGTACGGTCGAGCGCAAGTCCGTTCGCGCCCGGTTCGCGGATGAGCTTCGGATCGGTGCCTCCTGCCCCCGACGGATCGAGGAACGGCACGGCCGGTCCACCCTTGCGCCAGCGACGGACGATATTGGCAGGAGGATCGGAGAACAGCAGATACTGCCCAGCCTCCACCCATACTGGCCGTTCCGCCCAGCGAATGCCGGTCGCGATCGTCTCGACTTGCGTGCCGGGCGCGACCATCCGGTCGAACGCGGGCGACAGACGCTGGATACGGGGCTCGGCGACGGGGCCAGCACCAAAAGCAGGCGCGGCGACCATCGCCACCGCCCCGAACAGGATGTCGCGACGTCCCGGTTGGAACGCCCCCTTCGCGCAACGATCGAGGCCGGACTGTTTCATAGTCGATAGGCCTGCTTGACCAGATCGTAGGTGAGCGCGCGGGCGACCTCGTGCGCTTCATCCTCTTCGAGCCGATGTTCGGCGACGAGTTTCGCCAGGAACGCGCAGTCCATCCGGCGCGCGACGTCGTGCCGCGCCGGGATCGAGAGGAAGGCGCGGGTGTCGTCGTTGAAGCCGACCGTGTTGTAGAAGCCGGCGGTCTCGGTCGCGCGTTCGCGGAAGCGGCGCATGCCCTCCGGGCTATCGTGGAACCACCAGGGAGGGCCGAGCCGCAGCGACGGGTAATGGCCGGCGAGCGGGGCGAGTTCGCGCGAGTAGGTGTCCTCGTCGAGCGTGAAGAGGATCAGCGTCAGCCGGGGATCGTTGCCGAACCGGTCGAGCAGCGGTTTCAGCGCGCGGACGAACTCGCCGGGCAGCGGTATATCGCCACCTTTATCACGGCCGAAGCGCGCCAGCACCGAGGCGTTGTGACTGCGCGAGACGGCGGGGTGAAGCTGCATCACCATGCCGTCCTCGACCGACATCGCCGCCATCTCGGTCAGCATCTGCGCGCGGAAAAGTTCGGCGTCGGCGGCGGTCGGCTGCCCCATGACACGGGCGTAGAGCGCTTCCGCTTCGGCGGGCGTCAGGTCTGCGGTTGCTGCCGAAGGGTGGCCATGATCGGTCGAGGTTGCGCCCGCCGCGCGGAAGCGTGCGCGGTGGAAGCGATGTGCCGCAAGATAGCCCGCATAGCTGCCGACGTCTTCGCCCGCGGTCTCGCCGAAGTGGCGAACGTTGGCGGCGAAGCCCGGCGTCTCGGGATCGACGACCGGGTCGGGACGATAGGCGGTGACGACGCGGCCGTTCCAGTCGCTCGCACGGATCGCGGCGTGGTGGTCGAGCGGGTCGAGCGGGCTTTCGGTGGTCGCGATCAGTTCGATGCCGAACCGGTCGAATAGCGCGCGCGGGCGGAACTCGGGGGTCTTCAGCGCGGCATCGATCGTGTCGAAATACAGGTCCGCAGTCGCGGGTTCGAGGCGGACGTCGATGCCGAACGCCTCGGCGAACACCCAGTCGAGCCACATCCGCGACGGCGTGCCGCGGAACAGATGGTAGTTCGCCGCGAAGATTTTCCAGATCGCGCGCGGATCGGTTGCGGTCGCGCTGCCATCGACCGTTGGCACACCGAGCGCATCGAGCGGCACGCCCTGGCTGTAGAGCATCCGGAATACGTAGTGATCGGGCACGATCAGCAGCGAGGCGGGATCGCTGAACGCCTCGTTCCGCGCGAACCATGCCGGATCGGTATGGCCGTGTGGGCTGACGATCGGCAGGTCCTTTACCCCGGCATGCAGCGCGCGGGCGATGTCGCGGGTGCGGCCTTCGCTGGGAAACAGGCGGTCGGGATGGAGGCGTAGCGGATGGGTCATGCGAGGCGTTCCGGATCGACGGGAGTATAGTGCGGGACGAGCAGGTGGATAACCAGCAACGCGACGAGATAGGCGCAGCCGGCGACCGCGAAGATCGGGCCGTAGCTGCCGACGCCGGCCAGGATCGTGCCCGCGAACTTGGCCATCAACATGCCACCGCATGCTCCCGCCAGTCCGCCGAGACCGATCACCGATCCGCCCATGCCTCGCGGGAACAGGTCGCCGGGGATCGCGTACACGTTGGCGGAAAAGCCCTGGTGACACGCGCACGCCAATCCAATTGCTGCGACCGCCCACCATAATCCCGGTGCCTGCGCGGCGAAGATGATCGGCAGCGCGAACAGCGCGCAGGCGAACAATGCGGTCTTCCGTGCGCGGTTGGGCGTCTGGCCGCGTGCCAGCAGCCGCGACGAGAACCAGCCGCCCGCAACCGATCCGACGTCGGCCAGCACGTATACTGCGACCAGCGGTGGGCCGAAATCGAGCATCTTCACGCCGTATTGCCGGTTGAAGAAATCGGGCAGCCAGAACAGGAAGGTCCACCACACCGGATCGATCAGGAACCGGCCGAGCATGTACGCCCAGCTTTGTCGCAGCCGCAGGAGCGTACGCCAGCGGACCGGCTTGGCAGCGGGCACGGGATCGGCCTCGATCCACGCCAGTTCCTCGGGCGTGATGCGCGGATGCTTGCGCGGCGATCGGTAGAAGGCGAGCCACGCCACCAGCCAAAGCACGGTCAGCGCGCCGGTCGCGATGAACGCCATCCGCCAGCCGAACGTCACCGCGATCACCGGTACGATCAACGGCGTGAGGATCGCGCCGACGTTCGAGCCCGCGTTGAAGATGCCGATCGCCAGCGCGCGTTCGCGCTGCGGAAACCATTCGTTCGCAGCAGCCAGCGCGGCGGGGAACGCGCCGGCCTCGCCGATCGCGAGCGGAATACGTGCGAAGATCATCAAGCCTGCGCTGGTGAACAGCGCATGCGCGACATGACCGATCGTCCACAGCGTCACCGCGACCGCATAGCCGATCTTCGCGCCGACCCGGTCGACGAACCGCCCGAACAACACATAGGCGATGCCGTACGCCGCCTGGAATGCGATCGCGAGATCGGCATAGCCCTGCTCGCTCCAGTTATAGCGCGCTTGGAGTTCGGGTTTCAGCACCGGCAGCACGAGCCGGTCGATATAGCTCAGCGCGACCGCAGCGAAGAGCAATGCACAGACGATCCACCGCACTTTGCCGCGCGGTTTCTCGGCTGCTGGCATGGCCGCGTTCACCAGTTGCACAGCGTGCCATCCTCAAGACGCGCGACCGGGAGATAGGCGCGCTTATAGTCGTAGGTCGCGGCAAGCTCCTCGTCGATGTCGACACCAAGCCCCGGCGCCTCCCCCGGATGCATCATGCCGTCGTCGAAGCTGTACGCGTGCGGGAAGACCGCATCGGTCTCGTCCGTGTGCGGCATATGCTCCTGCACGCCAAAATTGGGCACCGACAGCCCGAAATGCAGCGCCGCCGCCATCGCCACCGGCGACAGGTCGGTCGCGCCGTGGCAGCCGGTCCGCACCTGGTACAGGTCCGCAAGTGACGCGATCCGGCGCAGATGCGTGATGCCGCCCGCGTGCACGACGGTAGCGCGGATATAGTCGATCAGCTGGTTCTGGATCAGGTCCTTCGCGTCCCAGATCGAATTGAACACCTCACCCACCGCGATCGGCGTGGTCGTGTGGTGCCGGATCAGCTTGAACGCCTCCTGGTTCTCGGCGGGCGTCGGGTCCTCGATCCAGAACAGATTATACGGCTCGAGCGCCTTGCCGAGCCGCCCCGCCTCGATCGGCGTCAGCCTGTGGTGAATGTCGTGGAGCAGATGGACCTCCCAGCCCATCGCCTCGCGCGCCGCCTTGAACAGTTCGGGGACGACGCGGAGGTATTTCTCGGTCGACCACACGCTCTCGCTGGGTAGGTCGGCGTCGGCGGGCTCGTAGCGCGCGCCGTGCTTGGCGACGCCGTAGGTCGAGGCGAGCCCCGGTACGCCGCATTGCAGCCGGATCGCCTTGTACCCCTTGGCCTGCTCCGCCTTCGCGACAGCGATGGTGTTCTCGATCGTCGTGCCGTTGGCATGCGCGTAGACCATGCACGCATCGCGCGCCGCACCGCCGAGCAACTGGTACACCGGCATGCCCGCGAGCTTGCCCTTGATGTCCCACAAGGCCGTGTCGACCGCGGCGATCGCCGCCATCGTCACCGGGCCGCGGCGCCAGTACGCACCCTTGTAGAGATACTGCCAGACGTCCTCGATCCGGTGCGCGTCGCGGCCGATCAGGCACGGTACGACGTGGTCGGTCAGGTAGCTTGCGACGCTCAACTCGCGGCCATTGAGCGTGGCATCGCCGAGCCCGGTGGTACCGTCGTCGCACTCGATCTTCAGCGTGACGAAATTACGCCCCGGACAGGTGACGATGACGCGGGCGGAAACGATCTTGGGCATCGAAGGTCCTTCAGGCGATTTCGAGGATAGCGGTTTTCAGCTGTGCCGAACTCGGCCCGGCCATGATCGTGAACAGGCCGGGCTCGACGAACTCGCGCATGTCGACGTCCCACAAAGCGAACGCGTCGGGGCCGAGCGTGAAGCGCAACGTCCGCCGCTCGCCGGGCGCGAGCGTCACGCGCTCGAACCCCTTCAGCTCCATCACCGGTCGCGCGACCGACGAAACCTGGTCGCGCACATACAGCTGCACGACCTCGTCGCCAGCGCGCTGGCCGATATTGGCGACGTCGACCTCAACCTCGACGCTACCGGCTATGCCGATCTTCACCGTCGACAGCCGCGGTGCGCTGACGTCGAAGCGCGTGTAGCTGAGGCCGTGGCCGAACGGGAACAGCGGCGCGGTCTCCGCGAACAGATAGCCGCGCTGGGTCGATGGCTTGCGGTTGTAATAGAACGGCACCTGCCCGACTTCGCGCACCACGGTCACGGGCAGCTTGGCACCCGGATTGATCCGCCCGAACAAAGCCTCGGCCATCGCGGTGCCGCCCTCTTGCCCCGGATACCAGCATTCGAGCACCGCGTTCGCCTTCGCGATGACGCCCGGCCAACTCGGCGGACGCCCGTTGATCGCCGCGATCACGATGGGCTTGCCGAGCGCATGCAGCGCGTTGAACAGCGCGTTCTGCTCGCCGAGAAGGTCCAGCGTGGTGCGGTCGCCCAGGTGATTGGCCGAAAACCCCTCGCGGCTGGTCTGCTCGGTATCGCCGATCGCGAGAATGATCGTGTCCGCCCCGCGCGCGACCTCGACCGCCTCAGCGATCAGCGCGCGGTTCCTGGCGGGATCGGCGAGCAGCACCGCGTCCTGAGACCGGTCCTCGCTCTGCGTGATGAACACGCCCTGCGCATGGACGATCGTCGCCGCGCCGCCGATTAATGCACGCACGCCGTCGAGCAGCGACACCGTCTGGCGCGGCGGCGCGGAATAGCCGCCGAGCCGCGCGATCGCCGCATTCGGCCCGATCACCGCGATCTTGCCCTTGGGCGCGAGCGGCAGCGTGCCGTCGTTGGTCAGCAGGCACATCGATTTGCGCGCGGCCTCCAGCGCAACGCCGCGCGCTTCCGCGTTACCCGTCAGACGAGCGGCGGCGCGGGGATCGACCGGCGGCTCCTCGAACAGGCCGGCGCGGAACTTCAATGCCAACATCCGTGCGCAGGCGGCGTCGACCTGCGCGATTGGCACCGTCCCCGCGCGCACCTGGGCGGGGAGCGTGCGGTAGGCCAGACCGTCGGGCAGCGCGCTGTCGACTCCGGCCGCCAAAGCCAGCTTCGCTGCCCCGTTCAGGTCACGCGCGATGTGGTGGATCGTGTCGAGCTCCTCGATCGCGCCGTAATCGCTGACGATCGCTCCCGAAAATCCCCATTCGCCGCGCAGCACGTCGCCGAGCAGCCAGTGGTTCGCATGACTCGGGACGCCATCGATCTCGTTATACGATGGCATCACCGCGCCGATCCCGGTCCGCGTCACGACCGCGCGGAACGGCGGGAAGAAGCTCTCGCGCAGTTCGCGCTCACCGATCGGTGCGGGGCCGATATTGTTGCCGGCCTGGGGCTGGCCGTGGCCGGTCATGTGCTTCAGCGTCGCGAAGACCTTGCCCGGCGCCAGCGTCGTGCTGTCGCCCTGCAGCCCCTCAACCGCGGCGACCCCCATCTCTCCGCACAGATACGGATCCTCGCCGAACGTCTCCTCGATCCGGCCCCAGCGGGGGTCGCGGGCGATGTCGACGACCGGCGACAGCGAGAGGTGGCTGCCGTGCGCGCGCACTTCGCGGCCAATGATCGCCTGTCCGCGACGCATCAGGTCGCGATCGAAGCTGCCTGCCATGCCGATCGCCTGCGGGAACATCGTCGCGTCGGGCGCCATGTAGCCGTGCAGCGATTCCTCGTGGAAGATCACCGGGATGCCGAGCCGCGTGCCCCGCGCCCAGCGCTGGACCGCGTTGACGAACGCGATCGTCGAAGCCGTCCCGCGCCACGCAGCGCCGGTGCCGCCGGCCGTCACCGCGACCGATGGGCCGCCGCGCTTGTCGGACGGCCGCGTGACCTGCCCGAAGCCCGCCGGATACGCGGCGGTCGCCCGCGCCGGATCGAAATCGAGCCCGCCCGGCACCATCACGTCGGCCTTGGTCGCCCACAAGGAAATGGTCTGGCCAACTTTCTCCTCCAGCGTCATCCGTGCCATCAGGTCGCGGACCCGAAGATCAACCGGCGCGCGGGGATCGCGGTAGGTGGGTGATGCGGTAGCGGCATACGCAACGCCGGGAATGAGCCCTGAGATGGAGACCGAGCCGAGCAGGCCGAAAAGGTCACGCCGGGTCGGCATCATGGTCGGCGCGTTCCCTGCTGTCTTCGTACCGGCCAAGATTATCTCCTAATGTGAAACGCGGCATTGCTGTCGAAGCCGTCGTCGTGATAGCGATAACATGGCTGATCATCCGCGATCCTGTCAATGTGGTGCGGAACGGCGGGAGAGGATAATGACGATATTCGGCCGATGGATCGGTAAGTTCGTGCTTCTGTTTGGAGCGGTAATTGGTTTGACCGGACCGGCGCAAGCTGAAGACGGCTATGATCTCTGGCTGCGATATCCGGCTTCGGCGACGACAGGCGCGCGCGGCGCACCCACGATCGAGGCGCGCGGCGATACACCTACGCTGAACGTGGCCGCGGCGGAATTACGCCGCGGCGTAGGTTTGTTCGGGACGAGCACGCTGCCGATCCTGCTGGCCACCACCAACGATCCCGACGTCGCAGCACTCCGCCTTCCGCTGGCAGCGCTCGGCGATGAGGGGTACCGCGTTGGACAAGTCACGCTCGGGTCCCGCCGCGTGCTGCTTGTCACCGCCAACACCGATCGCGGCGTACTCTATGGCAGCTTCGCGTTGCTGCGACATCTCCAGACCGGCGGCAGCGTCGACCGAATCGACCTGACCTCGACCCCGCGCGTGAAGCTGCGCGTGCTCAATCACTGGGACAATCTGGATGGCGTGGTCGAGCGTGGTTATGCCGGCGCGTCGCTGTGGGACTGGTGGACGCTCCCGGATTTCCGCGATCCGCGTTACACCGACTACGCGCGCGCCAACGCCTCGATCGGGATCAACGGCACTGTCCTCAACAACGTCAACGCGAAGACGGAAAGCCTAACCGCGCCGTACATCGCGAAAGCCGCCGCGCTCGCTGACGTGTTCCGGCCGTACGGGATCAAGGTATATTTGTCGGCACGGTTCTCGGCGCCGATCGAACTCGGCGGTTTGAAGACCGCCGATCCGCTCGATCCGCAGGTCGCTGCGTGGTGGAAGGCAAAGACCGACGAGATCTATCGCAGCATTCCCGATTTCGGCGGCTTCCTGGTCAAGGCGAACAGCGAGGGGCAGCCGGGCCCGCGCGATTACCACCGCAGCCACGCGGACGGCGCCAACATGCTCGCCGCCGCGGTCGCACCGCATGGCGGAATCGTGATGTGGCGGGCGTTCGTCTATGCCGAGACCGACCCCGATGACCGCGCGAAACAGGCCTATACCGAATTCAAGCCACTCGACGGCAAGTTCGCGCCGAACGTCATCGTTCAGGTCAAGAACGGCGCGATCGACTTCCAGCCGCGCGAGCCGTTCCACCCGCTGTTCGGCGCGATGCCCAAGACCCCGCTGATGATCGAGTTCCAGATCACCAAGGAGTATCTCGGCTTCGCAACGCACCTCGCCTATCTCGGGCCGCTGTTCGCCGAAACGCTCGGCAGTCAGACTATGCGGACGCCCGGTGAGACCGTGGCGAAAGTCGTCGATGGCTCGGTGGAAGGTCATAGACTTACCGGCATGGCGGGCGTGGCGAATATCGGCCGCGACCGCGACTGGGCGGGCTCCACCTTTAACCAGGCGAACTGGTACGCGTTCGGCCGGATGGCGTGGGATCCCACACTCGGCGCCGCCCCGGTCGCGCGCGAATGGGCGGCGATGACGTTCGCGCCCTCCCCGAAAATCGTCGACCCGGTGGTCGCGATGATGATGGGATCGCGTGAGGCGGTAGTCGACTATATGACACCGCTGGGCCTCGCGCACGTCATGGCGACGGGGCATCACTACGGCCCCGGCCCGTGGGTGGCCGATCTCAAGCGCCCCGAATGGAACCCGGTCTATTACCACCGCGCCGACAAGGGCGGGATCGGCTTCGATCGGACCAAGACGGGAAGCAACGCGGCTGCGCAATACGCGCCCGAGCTTGCCCGCAAGCTGGCCGCCCCTGCGACCACCCCCGAGCGCGAGCTGCTATGGTTCCACCATGTGCCGTGGACGTATCGGACGACATCGGGGCGCTCGGTCTGGGCGGAGATGGTCCATAATTACGATGCAGGCGTGGGCTACGTGGCCGGCATGCGTCGGCAGTGGGACGGCGTGAAGACCGAGGTCGATGCCGAGCGCTGGGCAAAGACCGCGACGTATCTCGCGGCCCAGGAGCGCGAGGCACGCTGGTGGCGCGATGCGAGCCTTGCCTATTGGATGTCGGTCAACGGCCTGCCGCTCCCGGCGGGCGCCGCGGCACCCGCGCATGACCTGACATGGTACAAGGCGCAGCGCTTTCCGGACGCGCCCGGCAACCCGCAATAGCTGCGCGCTGACACTATACGAGAGGACGAGATCGCGATGATGAGACGGTGGCCGGTAGCGCTGGTGTTGGGCGCCCTGATCGTGACGGGCGCGGGCGCGCGGGACACTGCGCCGTCTCGAGACGCACATTGGATCGCGACATGGGGATCGTCGCAGATGATCGCCGAGGGGGACAATGCGCTCCCGGCCGATCGGGCCGGCGCGATCACGCTGCGCCAGGTGGTGCGGGTCTCGGCCGGCGGCGAACGCGTGCGCATCCGGCTCTCCAACGCGTTCGGCACGCGTCCGCTGGCGATCGGTGGGGCGCACGTCGCCCGGTCGGTCGCCCCCGGTACACCGCGGATCGAAGGCGGCGCGCGGCTGACCTTCTCGGGGCGGAGCGACGCAGTGATCCCGGCCGGCGCGGAGATGTATGGCGACCCCGTCGCGTTGCATATCGCGGCCGGTGCCGATCTAGCCATCAGCCTATATCTGCCGGACGCCGCCCGCCCGCAGACCGGCCACCCCGGCTCTCGCGCGACGAGTTTCACGCTGGCCGGCAACGCGGTGGCGGATGCGACGCTGGCGGGCGCGGCGCCGACGACGCATTGGTATGCGCTCGCGGACGTCGAGGTCGCCGCGGCACCGACGGCGGGTACGATCGTGGCGATCGGCGACTCGATCACCGACGGTTACGGCGTGAAGCCCGAGCGCAACACCCGCTGGACCGACGTGCTCGCGCAGAGATTTCGCGGAACTACGGCGACGCGCGCGATCGGCGTCGTCAATGCGGGGATCGGCGGCAACCGCGTTCTGCTCGACGGGCTTGGTCCCAATATGCTCGCACGGTTCGACCGCGACGTCATCGCGCGGAGCGGCGTGCGCTGGGCGATCATGCTGGAGGGGATCAACGATCTTGGCGTCCTGACGCGCGAGGCACCCGCCACGCCTTCGCAACATGCCGCGATCGTCGCACAGATTACTGCCGGCTTCTCAGAGGTCGTCGCGCGTGCACATGCCCACGGGATCAAGGTGATCGGCGGAACGGTGATGCCGTTCGGCGGCAATACCTATTATCATCCGACCGCGGAGAACGAGGCGGATCGACAGGCCGTCAACACCTTCATCCGCAGTTCGGGCGTGTTCGACGCCGTCATCGATTTCGACCAATTGATGCGCGACCCGGCGCATCCCGACCGGCTGTCCCCTGCGTATGACTCGGGTGACCACCTGCACCCGTCCGAAGCTGGCTATAAGGCGATGGGTGAAGCCGTACCGCTGAGTCTGTTTGGCGGCGCACGCGCGTCGGCCCGGTCGCGATCGGTGATTGGCGCTGCGGCCCCGGTGCCGGTCGGTCCTTCCGAGCCCGGCGTGGCCAAGGGGCCTGCCATCGCGATCACCTTCGACGATATTCCGGCACACGGGCCACTCATACCGGGGCAGACTCGGGTCGATGTGGTCCGGGCGATTACCGGGGCGCTGGCCGCGGCGAAGGCGCCGGCGTTTGGGTTTCTGAATGCGGGGTTTGGGCTCGATGCGCCGGGTGATGCTGCGAAGGCGATCGCGGCGTGGCGCGCTGCCGGACTGCCGCTTGGCAACCACACTTATTCGCATGCCGATCTCGACAAAGTCGGTGCGGCTGCGTTTGCCGCTGATGTCTTGCGGAACGAAGGACCACTCGCTGACGCTGCGAAGGGGACCGACTGGCATTGGTTTCGGTATCCGTTCCTTTCCGAGGGTAGCACACCGGCGGTTCGCAACGCGGCTCGTGCCGACCTCAGGGTTCGGGGGTATCGGGTTGCGGCGGTGACGATGAGTTTCAACGATTTCAGCTGGAACCCGGTTTATGCCGCTTGCTCGGTCAAGCGGGACGCGGGGGCGATCGCCAAGCTGGAGGCGAGCTTTCTCGGCGATGCGCGGGCTGCGGCCTTGGCGGCACGGGCGCGGGCAAAGGCTCAGGTGGGGCGGGATATTCCCTATGTCCTGCTGATGCATGTAGGCGCGTTCGATGCGCGGATGTTGCCGAAGCTACTCGCGCTGTACCGCGAGATGGGGTTCCGTTTCGTGACGTTGCCTGAGGCGGAAGCCGATCCCTATTATGCGCGGGCGATCGACCTTTCGCTGCCGGGGCCGACGCCGTCGCTTGCCGGCCCGCCTGCCCTGCCCGCGCTGGCCGGTCCGCCGGCAGGCCTGTGTAGCTGATTGCCGCCCCTCTCTCCCGCGGGTCGGGAGAGAGGGGTTTCACGTCACTTCTCGTTGAGAGCTGCCTGCGCCGCGGCGAGGCGAGCGATCGGGACGCGGTAGGGGCTGGCGGAGACGTAATCCAACCCGACCTTCTCGCAGAACGCGATGCTCGCCGGATCGCCACCGTGCTCGCCGCAAATGCCGAGCTTGATACCGGCCCGCGTTTTGCGGCCACGTTCCGCTGCGATCTCGATCAGTTCGCCGACGCCTTCGACGTCGATGCTGACGAACGGGTCTTTCGCATAGATGCCCTGCTCGACATACGCGCCGAGGAAGCGCGAGGCGTCGTCTCGGCTGACACCCAGCGTCGTCTGCGTCAGGTCGTTGGTGCCGAACGAGAAGAACTCGCCGACTTCCGCGATCTCGCCGGCGCGGAGTGCTGCGCGGGGGAGTTCGATCATGGTGCCGACGAGATACTCGATCGTGCGGCCCTTTTCGGCGAACACCGCCTGGGCAGCCTTGTCGACGACGGCCTTCATCAGTTCCAGCTCGCGACGGGTGGCGACAAGCGGGATCATGACTTCGGGGATCGGGGCCGCGCCGGACTTCTCCGCGACGTCGACCGCCGCCTCGAAGATCGCCCTAGCCTGCATCTCGTAGATCTCGGGATAGGTCACGCCGAGACGGCAGCCGCGGTGGCCGAGCATCGGGTTGAACTCGTGCAACTCCGCCGCGCGACGCTTGAGCGTGTCGACGTCGACACCCGCCGCGGTCGCGACTTCGGCGAATTCGGATTCCTCGTGGGGGAGGAATTCGTGGAGCGGCGGGTCGAGCAGGCGGATCGTCACCGGTAGCCCGGCCATGACCTCGAGGATCTCGGTGAAATCCTTGCGCTGTTCGGGGAGCAGCTTTTCGAGTGCGACGCGACGGCCCTTTTCATCGCTCGCCAGGATCATCTGGCGGACGTTGGTGATGCGGCTGCTCTCGAAGAACATGTGCTCGGTGCGGCACAGCCCGACACCCTCGGCGCCGAACTCGCGTGCGACGCGGCAATCTTCCGGCGTCTCCGCGTTGGCGCGGACCTTGAGGCGGCGGACCTCGTCGGCCCAGACCATCAGCGTTGCGAAATCACCCGACAGCTCGGGCTGCACGGTCGCGACCGCGCCGATCATCACTTCGCCGGTGGTGCCGTCGATGGTGAGCAGGTCGCCCTCCTTCACCTCGCGGCCGCCGCAGCGCATGATCTTCGCCTTGGCGTCGATCGACAGCGTGCCGGCGCCGGAAACGCAGGGGCGTCCCATACCACGGGCGACGACGGCCGCGTGGCTCGTCATCCCGCCGCGCGCGGTGAGGATGCCCTTGGCGGCGTGCATGCCGTGGATGTCGTCGGGCGAGGTCTCGGTCCGGACGAGGATCACGGCGACGCCGTCGGCGGCCTTCTTCTCGGCGGCATCGGCGTCGAACACGACCGTACCCGAGGCTGCACCCGGCGATGCGGGGAGGCCCTTGGTCAGCACGTCGCGGTGCGCCTTGGGATCGAGCGTCGGGTGGAGCAGTTGGTCGAGCGCCATCGGCTCGATGCGCAGGATCGCTTCCTCGCGGGTGATGAGACCCTCGTTGGCCATGTCGACGGCGATCTTGAGCGCGGCCTTGGCGGTGCGCTTCCCGGCGCGCGTCTGGAGCATCCAGAGCTTGGTCTTCTCGACCGTGAACTCGATGTCCTGCATGTCGCGATAGTGGTTTTCGAGCGTGTCGAACACGTCGGCGAGCTGGTGATAGACCTCGGGCATCGCCTCTTCCATCGAGGCGGGCTTGGCGCCGGCGTCTTCGCGCGCGGTCTTGGTGAGATACTGCGGCGTGCGGATGCCGGCGACGACGTCCTCGCCCTGCGCATTGATCAGGAATTCGCCGTAATAGGCGCGGTCGCCCTTCGACGGATCGCGCGTGAACGCGACGCCGGTCGCCGAGGTGTCGCCCATGTTGCCGAACACCATCGCCTGGATGTTGACCGCGGTGCCCCAGCCGCCGGGGATGTCGTTGAGGCGGCGATAGACTTTCGCACGCTCGGACTGCCACGAGCCGAAGACGGCGCCGACCGCGCCCCAGAGTTGGTCGTGGACGTCCTGCGGGAAGGGCTTGCCCCAGAGCTTCTCGACGAGGCCCTTATACTCCGCGACGAGTTTCCGGAGATCGTCGGCCGAGAGTTCGGTGTCGAGCGTGAAGCCCTGGTCTTCCTTGGCGATCTCCAGCGCTTCCTCGAACGCGCCGTGATCGAGTTCGAGGACGACGTCGGCGTACATCTGGATGAACCGGCGATAGCTGTCCCACGCGAACCGTGCGTCCTCGGACTTGGCGGCGAGACCTTCGACGGTCTGGTCGTTGAGGCCGAGATTGAGGACGGTGTCCATCATTCCCGGCATCGACGCGCGGGCGCCGCTCCGGACAGAGACGAGCAATGGGTCGGCGGGATCGCCGAATGTCTTGCCCGTGACGCCCTCGATGTGCGCGAGGCCGGTGGCGACCTCGTCGCGCAGGCCTTGCGGGAACTGGCCGCCCTCGTTGTAATAGACCGCGCAGAAATCGGTCGAGATCGTGAAGCCCGGCGGGACCGGCAGGCCGATCGACGCCATCTCGGCGAGGTTCGCGCCCTTGCCGCCGAGCAGGTTCTTGTCGCCCTTGCCGCCATCCGAAACACCGCCGCCGAAGCGATACACATATTGGGTCATGGTCGGTCCTCTAAGTGTTTGTTTTTACCCGCAAGACGGCGCGGAAGTGCACAAAGTGCAGACGCTGGGAGCATCTGCACTTCGCCTCAAATCACCCCTCGATCTTCGAGAAATCTGCGACGTTGTGCACTGCGGCGCGGACTCGCTCAAGTAGCGCGAGACGAGCGGATCGCTTGGCGGGATCGGAATCGTTGACGATAACGCTATCAAAGAACGCGTCGATCGGCGCGCGGAGCGAGGCGAGTGCAGCCATGGCGGCGGCGAAATCCTCGCGTGCGATCGCGGCGGTGGCGCGGGGTTCGGCGGAGTCGAGCGCGGTCATCAGCGCAGTCTCTGCGGGTTCGGGGGTGTAGGACAGCGTTTCCTCTTCGCCCCTCCCTGTAAGGGACGGGTTGAGGGTGGGTCGGTCCGAGGCGGGCGCGGCGGTCCCACGAGGGCTACCCACCCCCGGCCCCTCCCTTTCAGGGATGGGAGCAGAAGAGGCGGCGTCGTCCTTCGGCGCTTCCTTCTTCAGGATATTGGCGGCGCGCTTGTAGCCGGCGAGCAGGTTCGCGCCGTCCTCGGTGGTCACGAACGCCTGGAGCGCGTGGACGCGCGCGAGCAGGCGGACGAGATCGTCCTCCTTAGCGCCAGTGCCGTCTATGATGCGGGCTGCACGAATTATGTCAGAACGAGTTCCTACATCACGTTCAGCTACTTCCAAACGATCCATCATGAAATCTCGAACGCCAGCCGCCACCGGAATTGCCCGTTCCATGTCGGCCCATACCGCTTCGCCAACCCGTTTCTTAAATTCGTCAGGACGGATCGTGTCAGCCCAAGCTTTCAAGGCGCCAATCGCGACCTCGACGCCAAACTCGTCAAAAACCGTGTTCAATAATGCCGCGCGTTTTCCCTGCTGTTCTAGCACGGCAGCCCCAATTCCGGACTTACCAAGTGCTTCAAAAATAGCAAAGAATAGGCTCATGCGGAGGCCATTCCGCTTCACGATAGCAATTACGCCGAGGGCAGCGCGACGAAGTGCGAAGGGATCCTTCGATCCCGTCGGCGCCAGATCGATCGAGAAAAATTGTGCTATCGTATCCAGCTTGTCCGCCAAGCTTACCGCGACCGTTACCGGGTCGGTGGGGACATCGTCGCCTTGGCCGACCGGCTTGTAGTGGTCGCGGATGGCGGTGGCGACGGACGGGTGCTCGCCTTGGGCGGCGGCGTAGTAGCCGCCCATCAGGCCTTGCAGCTCGGGGAACTCGCCGACCATGCCGGTGACGAGGTCTGCCTTTGCGAGGCAGGCTGCGCGGTCTGCTAGGGTAGCCAACTCACTGCTCCCTTCCCGCTTGCGGGAGGGGTCGGGGGAGGGGCTAGCCTCGAACGCGGCGGTGGTGGTTGCGTCAGGCCCTCCCCCGACCCCTCCCGCGAGCGGGAGGGGAGCAGAAGCAGAAGTTACTATGCCCTCTTCTACCAGCCAGCGGGCGAGCTTTGCGACGCGGTCGACCTTATCGGCTACCGTGCCGAGCTTTTCGTGGAAGACGATCTTCGACAGCTTCTCGGCCTGCTCTTCGAGCGGGACCTTCAAGTCGGTGTCGTAGAAGAACTTCGCGTCCGACAAGCGCGCGGCGAGCACTTTCCGATTGCCCTCGACGATCTTCGCACCGCCGTCGTGCGCGGCGATGTTAGCGGTACAGACGAACGCGTTCGCCAGTTTTCCGTCCGCGTCGCGGCAGACGAAATATTTCTGGTTCACGCGCGCCGTGAGCTGGATCACCTCGGGCGGGACGTCGAGAAACGCGGGGTCGAACTGGCCGAGCAGGGGAATCGGCCATTCGGTGAGGCCGGCATTCTCCGCGACGAGTCCCTCGTCCTCGATCAGTTCAAGGCCAGCCTGCGCGGCGGCTTCGCGGGCGTGGTCGCGGATCAGCGTGGCGCGTTCGTCGTGGTCGACGATGACGTGGCAGGCGCGCAGTTTCTCGACATAGTCGTGCGCGCCGCCGATCGTGATCTGGTACGGATGGTGGAAGCGGTGGCCGAGCGTGGCGGCGCCGCTGGCGATGCCGGCGATCTCGAACGGCACGATCTCTTCGCCGAGCAACGCGACGATGCCTTGCAGCGGGCGGACCCACCGGAGCGATTCAGTGCTGGCCGACGCATCCCCCCAGCGCATCGACTTCGGCCACGGGAACGCGCGGACGATCGCGGGGATCGCCTCGGCGAGCACGGCGGCGGTTGCGCGGCCGGGCTTCTCGGTGACCGCGAAGAGCGTGCCGTTGCGGTCGATGAGTTGCTCACGCGTGAGGCCGGTCTTGCGGAGGAATCCTTCGAGCGCCTGGGGTGGCGCGGAGGTCTTGGGGCCCTTGGTTTCCTCGGAGACGGCGGCGGTCTCGAGCGGCAGGTCGCGCGCGATCAGCGTCAGGCGACGCGGGGTCGCGTAGGTGACGATGGCGCTGGTGGCGATGCCGGCCTTGGCGAGCTCGGCGGTGAACAGCCTGGCGAGATCGTCACGCGCCTTGGACTGCATCCGGGCGGGGATTTCTTCGGAGCGGAGTTCTAGGAGGAAGTCGGTCATGGGACTCTCAAATCCTCCCCGGCACGGGGAGGGGGACCGTCCAAAGGACGGTGGAGGGGGCGGGCCGCGAACGGAGCGTGTGTGGCACGCCCCCTCCACCATGCTGCGCATGGTCCCCCTCCCCGTTCCGGGGAGGAATGGCGCTGGCGGGCATCATGCTGCCCATCCGTGCTTGTCCATCCAGGCTGCGCAGGCACCTTTCGCCAAGTCTCGGACGCGGCCCATATAGGCTTGGCGTTCGGCTACCGAGATTACGCCGCGGGCTTGCAACAGGTTGAAGATGTGGCTGGCTTTGATCGCCTGCTCGTACGCTGGGATCGGGAGCTTGGCGGAGAGGCTGTTCTCGCATTCGGCGACGTGCTTGCGGAACTGATCGAACAAGGAGTCCGTGTCGGCGATCTCGAAGTTCCACTTCGACATCTCCTGCTCGTTTTCCAGGAACACGTCGCCGTAGGTCACGCCGGCATCGTTGAAGGCCAGATCGTAGACCGAGTCCTTGTCCTGGATGTACATCGCGAGGCGCTCCAGCCCGTAGGTGAGTTCGCCGGCGACGGGCTTCATGTCGAAGCCGCCCATCTGTTGGAAATAGGTGAACTGAGTCACCTCCATGCCGTCGCACCAGACTTCCCAGCCGAGCCCCCAGGCGCCGAGCGTCGGGCTTTCCCAGTCGTCCTCGACGAAGCGGATGTCGTGCTTCAGCATGTCGATGCCGATCGCGGCCAGGCTACCGAGGTAGAGTTCCTGGAGGTTCGCGGGGCTCGGTTTCAGGATGACCTGATACTGATAGTAATGCTGGAGCCGGTTGGGGTTCTCGCCGTAGCGGCCGTCGGTCGGGCGGCGACAGGGCTGCACGAACGCGGCGTTCCACGGTTTCGGCCCGAGCGCGCGGAGCGTCGTTGCGGTGTGGAAGGTGCCCGCGCCCATTTCCATGTCGTAGGGCTGCAGGATCAGGCATCCGTGTTCGCTCCAGTAATCGTGGAGCGTGAGGATCACGCGCTGGAAGCTAAGAGGCTTTGTCGGTGGCTGGGTCAGGTGCTGGGTCACGCGTGGGCTTTGGCGGATGGGGGTGCGGGAGGCAAGTGGTGCGTTGTGGCCAGGCGTCCTACATGGGCTGCACCAACGATAAGGATGCCGTCACCTTGAAGCTGTTTTCGAAGATCGTTTCGTTCCGATCCGCGCTCTCTGCCATCGCGATGGCGTTCGCTTTGCCCGCCTGTGCGCAGGTCGCGCCGAAGCCTGTGCAAGCCGCGAACGATGCCGATCCGGCGCTTTGGGTGGTGAAGGACAAGGACACGACGATCTACCTGTTCGGGACGATCCATGTGTTGAAGCCCGGCATGACGTGGTTCGACGAAGCGGTGAAGACCGCGTTCGATCGGTCGAACCAGGTGGTGCTTGAGCTGGTGATGCCTGATCCGGCGAAGATGCAGTCGCTGGTGATGGCGACCGGCGTGTCGAAGGACGGCCCGACGCTGACCGAGCAGCTGCCTGCGGACAAGCGTGCGGCATATGCGAAGGCGGTGACGGATCTCGGGCTGCCGGCGAATGCGTTCGATCGGTTCAAGCCGTGGCTGGCGGCGACGAACCTGTCGATCGCGCCTTTGTCCAAGCTTGGGTATGATTCGGCGAATGGGCCCGAGCAGGTGATTACGACGGCGGCTAAGGCTGCGGGGAAGCCGGTGATTGGGCTGGAGACCGCGGAGCAGCAGCTGGGGTATTTCGGGGGACTGTCGCAGAAGGCGCAGATCCAGTTTCTGGGGAGCACGATCGACGAGTTGCCTAAGCTCGAGAGCACGATGGCGACGATGGTGGACGAGTGGGCGAAGGGGGATCCCGAGGCGCTCGCCAAGGAGATGAACGATAGTTTGAAGGACTCGCCGGAGGTGGCGAAGGTGCTGCTGGTGGATCGTAACGCGCGGTGGGCGGAATGGGTGAAGACTCGGCTTGGGACGCCGGGGACTGTGTTCGTCGCGGTCGGTGCTGGGCACCTCGCGGGCAAGGACAGCGTTCAGGCGCAGTTGGCGAAGCTTGGGGTGAAGGCCGAGCGGGTCAAGTATTGAGGTTCCGAGTCCCTCTCCCCTCGGGGAGAGGGAGGGAGGAGCACTTGCGACGGAAGGGTGAGGGGGAGTTGGGATAAACCGCCCGAGCCTCACCGCCCCTCACCCTCCCACGTGCAAGCGCACGCGGGCCCCTCCCTCTCCCCGGAGGGGCGAGGGTTTAGTTGATTCTAACGCCGCTTTCCGCTATGCGCCCGCGCTTCCGGTCCATGGTCATCCCTGGAGGCGTGGGCGGGAAGGACAACAAACGAGTTTCGGAGAATATAGATGAGCGACCAGTTGACGCTCGCAGCCGAGACGCGTGACCGGGTTGGCAAGGGAGCCTCCCGGGCGCTGCGTCGTGATGGCCGCGTGCCTGCCGTGATCTACGGCCTGAACCAGGAACCAACCTCGGTTCACCTCGAGGAAAAGGCGCTGATGAAGGCGCTGATGACCGGCCACTTCATGAATTCCGTCGTGATGGTCAACGGCGTGCGTACGCTGCCGAAGGACGTGTCGTTCCACCCGGTTTCGGATCGCCCGATCCATGTCGACTTCCTGCGCATCGGCGAGCATTCGACCGTCACCGTCGCGGTGCCGATCGCGTTCACCGACGAGGACGACGCGCCGGGCATCAAGAAGGGCAAGGGCGTCCTCAACATCACGCGTCACGAGATCGAGCTGGTCGTCGACGCTTCGGACATCCCGAGTGAGATCACGATTTCGCTCGCCGGTCTGGAGATCGGTGATTCGATCCACATCAGCGACGTGAAGCTGCCCAAGGGCGCGACGCCCGCGATCGACGACCGCGACTTCGCGATCGCCACGATCGTGCCGCCGACCGTGCCGACCGTCGAGGACGAAGAGCTCGAGGCTGAAGTCGCCGAAGCACAGGCTGCCGAGGCTGCTGCCGAGGAAGAGCCGGCCGTTGAGCCTAACGACGATGACAACGACGACGACAAGATCACGCCGCAGAAGAAGGACTAACCTTCTTCGTCCTCGGATGATCTGGCGGGCGGGAAAGCTAGGGCTTTCCCGCCCGTTTCGTTTTATGGGGCTTGGCCCTGCCTTCCTGTTCCCTCGCGAACGCGGGGGTCCAGGATCAAGCAGCGCCGCCGCCCGTTACCCTGGGCTCCTGCGTTCGCAGGAGAACACGGTTACGTGGCCGACGCGGTCTTTTGGAGAATCACACGTGCAGATCTGGGCGGGACTCGGCAATCCGGGGGCGCAATATGCGATGCACCGGCACAATGTCGGGTTCATGGTCGCCGACGCGATCGCCGAGGTTCACGGCTTTGGCGCGGTCAAGAAGCAGTTCCAGGGCTGGACGCAAGAGGGGCGGATCGGTTCGACCAAGATCCTGCTGCTGAAGCCAGCCACCTTCATGAACGAGAGCGGCCGCGCGATCGGCGAGGCGTTGCGGTTCTACAAGCTCGGCGTCGAGGCGCTGACGGTGTTCCACGACGAACTCGACATCGCGCCGTTCCGCGTGAAGGTGAAGACCGGCGGCGGGACCGCGGGGCATAACGGGCTGCGCTCGACCGATCAGCATCTGGGCCCGGACTTCCGCCGCGTCCGGCTGGGGATCGGGCATCCGGGGCACAAGGATCGCGTGACCGGGTATGTGCTCGGCAATTATGCGAAGGCCGAGATCGAGCCGCTCTCCGACATGCTCGGCGCGGTCGCGGCGGAGGCCAAGTGGCTGGCGGAAGGCGACGACGTCCGCTTCATGAACGATGTCGCGTTGAGGATGCAGCCATGACCACCCGCTCTCTGTTTGCCACGCGGTTCTACGAGGCCGATCTCGGCGACGACGATCTGGTCGAGGAACTCGAGGACGCCGCGCTCGAACTGGCGAAGGCGGATCGCGCGGGGGTCGCGTGGTCGAAGGCGCATGGGTATCGCGGATATACGTCGTACGCGTCGCTGAACGACCTGCCGTTGCGGGATCCGCGGTTCGGGGATCTGGTGCGGTTGTTGAACAAGCATGTCGCGCAGTTCGCGAAGGACTGTGCGTTCGATCTGGGCGGGCGGAAGTTGAAGCTCGATAGTCTTTGGGTGAACGTCCTGAAGCCCGGTGGCGCGCATTCGGGGCATATCCATCCGCATAGCGTCGTTTCGGGGACTATGTATGTTGCGATTCCGGAAGGGGCTGGTGCGCTCAAGCTGGAGGATCCGCGGTTGCCGATGATGATGGCGGCGCCGACGCGGCTGGAGGATGCGCCGGAGGATCTGCGGACGTTCGTGTATGCCGAGCCTAAGCCGGGGAGTGTTTTTCTGTGGGAGAGCTGGTTGCGGCATGAGGTCGTGCCGAATGCTGCCAAGGGAGAGCGGATTAGTATCAGTTTCAATTATCGGTGGTGATTGGGGGCTGAGACATTTCGACATGCAAAGTACCACCCCGGCGCAGGCCGGGGCCCAGTTGGGCAACGTTGCTAACGAAGGGCTGCCCTTTATCATACTGGCCTTCTCAACTGGGCCCCGGCCTTCGCCGGGGTGGTAGAGTTTGGGGGAGCGTCTCCGGACCTTCTTACCCCCTCCCCTGAAGGGGAGGGAGATTGGGGCGGCGTCATACAACGCACGCCGTCCCCAGCCCGATCAGGCGGTCTTCATCGTCGCCATGTCGATGACGAAGCGATACTTCACGTCGCTCTTCACCATGCGCTGATACGAGGGTTCGATCTCGTCCATGCGGATCATCTCGATGTCCGATACCAGCCCGTGCTCGTTGCAGAAATCGAGCATCTCCTGCGTCTCGGCGATGCCGCCGATCAGCGAGCCGGCGATCGCGCGGCGCTTGAAGATCAGGTTGCCTACCGAAGGCGACGGATGCGCATGCTCGGGCACGCCGACCAGCGTCATCGTGCCGTCGCGCTTCAGCAAGGCCGTGAACGTGTCGAGGTTGTGGCTCGCCGCGACGGTGTTGAGGATGAAGTCGAAGCTGTTGGCGTGTTCGGCCATCGCGGCTTCGTCCTTCGACACGATCAGGTCCTTTGCGCCGAGACGCTTGGCATCATCGCGCTTGTTCGGCGAGGTCGAGAACACGTAGACCTCGGCACCCATCGCATTGGCGATCTTGACGCCCATGTGGCCGAGACCGCCGAGACCGACGATGCCGACCTTCTGGCCGGGGCCGACCTTCCAGTGCTTGAGCGGCGAATAGGTCGTGATGCCGGCGCAGAGCAGCGGCGCGACCGCGGCGAGGTCGGCTTCGGGATGCGAGACCTTCAGCACGAAGCCTTCGTCGACGACGATCTTGTCCGAATAGCCGCCGAAGGTATGGCCGCCGAGCACGGGATCGGGGCCGTTATAGGTGCCGACGAAGCCGGTAGTCTCGCAATATTGCTCCTCGCCGTCCTTGCACGACGGGCACTCGCCGCAGCTGTCGACCATGCAGCCGACGCCGACGACGTCGCCGACCTTGAACTTGGTGACATCACTGCCGACTGCGGTGACGTGGCCGACGATCTCGTGGCCGGGGACGCAGGGGTAGAGCGTGCCTTCCCACTCGCCCTTGGCGGTGTGGAGGTCGGAATGGCAGACGCCGCAGAACGCGATGTCGATCGCGACGTCGGTCTTGCCGGGTTCGCGGCGCTCGAAGCTGAACGGGGCCAGGGGCGTTTCGGGAGATTGCGCGGCGTAGCCGTGGGCGGTCGTGGTCATGAAGTTCCTGATCTATCTCAAGCTGGGCTCGGGATATAAGCGTCGACCATATGATAACTACCGACCGGTATGATTATTTTGCTGCACTGCGGCAATCGAGTGGGTCGATCAGGGCTGCTCTTGCTGATCCTCCCCCGCCAGGGGGTGGCGCGCAGCGACGGAGGGGGAGGAACACGCGACATCGGTTGCGCCGGCCTCCCCCCTCCGTCAGGCAAGTGCCTGCCACCTCCCCCTGGCGGGGGAGGATCCGCGCAGCACCTTGGGCGAATGCTGGCCTTCCGCCCCGCCCTGCCCTAAAGCGCCACCACATTCTTATACCAAGGGCATATCATGGGTTTTCGCTGCGGCATCGTGGGGCTGCCGAACGTCGGCAAGTCCACTCTCTTCAACGCGCTGACCGAGACGGCCGCGGCGCAGGCGGCGAACTATCCGTTCTGCACGATCGAGCCGAACGTCGGTAACGTCGGCGTGCCCGACAAGCGGCTCGACGCGCTGGCGAAGATCGCCGGATCGCAGAAGATCATCGAGACTCAGCTCGGCTTCGTCGACATCGCCGGCCTCGTGCGCGGCGCGTCGAAGGGCGAAGGGCTCGGCAACCAGTTCCTCGGCAACATCCGCGAGGTCGACGCGATCGTCCACGTGCTGCGCTGCTTCGAGGACGGCGACGTGACGCATGTCGACAACAAGGTCGATCCGATCGCGGACGCCGAGACGGTCGACACCGAGCTGATGCTGAGTGATCTCGAAAGCCTCGAGAAGCGCGTACCGAACCTCGCCAAGAAGGGCATGCAGGGCGACAAGGAAGCCAAGATCGGCGCCGCCGTGCTCGGCCAGGCGCTCGAACTGCTGCGCGAGGGCAAGCCCGCGCGGCTGACCGTGCCGAAGGACGAAGACGAGGCGCGCGTGTTCGCGCAGGCGCAGTTGCTGACCGCAAAGCCCGTGCTGTACGTGTGCAACGTCGACGAGGGCGATGCGGCGAACGGCAATGCGCTGTCGGCGCGGGTGTTCGAGAAGGCGAAGGCCGAGGGCGCCGAGGCGGTCGTGGTGTCGGCAGCGATCGAGGCGGAAATCGCGACGATGCCCGCCGAGGACCGCGGCGAGTTTCTCGGCGAGCTGGGGCTGGAGGAGACCGGTCTCGCGCGCGTCATTACCGCCGGGTACAAGCTGCTTCACCTGCTGACGTTCTTCACGGTCGGCCCGAAAGAGGCGCGTGCCTGGACCGTCCACGAGGGCGCGACCGCACCTCAGGCCGCGGGCGAGATCCACGGCGATTTCGAAAAGGGCTTCATCCGCGCCGAGACGATCGCGTTCGACGACTTCATCGCGCTGGGCGGGGAATCGAAGGCACGCGAGGCGGGCAAGCTGCGCGCGGAAGGCAAGGCGTACGTCGTCCACGACGGCGACGTGATGCACTTCCTGCACAGCTGAGGGTTTGGCCGGACGGACGGCTCAGCGATAGGGTTCGCAGGCGATCCCGTCGTTGTCGCCGTCCATGCCGGGCCGATACCCCGGTTGGCCGCGATAGAGCGGGGCGGCGCCCGCCGCCCGGACTTCGCGGCACCCGCTGTAGAATACCGAGCCTTTCGATCCGGCGTTGGTCGAACGACGGGCAGGGGTCGATGGTCCGTATGCCGGTCGAACGGCGTTGTACGGCTCGGCGTTGGCGACTTGCCGGGGAGGCGCGACCACATGCTGCCGCAACGCCGGCGCCGCGGCCACCGCTGCTTCGGGAGCCGCCGTGGTATCAACGACAGCCAAAACTGCGGTCGGCCGCGGTTCGGTGGCTTTCCAGACACCGGCGAACATCAATGTCGCGGCGATCGCCGTGACCGCGATAAAGGAACGCTCCATAGCGCCGCTATACGGGCGTAGTGGTTGACGAATATTTATCGATGGTTGCTGCCGCAACAGCCGGGCCGGCCGGTTACGCGATGTCCGCTATGAGGGAAAAGTGGATTGTCGGCTTTGCAGACGCGACTTAGTGTAAGCAGACATCACGACGGAGAGAACGATGCGCCACAAAGTCATGTGTCCCTTAGCCGCTGTTTTGATCCTGTCACCGATCGGCACTGCCACGGCACAGACCCGGCCACTCACGGGAACATCTATCTTTCAGTCGGCAGGGTATGGCGCCTACCCTTTTAGCTTGAGCAGCGGGCCTAAAATCTGTCTTACGCGAACCAGCAATGGTGCACGGGAATGCCGGACGCGCCAAGAGTGGGCTCGGATTGCCCATAAGCTGAGCAAGAAGCCCCAAGGCGGGTAAGCCGGTTGGGCGTTAGCCGTTGGCCCTGGTGTGATCAGGCAATGCCAGCGGACGTCTTGCGGCTTTGCGACCTGCGGCGGCGACTATGACAGCGCTGGACAGGAGGATGCTGGACACTAGCGCGCCTACCGACAGCAGGCCGACAGTGGTGACCGATGCGTCGAAGGTGGTGCGCTTGCCGATCCTGATCGAGACTTTGGCGGCGGGGGCGCTCGGGGTTTTGGTTCGTTCGGGGTGTTTTGGGATCTTCATGGGTCGAGGCTGAACCTTTCGCCGCTTCCGGGCAAGGCGGCGCGTTGGCGCTGCGAGGGATTTGGTGGGTCCGGGGGAGAGACTGTGTGGTTGTGGCGGGTCGTGCGGGAGGTTAGACCGGGGGTATGCTCGCGCGCCTGATCCTGGCTTTACTCCTTGCTGCGTTTGCGTTTCCTGCGGTGGCGCCGGCGGCGTGTCATGATGCGTCTGCTTCGCGGGGGCATGGCGTCGTCATGGATATGGCGGCGGTGGGCGGGAGGCACGAGGCTATATCGGGCCATCGGCCGGATCACGAGGCGCCCGACCGCAAGGCTACGCCGCTGCATGGATGCATCGGGTGCGTGCCGCCTTCGAACTGGAATGCCGCCCGGGTGCTCGGCGTGGCGTTGCAGGAGCCGGTTATGGTGACCGAGCGGGTGGCGGTGCTGAATCTTGGGGCGGGCGTCGCGCCGGCTTTGCGGCCTCCGCGGGAGGCTTGATCGTCGGGTGCTGAGGCACCGTGGTTTTCAGGCTTTTCCAAGGATATAGTAATGACTCGATCGAGGTTTCTCGCGGCTGGGGCCGTGAGGGCGATGCTGCTTGCGGGCGGTGTCGTGGGGGCGGTGCTGCCCGTGGGCGCGGTGGCGCAACATGCCATGTCCATGCCGGGCATGACGATGCCGGATGCGGCTCCCAGGAAGACGGTGGAGAAGGCCAAGTCGCGGCCGGTGGTTAAGCGTTCGGGTGTGCGTTCGGCTGCTCCGTCGGCTCACACGTTGCAGCCGGGGAATGCTGTCGATCATTCGACGATGGACCATTCGGCGATGGGCCACCCTGCTCCGGTTCCCCCTCCGGCTCCGGCCGCGCCGTCTGCGGTGCCGGGGATGGATCATGCGCAGATGGATCACTCGGCGATGCCCGGGATGGCGATGGATCATGGCGCGATGGGGCATGCGATGATCGCCGATCCCACCTACCGCGCGGCGTCCGATGCGGCGCTGGCGAAGATGCCGGCGGGCTCGGCGATGACGGGGATGGCGATGGGGACGTCGGCCGGGTTCTACAGCCAGGGGAGCGGGACGTCGCGGTTGCCGGCGGCCGAGGGGCCGATGCGTGGGTATATGACCCAGGCGGGGGAGTGGATACTGATGGCGGATGGCTATGCGTGGGGCGTCGCGACCGACCAGGGGGGCCCGCGCGGCAAGACCGAGGCGTTCGTGCAGTCGATGGCGATGCTGATGGCGGATCGCGACCTGGGCGACCGGTTCCATATCCAGCTGCGGACGATGAACAGCCTCGAGCCGCTGATGGGTGCGCGCGGCTACACCAATCTGTTCGCGACCGGGGAACTGGCGAACGACCGGCCGCTGGTCGATCGGCAGCATCCGCACGACCTGTTCATGGAGCTGGCCGCGAAGGTTGATTACCGGCTCGGGAACGGCAACACGGTGTTCCTGTATGGCGGGCCGGTCGGCGAGCCGGCGCTGGGGCCGAGCGCGTTCATGCACCGCGGGTCGGCGCGGTATCAGCCAATGTCGCCGATCACGCATCACTGGTTCGATTCGACGCACATCACGTACGGCGTGGTGACGGTGGGGTATGCGACGCCCGCGTTCCAGCTGGAGGCGTCGGCGTTCAAGGGGCGCGAGCCGGACGAGCATCGCTGGAATATCGAGACGCCGAGGCTCGATTCGTGGAGCGTGCGGGGGACGTGGACGCCGTCGCCGTTCTGGGCGGTGCAGGTGAGCCATGGCCATCTGAAGGAGCCCGAGGCGCAGCATCCGGGGGAGGACGAGAATCGCTCGACCGCGAGTGTGCAATATGCGCGGGGCGGGCTGGCGACGACGTTTGCGTATAGTCTCAAGGACCGGGTGCCGGGGGAGAAGCTGAGCGCGTTCCTGGCGGAGGCGACGTATGAGCTTTCGGCTCGGCATGCGGTGTTTGGGCGGGTTGAGAACGTGGCGAACGACGAGCTGTTTCCGGACGAGGGCGATCCGCTGCACGATACCAAGTTCCGGGTGACGAAGGCTGAGGTCGGGTATGCGTACCGGGTGCCGATCGTCGGGCCGCTGGGGTTGGCGCTTGGCGGGACGGTGGCGGCGTATGCCAAGCCGGCGGCGCTGGAGGCGGCGTATGGGAAGACGCCGGTGAGTTGGACCTTGTTCAGCAAGCTGGCGGTGGGGTTGTAGGCTGCATAACATCGGACGGCACCTGTTGTTCTCCCGCGAAGGCGGGAGCCCAGTCTGGGCCCCCGCCTTCGCGGGGAAACAAGCGAGGATAAGTTCGCCCCGCACGGATCGCTTTCTCTCATCGTTCGTGCCGAGTAAGGACCGCGCGAAGTCGCCACCTGCTCGGGACGAACGGTTATGATGAAGAACGCGCTGGCTCTCCTCGGTTCGGCACTCGGGCTGACGCTCGCCGGGTGTGCATATCCGTATACGCCCCCTGCCCTTGCGCCGATTACTGCGCCCGCTCCGACCACGACGGCGGCCGCGGCGATGCCGGGCGAGGCTCGGGCGCCGGTTACCATCCTCGTGTCGATCGATGGCTTCCGGCCGGATTATCTCGACCGGGGGGTGACACCTAACCTCAACCGGCTGCGTGCGGGCGGGGTGTTCGCGAGCATGCGGCCGTCGTTTCCGAGCATCACCTTTCCCAATCACTGGACGCTGGTGACCGGCCTGCGCCCTGATCGCAGCGGGATCGTGGGCAACAAGATGGAGGATCCGGCGCGGCCGGGCGAGACGTTTACGATGGCGACCGACGATCCGTTCTGGTGGAGTGAGAGCTCGCCGATCTGGGTCGACGCGGAGAAGGCCGGGATCCGGACCGCGACGATGTTCTGGCCTGGCGCGAACGTCGCGGTTGGCGGCAAGGTCAAGCCCGACAGCCACGGCGCGATCGAGGGGGGGACGCGCCCGGAGGACTGGCAGCAGTTCAACCAGCAGGTGTCGGGGACGCAGCGGGTCAATGCGGTGCTCGACTGGATGCGGCGGCCGGCCACGATCCGGCCTAAACTGGTGACGCTGTATTTCGATACGGTCGACAGCGCTGGTCATGCGGGTGGGCCGGACAGTGCTGGCGTGACGCAGGCGGTGACGGATGTCGATGCGAGCATTGGCGCGCTGGTCGACGGGCTTGCCGCGCTGGGGCAGACGGCAAATCTCGTTATCGTCGCGGATCACGGGATGGCGGCGACTAGCAGCACGCGGGTCGTGGCGCTGGATACGATTGCGGACAAGGCGGACTATCGCACCGTCGAGATGGGGCCGTACGCGACCCTGTTCGCGGTACCGGGGCACGAGGCGGCACTGGAGGCGCGGTTGCTGAAGCCTCACGATCACCTGCAATGCTGGCGCAAGGGGGAGATCCCGGCGCGGTTTCATTATGGACGCAACCCGCGGGTGCCGAGCTATCTGTGCCTTGCCGATGTCGGCTGGCGGGTAGATCCGAGCGCGCCGACCAAGGCTTCGGTCGGCGGGATGCATGGCTATGACAACATGGCGCCGGAGATGCGCGCGCTGTTCATCGCCAATGGGCCGGCGTTTGCGCACGGCAAGACGATTGCGAGCTTCGACAACGTTGCGATCGAGCCTTTGCTGCGTGATCTGATCGGGTTGCCGGCCGAGGCGGGGCTGGACGGCACCGACGCACCCTTCCAGAAGGTGCTGCAACGATAAGAGGAGAGGTTGTGCAGTATTTCGAGGATATCGAGGTCGGTCGGACTGCGTCGTTCGGGTCCTACGCGGTCACGCGCGAGGAGGTGATGGACTTTGCCGCGAAATACGATCCGCAGCCGTTTCACCTGTCCGACGAGGCGGCCGCGCAGACGCATTTCGGGCGGTTGTCGGCGAGCGGCTGGCATACGTGCGCGATGGTGATGTCGATGGTGGTCGCGAACCTGAAGCAGAACCAGCAGGCCGGGCTCGGGTCGCCGGGGATCGACGAACTGAAGTGGGTGAAGCCGGTGTATCCGGGCGACACGCTGCGGTGCGAGACCGAGATCCTGGAGAAGCGCGTGTCGGCGAGCCGGCCGGAGATGGGGATCTTCAAGAGCCGGATGCGGGTGTTCAACCAAGACGACGTTATGGTGATGACGTTCGTGTCTATTGGGTTAGTGGCTACCCGCCCTGCTAGCACGCCGACCGGTTGATTGGCGGTCGATCACCCCTCACGTAATCCGGCTCTTCGTCTGACGTTCGTGTTTTTCACGCGAAGGCGCGAAGGCGCTAACAGAAGATTTGTTCACGCGGAGACGCGGAGGCGCGGAGAGATTTAGGATGGCGGAGCTTCGTCGTGAGCTTCACTGTCGCGATGCGTGGACTGCGCCTTTCCTGAACCACTCTCCGCGTCTCCGCGTGAAAACCTAATCCTTCTCTTCGCGCCTTTGCGCCTTCGCGTGAACCAATCTGCTCTAGTTACTGCGCCGGACGACCGCCGCCGCGGTTGCCGCCTCCCTGACGTCCACCACCGAAGCGCTGTCCGCCGCCGAAACGCTGGCCGCCGCCGCCGCGATTGCCTCGGAATGCGCCGTCGCCACGGTTGCCGCGGAAGCCGCCTTGGGCCTGCGGTTGCTGCGGGTTTGTGACCTGGCCGGGCTGAGCAGGCTGCCCGGGCTGACCGAACTGGCCGCGATCGGGGCCACGGCCGCGATCCCAGCCTTGGCCAGGACCTCGCCCGGGACGGCCGTTGCCGAACTGGCCCTGACCGGGGGTGCCGGGGTTGCCCTGGTACCCCGGACGATTGCCACGCCAGCCTCCGTCTCGGCCGCCATTGCCGCGGTTGCCGAACCCGCCCCAATTGCCGCGACCGCCGTCGTTGTGGTTGCCCCGATACTGCTGGCGGCCCTGCCAATAGCGCTGCTGGTTGCCGTTCCAGCGGTGTGGGCGACGGTAGCGGTCGTAGACGTACACGCCCGAGCCGGGATAATAATAATCGCCGCTCCAGCCGTAGTAGGAGTTCAGGCCGCCATAGCCGGCGAAGCCATCATAGCCGCCGCCATAGCCTGCGCCGTAATAGCCGTCGCCGTAGCCACCACCGTAATAGGGGTCGCTGGCATAGCCGACGCCTGCGCCGCCATAGCCGTAACCATCAGTGCAGCCTGCGACGCCTAGTCCGAGACCCAAGGCTAGGCCGATAATGCCGAAGCGCTTCATAAACATGGAAGTTCTCCCATACGTGGAGAGCGGACACAACGCGCCGCCATTCATCGCACAACGGAGTCGGTATGTCGCAAGTTCCATGAATGGGGTCTGACGGGGTTTGGGGTTGTTCAAGGGGCCCCACACGTTTCGTCGCACACGCCCCATACTGTTCCCGCGCGAACGCGGGCGGCCAGGGTAGCGGTGCGCTACGGTATTTAGCTGGGCTCCCGCGTCCGCGGGGGAACGGCTATGTGGTTATGTCTTCCGAGCCATCAGTGGCCGGGGAAGTGGATCAGCGCGGTTGCTTCGATGCCGTCTGTGCGCAGTGCTTCCGCGCCGCCTAGGTCCGGCAGGTCGACCAAAAATTGGGCTTGCGTGACCACCGCGCCGGCTTTGTGGAGGAGGCGGACTGCGGCGCGGGCGGTGCCGCCGGTGGCGATCAGGTCGTCGACCAGCAGGACGCGGGCGCCGGGGGCGAATGCGTCGGCGTGGATCGCGATGCGGTCGGTGCCGTATTCGAGCGCGTAGTCTTCGGCGATGGTGGCGCCGGGGAGCTTGCCGTCCTTGCGGATTAGCAGGACGCCGGCCTTTAGCGGGGCGGCCAAGGCGGCGGCGAAGAGGAAGCCGCGGGCTTCGATGCCGGCGACGAGATCGACAGGACCCGAGACCGCCGCGACCATCCGTTCGATCGCGGTGGCCCAGCCGTTCGGGTCGAGCAACAGGGTGGTGATATCGCGGAACTGGATGCCGGGCTTGGGGAAGTCCGGGATGGTGCGGATCAGGGCTTTCAGGTCGGCGTTGCGCGCATCGGTATCGGACATGGGCGTTCCCTTCTCTCCGCGCAGCGGCGGCGGACGTGCCGAGACGCGGTGTTGCGCGACGGCCAAAACGAAAGCGGCGGATCAGGCTGTTCGCCCGTCCGCCGCTCCCTCTATCCGTGCGCCCTTACCGCGGGAGCCCGGCCGTCATCAATGCTTAACGTCGCGCCAGACGTTCTGGTACGCGCCCCAGGCGAGGCCGCAGAAGATCAGGATGAAGATGATCGACGCGAACCCGGCGGCATGGCGTGCCTCGAGATTAGGCTCCGCGGTCCAGGTCAGGAACGCCGCGACGTCGGTCGACATCTGTTCCTTCGTCGCCTTGGTCCCGTCCGCGTAAGCGACCTGGCCATCCGACGTCAGCGGCGGCGGCATCGCGATGTTGAGGTTCGCGAAATACGGGTTGTAGTGGAGCCCGGTCGGCGTCTTGATGTCCGGGAATTCCTTAAGCAACGCGGCGGGCTGCGTCGTGTAGCCGGTCAGCAGCGAATGGACATAGGCGGTGCCGTCCTCGCGCGCCTTGGTGATCAGCGAAAGGTCGGGCGGCAGCGCGTTGTTGTTCGCGGCGCGCGCGGCGATCTCGTTGGCGAACGGCGACGGGAAGTGATCCGACGGGATGTTCTTGCGCGTCGCGGGCTCGCCGGTTTCCGGGTTGATCGAGGGCTGCTCGATCACCCACTGGTTGGCGATCGCCTTAACCTCGGGATCGGTATAACCGATCTTGGTCAGGTCGCGGAACGACACGAGCCGCAGCGAGTGGCAGGCCGAGCAGACTTCCTTGTAGACCTGAAACCCGCGCTGAAGCTGGCGACGGTCGAACTTGCCGAACACGCCGTTGGAGGCGAGCTCGAGCTCCTTGGGATGCTTGTGCGCGACGCTCTCCGCGGTCGGCGCGACGGGGTCGTTGCGGACGCCCTGTATGCTGCCGAAGAGCGCGATGCCGAGCACCAGCACGAAGGCCGCGCCGACGATGGAGGCGATGAGACGAACCATGTGTGTGTCCTCGAGTTCGTATCAGTGCGCGGCGTGCGGCGCGGAGGGCGCATCATGCGACGTGGGCGCCGTCGACAGCGCGGTGTGGGCCGGGCTGGTGCCACCATGCTTGTTCAGCACGGCCTCGGTGATCGAGTTGGGCAGCGGCCGCGGACGCTCGGACCGCGAGATGAACGGCAGGATGATCAGGAAATGGGCGAAGTAATAGGCCGCGCAGATCTGGCTGAGGATCACGTAGAACGCGTTCGCCGGAGCGCCACCGCAATAGCCAAGCACGAAGATGTCCGCGACCAGCACCCAGAACGCGATCCGCGCCTTGGGACGATAGTTCATCGAACGGACCGGCGAGCTGTCGAGCCAGGGCAGGAAGAACAGCAACAGGATCGAGCCGAACATCGCCAGCACGCCCCAGAGCTTGGCCGGCAGGATGAAGTCCGCGGTGAAGGCGCGCAGGATCGCGTAGAACGGCCAGAAATACCATTCGGGGACGATGTGCGCGGGCGTCGAGAGCGGGTTCGCCGGGATGTAATTGTCCGGATGGCCGAGATAGTTCGGGAAGAAGAACAGCAGGCTGGCAAAGATCAGCATGAAGATGCCGAGCCCGAAACCGTCCTTTGCGGTGTAATAGGGATGGAACGGGACGGTGTCCTGCTCGCCCTTGACGTCGACGCCGGTCGGGTTGTTCGAGCCCGGGATATGCAGCGCCCAGATGTGCAGAATGATGACGCCCGCGATCACGAACGGCAGCAGGTAGTGCAGCGAGAAGAAGCGGTTGAGCGCGGCATTGTCGGGCGCGAATCCGCCGAGCAGCCAAATGCGGATGGTGTCTCCGACCAATGGAATCGCCGAGAAGAACCCGGTGATGACCTGCGCGCCCCAGAAGCTCATCTGGCCCCAGGGAAGCACGTAGCCCATGAACGCGGTCGCCATCATCAGCAGGAAGATGACCACGCCGAGCAGCCACACCATCTCGCGCGGCGCCTTGTACGAGCCGTAATACAGCCCGCGGAAGATGTGCGTGTAGACGACGATGAAGAACATCGAGGCGCCGTTGGCGTGGGCGTAACGCAGGAACCAACCTGCGTTGACGTCGCGCATGATGCTCTCGACCGAGTCGAATGCGACCGCGCCGTTGGCGGCATAGTGCATCGCCAGGACGATGCCGGTGATGATCTGGATCGCCAGCGCGGCACCGGCGAGCACGCCGAAGTTCCAGAAGTAATTGAGGTTGCGCGGGACGGGATAGCCGCCGCCGAGTGAATTGTAGACGAGCCGGGGAACGGGAAGCCGCTCATCCAGCCACCGCGTCAGCGGCAGCTTCGGTTCGTATTGCTTGGCCCAGGGAAAGCTCATGGTGTTTTCCTCAGCCTACCGTGACGACGGTGTCGGAGTTGAAGGCATAGTCCGGAACGTGGAGGTTCGACGGAGCGGGGCCTTTGCGGATGCGTGCGGCGGTGTCGTAGGCCGAGCCGTGGCAGGGGCAGAAATAGCCGCCGAACGGGCCCTTGTTCTCGCCCTCACCGGCGCCGAGCGGGACGCAGCCGAGATGCGTGCAGACGCCGAGCGTGATCAGCCAGTTCTTCTTGCCCGCCTTGGTGCGCTGCTCCAGCGTCTGCGGATCGCGCAGCGTCGAGATGTCGACCGCGTCGGCTTCCGAGATTTCCTTCGGCGTCAGGTTGCGCACGAAGAGTGGCTGCTTGCGGAACGAGGTCTTGATCGCCTGGCCGGGGAGGATCTTCGACAGATCGATCTCGGTGGTCGACTGCGCGAGCACGTCTGCGCTCGGGTTCATCTGGTTGATCAGCGGCAGGACGATCGCGACCGCGCCTACCCCTGCAAAGGAGACCGCGGCGATGTTGATGAAATCACGGCGGCGAGGGTCATGGGCCTCTTCGTGAAACGGCTCTGGCGATTCGCCGGGAGGAACCATGTCGTCGACTGTCGCCATTCATCTCGCCCTTGCACGTTATTTTTTTCGTGGCCTGGCGGGGTTTCCGGTTTCGACGAACCGTTGCCCACCCTGCCCGACCGTCCCCACGGAGGCTGCGCTTTGATAGACGGCGGGGCGCGGGTTTGCCAACTGCATTTTGCTTTGGGTTACCACCCGGCCCCCGGCGCGCTAAGGGATCAGGCATGAGAATTGCCCTCTATCAGCCCGATATCGCCGGAAATGTCGGCGCGATCCTGCGGACCGCCGCGTGCATGGGGATCGGCGTCGACCTGATCGAACCGATGGGATTCACCTGGAGCGAGAAGGCGGTGGCGCGCTCGGGGATGGATTATGTGGGGGCGGTCGACGTGGTACGGCATGTCGATTGGGACGCGTTCCTGCGCCAAGTGAGCGGGCGGATCGTGTTGCTGACGACGAAGGGCGCGGTGCGGCTGGATGTGGCGGAGTTTCGTAGCGACGACGTGTTGTTGATGGGGAGCGAGGGGACCGGGGTGCCGGAGGAGGTGCATGCGCGCGCCGATGTGCGGGTGCTGATCCCGATGCGGCCTAGGTTGCGGTCGATGAACATCTCGGTGGCGACGGGGATCGTTGCGGCCGAGGCGTTGCGGCAGACGGGCGGCTGGCCGAGCTGATCCTCCCCGCACGAGGGGAGGGGGACCGTGCGAAGGATGGTGGAGGGGGTTCACCGCGAACGTCCCGCTTCGTCATCACAGCCGTAACGCTCGCGGAAATCCCCCTCCACCCTTCGGCCAAGTAGCCGAACGGTCCCCCTCCCCGTTCCGGGGAGGATTTGGTAGAGACCCGTGCATGATCGACCTCGACCCCCAGCAAGCCGCCGCCCGAACCTGGTTCGAATCCCTGCGCGACCGCATCTGCGCGGAGTTCGAGGCGATCGAACGCGAGGCGGGTTCCGACGCGAGCTTCGAATACACGCCGTGGGACCGGATCGATCCGTCGGGCGAATTGGGCGGCGGCGGTGTTCGCGGCGTGATGAAGGGCAAGGTCTTCGAGAAGGTCGGCGTCAACGTCTCGACCGTCGGCGGGACGTTCGAGGGCGATTTCGCCAAGTCGATCCATGGTGCCGGCGAGGACCCGCGGTTCTTCGCGACCGGGATCAGCCTGGTCGCGCACATGACCAACCCGCATGTGCCCGCGGTGCACATGAACTGCCGCTTCCTGAATACCACCAAGCGCTGGTTCGGTGGTGGCGGCGATCTCAACCCGCCCTTGCCGATCGAGGAGGATACGGCCGACTTTCATGCGACGATGAAGGCGGCGTGCGACGCGCATGACACGGCGCATTACGAGCGGTTCAGGGAGTGGGCGGAGACCTATTTCTACATCCCGCATCGGAAGGTGAGCCGCGGCGTCGGCGGGATTTTCTTCGATCATCTCGACGGCGATTTCGAGACCGACTTCGCCTTCACGCGCGACGTTGGCGAGGCGTTCCTCGATGCCTATCCGCGAATCGTGCGGCGAAGGATGGATACGCCGTTCGATGCGGCCGACGAGGCGCAGATGCTCGAGTGGCGCGGGCGCTATGCCGAGTTCAATCTCGTCTATGACCGGGGGACTTTGTTCGGGCTCAAGACGGGCGGCAACATCGACGCGATCCTGATGAGCTTACCCCCTCGCGCTACGTGGTCGTGATCCAGTGGCGCTGATCCCGGTTGCCGACGACGTTCTCGCGACGATCGTCACGACGCTGGAGCTGCGGACGCGGCCACCGCTGCGACCGAGCCCGGGATCGCGGTTTCGGCTGGTGAAGTGGGATCGACCGGCGCTGGAGAAATACCGCGCGCTGTTCCGGCGGGTGGGGAGCCCGTGGCTGTGGTTCTCGCGGTTGGTGATGGCGGACGATGCGCTGGCGGCGATCGTCCATGATCCGGGAATCGGGGTGTATGCAATGCTCGATCCGGCGGGGATTGAGGTCGGGATGCTCGAACTCGATTTCCGCGAGGCGGGTGCGTGCGAGATTTCGTATTTCGGGCTGATCCCGGAACTGGCGGGGCAAGGTCATGGGCGGTGGTTGATGGCCGAAGCGTGCGCGCGGGCCTGGGCCAAGGGGGTGGGGCGGGTGTGGCTGCACACCTGCACGCTCGATCATCCGAGTGCGCTGGGGTTTTATCGGGCGCAGGGTTTCGTGGCGGTGAAGCGGACGATCGAGACGTTTCCCGACCCGCGGGCTTCCGGGTTGCTGCCGCCGGAGACGGCGCCGCAGATTCCGTATTTGGCTAAGCAAGTGTAGCAGCCACTTTGGCTTGGTTCGTCGCCTATCCCATTCAACCCCGTTTACCTCCCCGGCGGAGGCCGGGGTCCAGTTGGGAAACGTTGCTAACGGAGGTCGCGCGTCGTTACTGCGACCTTTCCAACTGGTCCCCGGCCTCCGCCGGGGAGGTGCTGTTCTATTAGACGGGGCTCGCCCCTTACCGCGCCAGCCGCCGGTAAGCCGAGATCGCGATCAGGGCCATCGCGATACCCGCCGCCATGGCCGCCACCGCGGCGCCGGCGTCGACGATCGCCAGCGCGACCGGGTTGGCTTGCCCGCCGTCGCGCAGCGCCTTGTCGGCCATCATGAACGGCGCGCCGACGAGCCAGCCGCTGATGTAGCTGAACGCCGCCAGACCCATCAACGGCAACCCCGAACCACGACTGAGTACGAGACTGCGGCGGATCGCCGCCAGCGCGCCGACCGGGGCTTCGGCGAACATCGCCGGGCCGGTCAGCATCGTCCGCCCCAGGATGTACAACCCCGGAATCGCATACAGCAGCAGCCCTGCCCCGGCCGGCAGCGAGACGATCACCATCGCCAGCAAAAACCGCGGGAAGATCCGCAGGCAGCGCGTCAACGCCTGCCGCAAATCGAGCTGGTCGCGATCGAGATACAGCGCGTAGAACAACGACGTCCCGAAAAAGCTCATCACATAGGCGAGCAGGTACCAGCCGCCATGCGCCGCCGCCCAGGTCTGCACCGCATCGGCCCAGACCATCGCCTGGGCCTCATTATTGCCCGCCGCCGCGTCCGGCATCGGCGGATCGGGCACGACCAACGCGAGCGCGAAGGCGGGCAGGAACAGGAACGGTGCGGCGATCCGCAGCAACAGGTCGCGGTCGCGCTTGAACAGCGTCCAGGCGTCGGTGAGAACGGTCGCGAAATCGAGCTTCATGGGACGGCGTGTTTCTCTCTGGTCGCGACATAGAGCTGCGCGGTGAAGACAGCGGCTAGCGCCGTGAAGGCGGTGGTGACGATCGAGCCCGCGACCCCCGCAAGGAAGGCCGCCGTCGCGACGGAATCCGCGCCTAGCACGAGTCGGAAGACGATACCCGTGACGGACTGCGCAGCGCCGGTCGCAACCAGCAGCACGATGCAGAACAGCACCAAGACGCCGATGATCCGCCACGTCATGCCCTTGGTCAGCTGGATCGACCGACGGATCGCGCCGACACCGAGGCGTTCGTTTAGAATGACCGGATTAAGCAGCACCAATCGCGCGCCGATCCAGAGCAGCACGAGCAGATAGGCGAGACCGTAGAGCGCGGTGAAGCTGGCGGCACCGACGCTGGGCGGCGTCATCTGCGCGCTGGAGCCATTGGCGGCAGCGGCGAAGTCGAAACCGGACTGCACCAGAACGACGATCGGCGGCACCGCGAGCAGGAACGCGACGATCGTCAACAGGACGGTGATGCCAAGCGCCGGCAAGACGCGCGCGCTCCCTTGCCGACGTGCAGACGCGGCATCGACCGCCGGATCGGTCGCGATCGCGACGATCGAGAGTTGCGCCCAGATCATCGCGACGAGCGCACCGATCGTCAGGACTGCGCCGACCAGCAGCGAAACCGGATTTGCGCGCGACGTGAACGCGACGAATCCGTCCCGCACGACCGTCGGCAGCAACATGCCAAGCAGCGCGATCGGCGCGATCATGCCGGTGCGCCCGTTCAGCACCTCGATCGTGCGATCCCAGACCGTTACCATCTTCACGCGTGCGTTGACTGTCCCTGTCGTCGCGCCTGTCGTCGCCATGTCCGTGCTCCCGCCATTCCCATTCCTGCGCGAGGTAGCCCAAGCCCTCGCGCTTGACCACATGGTTGAAACGCTCGTCGCGGTTGCAACTTGCGGCACGGGTGCGCAATTGGGTTCGGTGACCACTCCTCCCCTCTCCGATATCGAATGGCGGACCAGCGCCGGCCTGACCCCCTATGCGGACGCGCTGGCCGAGATGGAGGCGCGCGCGGTCGCAGTCGGCACCGGTGACGCGCGCGAACTGCTGTGGATGCTCGAACATCCGCCGGTCTACACCGCGGGCACCAGCGCCGAGCCCGGCGACCTGATCGACGCGCGCTTTCCGGTGATCCCGACCGGGCGTGGCGGCAAATACACCTATCACGGACCGGGACAGCGGATCGGCTATGTCGTGCTCGACCTGACCAAGCGTGGGCGCGACGTGCGGTGCTACGTCCACGCGCTCGAATCCTGGGTGATCGCGGCGCTCGGCGAACTCGGCGTCGAGGCATTCGCGGTCGATGGCCGGGTCGGCATCTGGACGCTCGATCGGGGTCGAGAGGCGAAGATCGGGGCGATCGGGGTGCGGGTTAAGCGCTGGGTGACACTCCACGGCTTCTCGGTCAACGTCGACCCCGACCTGTCGCACTTTGGTGGTATCGTGCCCTGCGGCCTGCCGGAATACGGCGTTACCAGCCTGCAATCGCTCGGCATTCCGGCCGACCTTGCAACTTTCGACGCCGCCCTGGCGTTGACGGCCGATGCTTTCCTTGAAACAGTTTCTTGTCCTTGAGAAAACGAGGCTTGAGGGCAAAGCGTTATCGGATTAATGTCCACTACGATTTGGGTATTAAGGGCGAGCAGCCAGCCAAATCCTCTATCTAGGGAGCTTCCACATGCGTGCACTCATTTCCAAGGTTCTGACCGGTTCGCTGATCGCCAGCGCAGCACTCGCTGTTTCGGCTTGCGGTCCCAAGACCGAGACCACGACCGACAACACGATGGTCACCGACATGAACGCCACTGAGGGCATGGACACGATGTCCGACAACATGACCGCAGTCGACGGCGCGTCGAACGGTGGCATGATGGCCAACGACACCATGATGGCGAACGACACGATGATGTCGAACGACACCATGATGACGAACAACGCGATGACCACCAACGCAATGTAATTTCCGCAAGGAAATTACGACGTTGGGGAGGGCCGCCCGGGCAACCGGGCGGCCCTTTTCGTTATCGGTGGTGCGCGATGGGTTTCGGCGATCGAGGCACGTGCGGCCGCACCCTCTATTGGGCACTCTACGGCACCCCCATGGCATCCTCGTCGGGCGATCGTTTCGGCGCCGACGGATTTCTGACGTTCCCACCCGGCAACGGCGTCGGACGACAGGTCGAAAAGGTTAAAATCGCTTGGGAGTTTCACGGAAACGCTTTAGATTCGATCACTTGGCATGCCCTGGGGAGGTTGGAATGAAGGTGTTGCGTACCGCGCTCGCGCTTTGCGTGGCGTCGAGCGGGCTCGCTGTGGCGCAGTCGGCGTCGGCGCAGTTCTTTTTACAGTCGCGCGATTTTTCGGGCGCAGCCGTCACCGGTGAAGAATCCGACCTTGGCCAGGCCCTGCCCGGCGCGACGTCGGCGGAAATGCGCGCGGCGCTGGTGTGGCACATGCGTGCGGCGCTCAACGTCGCGGCGTTGCAGTGCCAGTTCGAACCGACGCTGTTGACCGTGCCGAACTACAATTCGATCCTGGCCGATCACGGCGAAGAGCTGAAGGGGGCGTTCGACACGCTGACCAAATACTTCGTGCGCGTGAACAAGGCGGCGGGCCCCAAGGCCGGCCAGACCGCGCTCGACCAGTTCGGGACGCGGACCTATTCGAGCTTTGCCACTGTGGCTGCGCAATACGGCTTTTGCCAGACCGCAGGGTCGATCGGGCGCGATGCTGTGTTCGCACCGCGCGGTCATTTCGCCGACGTCGCGCTGGCGCGCTCGCGCGAGTTGCGCAACAGCCTGATCCCGTGGGGCGAGCAGCGCTTTCCCCGGTACATCGGTCGCGAACGGGGGGCACCGATGATGATCCGCCTCGATCCGATCTGCTGGAACAAGAAGGGCGAATGGGTCGTGAAGAAGTGCGGCGCGCAGAACTGGCCGCCGGTCGGTTTGGGTATGGCGACTCGCTGAGAGGGCTGGCTCGGGGGGCGTCACTTCACTGCCCCCGTCACCCCAGCGAAAGCTGGGGTGACTTGCGGATCAGATGACGGACGTCACACGGGGATATCCCAGCTTTCGCTGGGATGACGGATGGGGACGGTAGCGCCCCCTACCCTTGCGTCCTATTTCGATCGATCAGCGCAGGCCGAGCAGCTTGTGCGTCTGGAGCGACAGTCGCCATTGCGGGCGCTCCATCACCAAATCCACGCAGGCCTCGCGGTTCGCATCCGCCTTGGGATCGTCGAGCGGCTGCAGCAGGAAGTTCTCGAAATCCCAGGTCTCGACTTCCTCGATGTCGCTACCCGGTTGCGGCCAGACGAGCTTAAGCTCGTGCCCGGCACGCTGGACGACGATGCTGCCGGCCTTGGGGCTGATGCAGACCCAGTCGATACCGGGGTGCGCCGGGATCGTGCCATTGCTCTCCATCGCGATGCGGAAACCCTGCGCATGCAGCGCATCGACGATAGCGTCATCGATCTGGAGCATCGGCTCGCCACCGGTCAGGACGACGAATCGATCGTGCACCCCTTCTCCCCAGAAGCCCGCTACCGCTGACGCCAAAGCCTGCGCATCGGCAAACTTGCCGCCGCCCAGCCCGTCGGTGCCGACGAACTCGGTATCGCAGAACTTGCAAACCGCGGTCGCGCGATCCTGTTCGCGGCCCGACCACAGGTTGCAGCCAGCGAACCGGATGAACACTGCGCGGCGACCGGCGTTGACGCCCTCACCCTGCAACGTGAGGAACATTTCCTTGACGGCGTAGCTCATGTCAGGCCGGCTTGACGGCGTAGCGCGTCGGGTCCGCGATCCCCGCCTCGTCGAAGCCACGCGAACGCAGGCGGCAGCTGTCGCACTCGCCGCAATGCTCACCGGCAGGCGTCGGATCGTAGCACGACCAGCTCAGGCCCAGGTCGAGGCCGAGCCGCGTGCCTTCGCGAACGATGTCCGCCTTGGTCATCATCTGGAGCGGTGCCTGGATGCGGAACGGTTCGCCTTCGACGCCGGCCTTGGTCGCGAGTTCGGCGAGGCCTTCGAAGGCGGCGATGAACTCCGGCCGGCAATCGGGATAGCCGGAGTAATCGAGCGCGTTGACGCCGATATAGATGTCGCGTGCGCCGGCCGCTTCGGCCCAGCCGAGCGCAAGGCTGAGGAAGATCGTGTTGCGCGCGGGCACGTAGGTGACGGGAATGCCGCCGCCGTCCTCGGTACCCGCGCCATCCTTCGGCACGTCGATATCGGCGGTCAGCGCGGACCCGCCGAACGCGGACAGGTCCATCGGCAGGACGATATGGCGTTCGACACCGAGTGCACCGGCAACGCGACGCGCGGCGTCGAGTTCGATCCGGTGACGCTGGTTATAATCGAACGACAGCGCGAGCACGCGCTGGCCGGCTTCGCGCGCAAGCGCGGCGGATACCATCGAGTCGAGCCCGCCCGAGACGAGGGCGACCGCAAAGGGAGCAGGGGATGTCATGATGCGTGTTCGCTAGGCCAGCGAGCGCAAAAAAGAAAGGGGCCGCCCGGCGGAGCGGCCCCGAGTTTGGCGCGGACACGCGCCACAAGGGAGAAACGTGCTGAATAAGAGCACGGGATCAAAGGTAACGGGGAGGCGTAAAATTGCGGTTAATACTCGCTCCCTCTCCCCTCCGGGGGGAGGGACGGAGGAGCCGTAGGCGACGGAAGGGTGAGGGGTGGTTGGAACTGGTGTTCTGCGCCTCACGCCCCTCACCCTCCCACGCTTTGCGCGGGCCCCTCCCTCTCCCCAATAGGGAGAGGGTTTTATCCCTCCACCGGCACCGGGAATTTCTTCGCACAGAACGCACAGTCGACGATGATGAAGCCGGTCTCGTCCGCCATCGACTGGCGTTCCTCCAACGGAAATTTCGAAATCACGCCCCGGATATAATCCGGATCGCAGCGGCACCCGCGCATGATCGGGATATCCGCGAGGATGCGGACGTCTTCCTCTTCGTTGAACAGGCGCCACACTAGCGTTTCCAGCGGCAACGTCGCATCGGTCAGCTCTTCGACGCCCATCGTGTTGCCGAGCGTCGCGACATGCTCCCATTCCGGATGGTCGAGCTTGGTGTGCAGGCGTTCGCGACCGTCCTCTCCCTCGGGGAGGTGCTGGAGGAACAGGCCACCCGAAATGCAGCGACCGTCCGGGCCCTTCGCCATGCCGGTGCGGATCATCGTCGGAATCTGCTCGGACTGCGTGAAATAGCTCTGCGCGGCCTGCGACAGCGTGTCGCCGTCGAGGGGGACGATGCCCTGATAGCGTTCGTTGCTGGTCGCCATGTCGAACGTGATCGCGAGATAGCCGGCGCCAAACAGCGCGAACAGCGAAGGCTCTGCGGGGGCTTCGGCGAGCTTGTCCGCGTCGTACTCGATATAACCGCGCACTTCGCCGCCGCGGTAATCGCAGACGAGCAGCTGGACGACGCCATTGTCAGTGCGCGTCTGCATCGTCAGCTGGCCGCTCGAATCCTTGAGCGTCGAACCGATCAGCGCGGCAAGCGTAAGCGCCTCGGCGAGCAGCCTCTCGATCGCGGGCGGATAGGCATGTGCTGCAAGCACTTCGTCGAGCGCGGTGCCGAGCCGCACGATCCGGCCGCGCGCACTACGCGTTGGAATCGCGAAGGCCAGCGCGCGGTCGAGATCGGTCACGTTGGGGTCGAATTTTGGCGTATCGTTCATCGTCCGCCAGATGGTGACCCTGCCCGTTCAGGTCAACCGATCTGCCCGAAGCACCAGCGCAGGACCGACTTCTGCGCGTGGAGGCGGTTCTCGGCCTCCTGCCAGATCAGCGACTGCGGGCCGTCGATCACGTCGGGCGTAACTTCCTCGCCGCGATGCGCGGGCAAGCAGTGGAGGAACTTAGCGTCGGGCTTGGCGAGTGCCATTAGCGCGGCGTCGACCTGGTACGGGGTGAGCGCCTTCAGCTTGGCCTCGGCATGCGCCTGCCCCATCGAGATCCAGGTGTCGGTGACGACGATGTCAGCGCCCTCGACCGCCTCGCGCGGATCCGAGACGACGCGCGCCCGACCCGACGACCGCGTGATGGCCTCTTCCTCGGGCTGGAACCCCTGCGGGCAGGCGGCGACGACGTCGAACTGCATCAGCCCGGCGGCCTCGACGATCGAGGCGAGCACGTTGTTGCCGTCGCCGAGCCACGCGACCTTGAGGCCGGGCAGCGCCTTGCCGCTCTCGATGATCGTCAGCAGGTCGGCCATGATCTGGCAAGGGTGCGACGCGTCGGTCAGGCCGTTGATGACCGGGACGGAGGCGTAGTGCGCCATCTCCTCGATCTTGGCGTGATCGTCGGTGCGGATCATGATCGCGTCGACATAGCCCGACAGGATGCGCGCGGTGTCCGCGATCGACTCGCCGCGGCCGAGTTGCATCGAGCCGCCGTCGGACACGATCGAGGTGCCGCCGAGCTGGCGGATCGCCATGTCGAACGAGAAGCGCGTGCGGGTGGAGCTCTTCTCGAACACCATCGCCAGCGTGTGGCCGGCGAGCGGCGCGTCGGCGTCGACGCGTCCCTTGGGGAAGCCGGCGCGGGCGGCCTTACGGTCGAGTGCGTCGGTGAGCATCGCGGCGATGCCGTCGGCTCCGGCGTCGGTGAGATTCAGGAAATGGCGGATGGTCAAAGCATCGGCTCCAGTCATGCAGGCCGTTATTCGGTAAAACCGTTCGTCCTGAGTAGGGGCTGAGCGAAGCCGAAGACCCGTATCGAAGGGCCTGGTACCAAAGGTCGCGCCCGGTATCGGCGGGCCCTTCGATACGCCATTTCGGCTTCGCTCAATGGCTACTCAGGATGAGCGGAAGATTTCAATCGTCGGCGGCGGGTACGTAGACGCGCGCGGCGGTCGACAGCTTGTCGATGCACTCGGCGATATGGCTCTCGTCGATCACCAGCGGCGGCAGGATTCGGACGACGTTCTCGCCCGCCGAAACCAGCAGCAGATTGTGGTTGTCGCGCGCGAACGCGACGAACGCACGACTGTCGCTCTTGAGCTTCAGCCCGAGCATCAGCCCGGTGCCGCGAACGCTGTCGAACAGGTGATCGTGGTTGGGGATCATCTGCTCGAGCCCCTGCCGCAACCGGTCGCCCATCGCGGTGACGTTGTCGAGGAAGCCGTCCTCCAGCATCACGTCGAGGATGGCCTCGCCCGCCGCCATCGCCAGCGGGTTGCCGCCATAGGTCGATCCGTGCGTGCCGGCGACCATGCCCTTGGCGGCTTCCTCGGTCACGAGGCAGGCGCCGAGCGGGAAGCCGCCGCCGATACCCTTGGCGACCGCCATGATGTCCGGCGTGATACCGTACAGTTCGTGCGCGAAGAATTTCCCCGTGCGCCCGTAGCCGCACTGGACCTCGTCGAGGACCAGTAGCAGGCCGTGTTCGTCGCACGCCTTGCGCAGGCCGGTGAGGAACTCGTGACTCGCCTGGCGGATGCCGCCCTCGCCCTGAATCGGCTCGACCAGGAAGCCCGCGGTGTTGTCGTCGATCAGCGCGAGTGCGCCTTCGAGATCGTTGAACTTCGCATAAGCGAACCCCGGCAACAGCGGCTCGAACCCGTCGCGCATCTTCGCCTGGTTGGTCGCCGAGATCGCCCCGAGCGTACGCCCGTGGAACGCGGTGTCGAACGTGATCAGCGTGTGGCGCTGGGGGTTACCGTTGGCGAAGTGATAGCGCCGCGCGGTCTTGATCGCGCACTCGACCGCTTCCGCGCCCGAGTTGGTGAAGAACACCGTGTCGGCGAAACTGTTGTCGACGAGGCGCTGCGCGAGATGCTCGCCCTGCGGCGACCCGTACAGGTTGGACACGTGCATCAGCGTGGCCGCCTGCTCGGCGATCGCCTTGGTCAGATGCGGGTGACCATGACCGAGCGCGTTGACCGCGATGCCGCTGGCGAAATCGAGATACTGCTGGCCGTCCTCGCCGAAGAGGTACGCGCCCTCGCCTCGGACCGGACGCACGCCACACCGCGGGTAGACGGGCATGAGCGGGGTGATGGTCACGACGGCAAGCTCCTTCAAACAGCGAGGGCGACCCTTAGCGGCCGCCCGAACCGCCTGATACGAGCGCGCGCCGCCGGGAGCAACACCGCTTGCATCACCCACCAAAGCTGACCGAGATTATATCGCCGTCACCCTGTCGCATCACCTTAAACAAGCGCATGCATCGGAAGACGCGGCGCCAGGATCCTGTGTGCTTTGATTCGATTCGAATGACCTCGTCAAAGTACAGGGGAGATAATCATGATCAAACTTACAATCGGCATAGCATTGGCATCGACCGCGATATCGCCGGTAGTCGCACAAGACGTCCTGTCGGGTACTTGGAAGGGTGATATCAGTGCCAGTCAATTGTCCACCAAACCTTCCAGCACGTTGATAGACAAGGGACTATACACCTGCGCCACCTGCAAGCCGGTGGTGAAGGTTGTCGCCGACGGTGGCTGGCATGCGGTGGCTGGACAGCCTTACTACGACGAGATGTCGGTCACCGTCGTCGATCCGGCGGTCGTGAAATACGCGACGAAGAAGGGCGGCAAGATCGTCAGCGAAGCGACCGAGACACTGTCTGCCGACGGAAAATCGATTGCGACGGCATTCAGCGAGACGGTGGGCACGACCGGCGTTCCGATCACCGGCACGTCGGTCAGCGATCGCGTTGCCCCCGCTCCTGCCGGCGCGCATGCCACGTCGGGCTCTTGGCGTCAGACCAAGGATGCGCAGGTGTCCGACAGCGGGCTGACGTTCACGTTCGCGCAGGTCGGCAAGGTCGTGACCTATTCGACGCCGATCGGCATCTCGTTCGCCGCGACGATCGGCGATCCGGCAGTGCCGGTGACGGGCGATCCGGGCTGGACGACTGTGTCCCTGACGCAGCCCAGTGCCCGCACGTTGCACGAGACCGATATGTTCGAAGGCAAGGTGACCGGCAAATTCCTCATGACGGTCTCGCCCGACGGCAAGACGATGACGATCGACGTCAACGACATCAAACGTGGGAAAACGTCGACGCTGGTCGCCTACAAGCAGTAGGTACTCGTGTAAAAGTTATGTCGGTGCCCAGGTTGTACTCCCGCGAAGGCGGGAGGCCGGGCTGGGCACCGGCCTTCGCGGGTGAACACAATGGGGGTGGCGAGCTTGGCGAACTCGGGCCGCCTCCGTGTCCTTTTCGGACGGGCGCGACATCGCTACCCGTTCCCGACACGCTCTACCGTTACGTCACGCGTCGATCGCTTCCTCGTCCATCCGCCCCGCGTTCTCCTGGATGAAGGCGAAGCGGTGCGCGGGGTTGTTGCCCATCAGGCGGTCGACCAGGTCCTTTACCTGCGCGCGCTCTTCGTATTCCTGCGGAAGCGTGATGCGGAGCATGCCGCGGGTGGCGGGGTCCATCGTGGTTTCGCGGAGCTGGCTCGGGTTCATCTCGCCGAGTCCCTTGAAGCGGCCGACATCGACCTTCTTGCCCTTGAACACGGTGCGTTCGAGTTCGGCGCGGTGCGCGTCGTCGCGTGCGTAGACGCTCTTGGTGCCGACGGTCAGGCGATAGAGCGGCGGTTGCGCGAGGTAGAGGTGCCCGCGGCGGACGAGTTCGGGCATCTCCTGGAAGAAGAACGTCATCAGCAGCGTCGCGATGTGCGCGCCGTCGACGTCGGCGTCGGTCATGATGACGATGCGTTCGTAGCGCAACGTGTCCGGGGTGCAGTCCTTCCGGGTGCCGCAGCCCAGCGCGAGGGTGAGGTCGGCGATTTCTTGGTTGGCGAAGATCTTCGCGCTGGTCGCCGACGCCACGTTGAGGATCTTGCCGCGGATCGGGAGGATCGCCTGCGTTTTCCGGTCACGCGCCTGCTTGGCCGAGCCACCAGCCGAATCGCCCTCGACGATGAAGAGTTCCGTGCCCTCTGGCGAGTTCGCCGAGCAATCGGTCAACTTGCCCGGCAGGCGCAGCTTCCGCGCGGAAGTGGCGGTCTTGCGCTTGACGTCGCGTTCCTGCTTGCGGCGCAGGCGCTCGTCCATCCGCTCCAGCACATAGTTCAGCAGCGCCTTGCCGCGCTCCATGTTGTGGCTGAGGAAATGGTCGAAATGATCGCGCACCGCCTTCTCGACGAGGCCGGCGGCTTCGGGGCTGGTGAGGCGATCCTTGGTCTGGCTCTGGAATTGCGGTTCGCGGATGAAGACCGACAGCATCAGCTCGCTGCCGACCATGACGTCGTCGGCGCTGATATCCTTGGTCTTCTTGTTGCCGACGAGATCGCCGAACGCGCGCAGGCCGCGGACCAGCGCCTGGCGGAGGCCCTGCTCGTGCGTGCCGCCGTCGGGGGTCGGAATGGTGTTGCAATACCAGCTGTACGAGCCGTCGCTCCACAGCGGCCATGCGACCGCCCATTCGACGCGGCCCTGGGTTTCGCCGTTCGCGCTCGGGAAGTCCTGCGAGCCGGAGAAGAAGTCGGAGGTCGCGCATTCGCGGCCGGCGATCTGGTCGCGGAGGTGATCGGCGAGGCCGCCCGGGAACTGGAACACGGCCTGCGCGGGGGTATCGTCCGCGATCAGGTCGGGTGCGCAATGCCAGCGGATCTCGACGCCGGCGAACAAATACGCCTTCGAGCGGACGAGCTTGTATAGGCGTTGCGGCTTGAAGTTCAGTTCGGTGCCGAAGATCTCGGTGTCGGGGGTGAAAGCGACGCTGGTGCCGCGACGGTTGGGCGTTGGTCCGAGGTGCTCGATCGGTCCGAGCGTCAGGCCCTTGGCGAAGCGCTGGCGATAGAGTTGGCGGTCGCGCGCGACTTCGACGACGGTGTCGGACGACAGCGCGTTGACGACACTGATGCCGACGCCGTGCAGGCCGCCTGAGGTCGCATAGGCCTTGCCCGCGAACTTGCCGCCCGAGTGAAGCGTGGAGAGGATGACCTCCAGCGCGGACTTGTCGGGGAACTTCGGGTGCGGATCGACCGGGATACCGCGACCGTTGTCGACGATCGTCAGGCGGTTGTTCGCTTCGAGCGTGACTTCGATCCGCGTCGCGTGGCCGGCGACCGCCTCGTCCATCGCGTTGTCGAGCACTTCGGCGGCGAGGTGATGCAGTGCGCGTTCGTCGGTACCGCCGACGTACATGCCGGGGCGGCGACGTACAGGTTCGAGGCCTTCGAGCACCTCGATCGACGACGCGTCATAGGTGTTGGCGGCGGTTTTGCCGGCGCCGGGCGCCGAGGGGGACGCGAACAGATCTTCAGCCATGGCGGGAACGTAGCCGCAGGCGTCGGACAAAGCCACAGGCTCTGTTTGTTCTCCCTGTGATGCAAAAGTCACATTGATATAGATTGTTGCTTTGGGGGGATAACTTTCGCGGAACCGGCCGTTTATGAAAAACCTGTCATGAAGTTTCCGGGAGTGAATATGACTAAGACGATGATGCTGGCGCTTGCTGGCGCCGCTACGCTGGGTTTTGCCGCGATGCCTGTCGCGGCGCAGGAGATCACCGAAGACGCACCGTTCAGCGGCATCTATTTCGGTGCGGCCGGTGGCTATGACGTGCAGCCGAACGACGAAGGTTCGTCGATCCTGTTCGATCGCAACCTCGATGGCCGCTTCGGTGACGCCGTCACGACCGCTGCCGGCGCCAACGCGTTCTCGCCGGGCTTCTGCAACGGCGCCGCACGAAGCAGCACCGCTCCTGCCGTCGGTGGTCGTGGCTGCCGCAACGACAAGGACAACACCGCCTATTACGCCCGCGTCGGCATCGACCAGCAGCGTGGCAACATCGTCGTCGGCGTCGTCGGCGAGTTCGGCAAGTCGAACATCCGCGACAGCGTCACCGCCTTCTCGACCACGCCCGCCTTCTACACGATGACGCGCGACCTCGCCTGGGAGGCCTCGATCCGCGGCCGCGCCGGCTATGCGGTCAACACGACGCTGTTCTACGGCACGTTCGGTGCAGGCTATGCACGCATCAACCGCGATTTCTATTCGAGCAACACCGCCAATGCCTATGCGCAGAGCGGCAAGAAGAACCAGTTCGGCATCACCGGCGGCGGTGGCATCGAGCAGAAGCTCGGCAAGAACATCTCGGTCGGCATGGAATATATGTTTCACCAGTATCAGGACGACGACGCCCGCGTTCTCGTGACGCGCGGCACGCAGCCGGCGAACAATCCGTTCGTGCTCGCGCCGAACACGGCGGGGACGGCGTTCAAGCGCTCGGATGACAACTTCCGCTGGCACAGCCTGCGCGGCACGGTGGCGTTTAGGTTCTAAGGCGCAGGGCGGCCGCTGCCACGCTGGCAGCGGACTCGCCCAAGCCCGGCCGGCGCGGTTCACCGCGACCGACGACATGGGCTTTGCCCATGACTAGCTGATATAGAAAAGGCCGCTTCCTCAGACGAGGAAGCGGCCTTTTCGTTGCTAGCTGTAGCATCCGCCATTCGATAGCCAGTTGCCAGCCGCAAGCTTGTTTCCCCGCGAAGGCGGGGACCCAGTCTGGGCTCCCGCCTTCGCGGGAGAACAAGGAAGGGTGCCACCCCCTCCATGTGCCCCACCCCGGCGGAGGCCGGGGCCCAGTTGGGCAACGTTGCTAAACGCGGGCGGCGCTCAGTTACCGCGACCTTCCCAATTGGGCCCCGGCCTTCGCCGGGGTGGCACCTCTTGGAAGAGCCGTTTGCCATCAAATTAGAATGTTATCTTGGTCGCGGACCACCAAACGGCAGCGGCGGCGTGGGACGACGATCGCGGCGCGGGAGCTGCGCCTGGTACGCATGGCCGCAATGATCGACGCAATACGGGAAGCCGGGGTTCACCGCCTTGCCGCAGAAGTGAAAGTCGGGTTCGCCGGGATGGCCGAGCGGCCATTTGCAGATGCGGTCGTTGAGTTCGAGCAGGCTCGTCTTGTTCGCCATCTCGGCCGACGGCTTGGCCGGCACGAGACGACGCGGCGGGGCCGGCGTGCTAGGCGGCTGCTGCTCGCCGGGTGCCTGGCGGAGGAAGCCGCCTGGGCCGACCGAGCGCAGGATCGGCTGCGGCGCACGGACGGGCGCGGCGACGGCCGGAGCAGCCTCGTCCTCATCCTCCTCGTCGTCCTCAGGCTCTTCGGCGGCCGGCTCCGGCTCGACCGTTGCCGCGGGCTTGGCGGCTGCGACGACGGACGGTGCGACCGGGGCGGGCTTGGGAGCCTCGACCTCGACCGGCTCCGGTGCCGCGACAGACTCGGGCGACGCCGCGACTGCCGACGCCGTTGCCTCGGCCGCAGCCGCCGCCTTCGCCTCGGGATCGTTCGGCTTCACCGGCGACGGGCGCGCCTGTAGCTCGAGGCGGTGGGCCTTGCCGATGACGGCGTTGCGGCTGACGCCACCCAGTGCTTCGGCGATCTGGCTGGCGGTCTGGCCGGCCTCCCACATCGTCTTGAGCGTCGCGATGCGCTCGTCGGTCCAGGACATGTTCGTTCCTTAGTCTTGCTCAGCCGGGTTGCGGGCGGCAGCGGCAGCGATTACCCGCAACGCCTATGAGCAGCCAGCCCCCAATCGGTGAAATCCATTCGGCGGTGCATTCCGCCCCCGGCGTTCCCGTCATAAAGAGCGTGAACTGGGAGGGATTGCGAACCCTCTATATCAAGGAGGTGCGACGGTTCTTCAAGGTGCAGCTTCAGACGGTGTGGGCGCCGGCGATAACGACGCTGCTGTTTCTGATCGTATTCACGATCGCGACGGGCGCAAAGAGCCCGGTTCCGGTCGATGGCCAGATCGTCGCGTTCGCCGATTTCATCGCGCCGGGCCTGATCATCGCGCAGGGCATGATGGGCCCGGCGTTCGCCAATGCGAGCTTCTCGCTGCTCGTCGGCAAGATGCAGGGGACGATCGTCGATTACCTCCAGCCGCCCTTGTCGACGGGTGAACTGCTGGGCGCGCTGGTCGCCGGCGCCGTGACTCGCGCAGTGATCGTCGGGATCGTGGTGTGGGCGGCGATGGCGCTGTACCCGGGTGTGCACGTGACCCCGCATGCGCCGCTCGCGATCGTCTGGTTCGGGTTGCTGGGCGCGACGTTCCTCGCGCTGCTGGGGGTGCTGACGTCGATCTGGGCGGACAAGTTCGATCATGCCGCGGCAGTCACCAACTTCGTGATCGCGCCGCTGTCGCTGTTGTCGGGGACGTTCTACTCGGTCGACAAGCTGGCGCCCGCGTTCCGCGCGTTCAGCCATGCGAACCCTTTCTTCTACATCATCTCGGGCTTTCGCTACGGGTTCCTCGGGATCGCCGACTCGCCGGTAATGATCGGCGGGATCGTGATCCTAGTGATCGATCTGGTGCTGGCGACGCTCTGCTACCGGTTGCTGAAGAGCGGTTGGAAGCTGAAGAACTGATGCACAGGCTCGCGCTCTGGCTGGTGGCGTTGGCGGTGGCCTTGCTGCCGGTCGGTGCGGTGGCGCAGGGCGCGGTGGCGGACCCGGCGTTGCGGGCGAAGGCGGATGCGCTGATCGCGATCCTTGACGGGCGCGGCGCGTATGACGCGTATTTCGCGGCGAGCTTCCGGGAGAAGGTGCCGAAGGCGCAGTTCTCGGCGATTATCGAGCAACTGAAGGCGACGCTGGGCGTGCCGCAGAAGATCGATTCGCTGACGGCGACGTCGGCGTGGTCAGCCGATCTGGTCGTCGGCTATGCGCGCGGGACGGCTAGCGTTCGGCTGGTGATCGCCCCCGAGGCGCCGCATGCCGCGACCGGGCTGCTGATTACCGGCACGGGCGCGCGCGACGATAGCCTCGCCAAGGTCGAGGCGGAGTTCCGCGCGCTGCCAGGGGCTAGCGGGTTCGGACTATATGCGCTCGGCGATGACAAGCCATTGTTATTGCATGGATATAACGTCGATCGAGCCGCTCCGCTCGGCTCGGCGTTCAAGCTCTGGGTCCTCGCCGAGCTCGCGCGGCAGGTCGCGCAAGGTGATCGGCAGTGGAACCTTATCGTAACCTTAGGCCGTCCGTCCCTCCCGTCCGGCATCCTGCAGACCTGGCCGGCGCAGTCCCCGCTGACGCTCCAGACGCTCGCCACGCTGATGATCTCGATCAGCGACAACACCGCGACGGACACGCTGATGACGACGCTCGGCCGCGACAAGGTCGACGCGCTGGCGGTCAGCGCAGGCGGCGCCGCCCCGGTGATGACCACCCGCGAGATGTTCGCACTCAAGTCCGACAAGGCGCTGACCGCGGCATGGGCAGCGGGTTCGGTGGAGGCGCGACGCAGTTTGCTCGTCGCCAATGCGGCGACGATTGCCACCGCCAAGCTCGACCCGACCGTGTTCGCCGGGAAGCCGGTTGCGATCGACAGCGTCGAATGGTTTGCGAGTCCGGCGGCGATGGCGGGGGTGCTGGATCGGTTGCGCGCAGCGGATGCTACGACGCGGGCGATCCTCGCCGTCAACGCCGGCCTCGATCCGGCGATTGCGGCGCGGTTTCGATATGTCGGATTCAAGGGTGGCGGTGAGCCCGGGGTGCTGACCTTGAACTACCTCGTCCAGGCGAAGGACGGACGCTGGTATGCGGCGACCGGGAACTGGCACCGGGCGGACGACGGCGTGAACGAGGTTCGATTCGCCGGGCTGATGGGGCGGGCGCTGGCGTTACTGGCGGCGCGGTAAGCGTACCACCTCCGCGATCATTACCCCCCCGGCGAAGGCCGGGGCCCAATTGGAAAGGTGGATATAACGAAGCGATATCCTTCGTTATCAGCGTCCCCCAATTGGGCCCCGGCCTTCGCCGGGGGGTGTTGTTTGTAGGGATCTTGGCGGCGGCTAAGCGCGCCCAGCCGCCTGCCAGCTATCCGCGCACAGCCCGTAGATCAGGCTGTCGCGCAACCCCAGATGCGTTTCCCATTCGTCGCGCAACAACCGCTCGCGCCGGAAACCCAGGCGCTCCAACAACAGGATCGACGCGGTATTCTCGGTATCCGCATCGGCGAACACGCGCTTGCGACCCTCCGCGAAAAGCCGATCGATCACTGCCGAGACCGCCTCGCGCGCAATTCCCCGCCCCCAGGCCTCACGCGCAAGGATGAAGCCAATTTCCGTCACCCCTGCCCCATCGGCCTCGCTCCCCGAGACCCAGCCGATCGCGCGATCGTCACCGGTGCGAGTGATCGCCCAGGTGCGCTGATTACCCGGCGCCGCTTCCTCGGCGAGATAGGTGCGGACGTCGTCGACGGAGCCTAACGGACCGTCGGCGGAATAGGCCATCAGCTCTGCATCGGCGAGCATCGGGTGCAACGCGGTCGCGTCACCCTCGACGAGCGGCCGCAACCGCAGCCGCCGCGTCTTCAGCACCGGCGATACGCCAGCGCGCCGTGGCCTGCGTCCGGGTTGCCTCACGCGGTCAGGGCATCCACAAGCGCGCGGACTTTTTTCTGGCGCCACTGCGGGAGGGGAGCGACTAGCCAATAGCCACCCTTCGACGGCTGCGACTCGCCGATCAGACGCACACGCGCCTGCGCGAGATCGCGGCGCGCGAGCAGTTCGGGCACGGTTGCGCGACCAAGACCCGCCGCTGCTGCGTCGATCGCGAGACCAGCATCGGTGACGCGGACCAGCGCGACGCCGTCTTCTCCGGACCATGCGATCGCGGCCTCGCTATCCGTACCGGGCTTGGCGATCGTCACCATGCCTTCGGATTCGAGGGCCTCGCCCTCATGCTCGCCCGGGCCATCACCCCAGCGGATCGCAAGGTCGAGATTGGCTTCGGTGAAGTCGACATTCTCGTCGGCGGTGATCAGCACGAAGCGCAGTTCGGGGTCGGCCTCGGCGATCTGCGCAAGCCGCGGCATCAGCCACTTTTCGGTCAGGTCGCGAGGCGCGGCGATCGTCAGCGATTTCGACGACTGCCCGGCCTGCATCGCGCGCACGGCTTCCTCGAACTGGAGGAACCCGCCACGGAGCGCGCCTAGACCCGCTTCCGCCTCAGGCGTCAGTTCGAGCCCGCGCGTGGTGCGGCGGAACAGCACGACGCCGAGCGTATCCTCCAGCGCGCGGATCTGCTGCCCGACCGCCGCCGGTGTCACCGCAAGCTCGTCCGCAGCACGCGTGAACGACAGATGCCGCGCCGCCGCGTCGAGCACGCGCAGGCCGTTGAGCGGGAGATGCGTGCGCTTCAATTCAGCACCGCGGGGGCGAACAGCGAGAAGCGGGGGATCTCGACCGCGAAGACGGCGCCGTCTTCGCGGACCATCTGGTAGCTCCCCTGCATCGCACCCGATGGGGTCGCGAGCGGGCAGCCCGAGACGTAATCGAAGCTCGCGCCCGGTTCGATCACCGGCTGTTCGCCGACCACGCCTTCACCCTCGACCGAGTGACGCGCACCGCGGCCGTCGGTGATCACCCAGTGGCGAGTGAGCAGCTGGACGGTCTCGGTGCCCTCGTTTTCGAGGCGGATGTGATACGCCCAGAACCAGCGGCCACGTTCAGGCTCGGACTGTTCGGGCAGATAGCTGACCGACACGCGCACGGTCACCCCATCGGTCGTCGCCGCGTTGGGGAACAGGGCCTTCACAGGCCCGCCTGCCTCAGGGCCTGATCGAGGTCGTCGATCACGTCCTGTGCATCCTCGAGCCCGACGTTGATCCGCAACAGTCCCTCGGTGACGCCCATCTCGATCTGTTTCTCGGGCGAGACGCTCGCGTGCGTGGTCGAGGCGGGATGCGTCATCAGCGAGCGCGAGTCGCCGATGTTGTTCGAGATGTCGACCAGCTCCAGCGCGTCGAGCAACGCGTGTGCCTGTTCGCGCCCCTCGACCTCGAACGCGAAGATCGGTCCGCAGGCGTCCATCTGGCGCTTGGCCAGTTCGTGCTGCGGATGGCTCGGCAGAAAGGGATGCAGCACGCGGGGCACTCGGCCTTCGAGGAATTCGCCGACCTTCATCGCGTTTTCGGACTGGCGGTGGATGCGCAGGTCGAGCGTCTCGAGGCCCTTGAGCACCACCCACGCGTTGAACGGTGACAGCGTCGGGCCGGTGTTGCGCGTGAACGGCAGCAGCGTGTTGGTGATGAAATCCTCGGTGCCACAAACCGCGCCGGCGAGCACGCGTCCCTGCCCGTCCATCATCTTGGTCGCGCTGTAGGCCGTCACGTCCGCGCCGAACTCCATCGGCCGCTGCAGGGCCGGCGTCGCGAACGCATTGTCGACCACCGTCGTGATGCCACGTTCGCGCGCGATGTCGCAGATCGCCTTGAGGTCGGCGATGTCCATCGTCGGGTTGGCGGGCGTCTCGAAGAAGAACACCTTCGTCTCGGGGCGGACCGCGTCGAGGAACGCCTGCGGATCGCGCGCGTCGACGATCGTCGTGGCGATGCCGAACTTCGGCAACAGCGTGTCGGTCAGCCAGCGGCACGAGCCGAACGCCGCACGCCCGCCGACGAGATGGTCGCCGGTCTGGAGCTGGCACAGCAGCGACGCGGTCATCGCCGCCATGCCGGTCGCCATCGTCCGGCACGCCTCGGCGCCTTCCAGCAGCGCGATCCGCTCTTCGAGCATCTGCACGGTCGGGTTCTGCAGGCGGGAATAGGTCATCCCCTCCTGCTCGCCGGCAAAGCGCGCCGCGGCGTCGCCCGCCTTGTCGTAGCAATAGCCCGAGGTGAGGAACAACGCCTCCGACGTCTCGCCATATTCGCTGCGGGCGGTGCCGCCGCGGATGGCGCGCGTCGCGGGACGCCAATTCTGAGTGATCGAACGATCCTGGCCGGTCTTGCGCTTCATGCGCGCCGCTTTGCCGGGGGGGAGCCGCGATGACAACCCCGGGGACAAGCCTTGCGGGTGTATGCCCCTGTTACGGGGGGCGTCATTCTCCCCTCCCTGGAAGGGAGGGGTTGGGGGTGGGTCGGGTTCCGGATCGTGGAACGATTGCGACTTAAGCTGGCCTACCCACCCCCAGCCCCTCCCTTTCAGGGAGGGGAGCGAGAAGATTAGTACCGGCCCCAGGTGAATTTCGAGGACAGCGCGTAGTTCCAGACCGCGCCGACCAGCACGCCGATCAGTGCCGAGGCCGCCCAGGCCCCGTCCCTCATCTCGTACAAGAACGCGGCGATGCCGACGTTGGCGACCGCGCCGACCGAGCAGATCACCGCGAACGACACCCAGCCGTCGACCAATTGCCGCCACCCCTTCAACCGCCGATCACGATACGTCAGCGCGTTGTTGAGGAAGAAGTTGAACGTCAGCGCCGCCAGCGTCGCGACGATCTCGCCGACCAGGAAGTGCGTGCCGAACCCGACGAACAACGCGGTCAGCACCGCCATGTGGATACCGACGCCGAGCACCCCGATCGCCGAGAACATCGCGAACCGCACCGGCACGACGCGCCCGAACATCCGGTCGTAGATCGCGATCAGATATTCCATCGCGACGACGTGATCGAGCTTGCTCTCGCCCTCGGTCCGGCAGCGGAAGGTGTACGGCACCTCGACGAAGCGCAGCGGCGTCGGCGAGGCGGTGAGCAGGTCGAGCAGGATCTTGAAGCCGATCGCCGACAGCGACGGCGAGAGGTGGCGGACGATGTCGGTGCGGATCATGAAGAAACCGCTCATCGGATCGTTGAGATCGCATTTTAGCACGCGGCGCGACAGCTTTGTGGCGAGCGCCGACTTGGCGACGCGGTCGCTGTCCCACTCGCCGGTGCCGCCACCGCTGACGAAACGCGAACCGATCACCACGTCGGTCTCGCCGTCCTTCAATAGATCGAGCATCGCCGGCAGCAATGTCTCGTCATGCTGGAGATCGCCGTCGATCACCGCGACGACCGGCGCGGCGGTGGCGCACATCCCCTCGATGCAGGCCGACGACAGCCCGCGCCGGCCGATCCGCTGGATCACGCGGACGCGCTTGTCGAGCCGGGCGATCGCGCGTGCGGCGTCCGCGGTGCCGTCGGGACTGTCGTCGTCGACGAAGATCGCCTCCCAGTTCAGCCCGACCAGTGCCTGGTCGAGCTTGGCGATCAACGTCGCGACATTGGCCTTCTCATTGAACGTCGGGATGACGACCGCGAGTTGCAGCAGGTCACCGATCACTGGGCGGTCAAACGAGGTTAGCCCGCACTGCATCGCCCATGTCGCGGGTAGATAGCGTGCCGCCGAGATCGGGCGTGCGGGCGTTGCCGAGAATCGCGGCAGCGACGGCCGCTTCGATCCGATCCGCCGCTTCTGGGAGGTCGAGTGAGTGGCGCAGCATCATCGCGGCGGACAGGATCGCCGCGCAGGGGTTGGCCTTGCCCTGCCCTGCGATGTCGGGCGCGCTGCCGTGGATCGGCTCGTACATGCCCTTGTTCGAGCCGTTGAGCGCCGCGGACGGCAGCATGCCGATCGATCCGGCGCACATCGATGCCTCGTCCGAGAGGATGTCGCCGAAGAGGTTGCCGGTGACGATCACGTCGAACTGGCCGGGGTTGCGCACCAACTGCATCGCCGCGTTGTCGACGTACATGTGGCTGAGTTCGACGTCGGGATAGTCGGCCGACACCTCGATCACGACGTCGCGCCACAGCTGCGAGGTTTCGAGGACGTTGGCCTTGTCTACCGAGAGCAGCTTGCCCTTGCGGGTGCGTGCGGTCTCGAATCCGACGCGGGCGATGCGGGCGATCTCGGTCTCGTCGTAGCGCATCTCGTCATGGCCTTCGCGCAGACCGTCGGCGGTGGTGCGGATACCCTTCGCGCCGAAATACACGTCGCCGGTCAGTTCGCGGACGATGACCATGTCGATCGACCGGGCGATCTCGGGGCGGAGTGCGGAGGCATCCTCCAGGCCGGCGAACAGCTTGGCCGGGCGCAGGTTCGCGAACAGGCCGAGGTCCTTGCGCAGGCCGAGAATGGCCTGTTCGGGGCGAAACTGGCGTTCGAGCGCATCGCAATCGGGATCGCCGACTGCACCGAACAGGATCGCATCGGCACGGCGGGCGAGGTCGAGCGTCTCGGGCGGCAGCGGATGGCCGACCGCCTTGTACGCGGCACCGCCGACGAGGCCTTCCTCATAGGTCAGGTCGAGGCCGAGCGTATCGAGCACGCGACGGGCCTCCGCCGTGACTTCGGGTCCGATGCCGTCGCCGGCCAGTATCGCGATCAAGGGCATGTGCGTTTCTCCTGCGCGGCCCCTTGCCGGGCGGTGCGCGCTCACGCAACCGCCCTTTTGAGGCGATCGACCAGCCGGTCGCGCGCCGCCAACGGATCGGCGCGACGGTCGACGAGGATGTCGCGAGCGAGGAAATGGCCAGTCAACCGCAGGCCGTCGAAGATGTCCGGCCATGCCGCTTCACCGCCTGCCAGCAGGAAGTCGGGTAATCGCAGGAGCTTGCCTTCATACCCGAACGCCGCCCCACGCGAGACGGCTGCGCCGCTCTTGGGCGACACGAAGCCGAGATCGTCCTCCGCCCCGGTCGCGACGCAGCGGTCGAGATCGAGACCGAACCCCAGTTCCGCCAACACCAGTAATTCGTACCGAACCAGTGCCGCCGCCCAGCCACGCGCAGATGGCGCGCTCTCGATCGCACCCAGCACGCCGTCGAGCGCGTCGTGAATCTGCGGATAGGGCTGCGCCTCGGGAAGAGCGGCGGCGGCCAGCGCAGTCGCCCATTCGAGCGCACCGGCGGCGAGCGGCTCGCCGTGCAGCGTCGCGCGGCTGTGGATCAGCTCGGCGGTCAACGAGGCGAGCTGCTCGCCGGTCCGCGCGCGCCACTCGCCCTGGATCACGTTCGCCTGCAGGAGCACCGGCCGCATCGCGCGCGACCGCCCGCCACGGACGTAGCCGGGCTGGACGCCGTCGTTTCGGGTCAGCGCACGCACGATCGCGCCATGCTCGCCATGCTGGCGAACGGCGACGACGATGGCGGAGGCGCGGAGATGCATGGGTGTTCATCGAGCCTCGTTCGGCCGGACGCAACTCCTCAACGCATCACCCGAGCCAAGAGCGATCGGCGGCGTCATACCTAGTTCGCACTTGAGGGGCGCGCGTATCAGGTGCGCCGCGACCGAGGGCGTTCCGAGATCCAGTTCGACCACAGCTGTTCGGCCTGTCGCCAGCGCGTGCGTACCGGGTCGGGGCCGAGTGGGACGTCGTCACGGCCGAGTTCGAGCACCGGGCGATCGGTGAAATGCGTGGTCGGCAACACGTCGCGCATCTCCGCGAGCATCGTGCACAATGCCTGGAAGCGGCGGACATGGACCGCATTGGCCCGTGTGCCGCGGCGGTTGGCGAGCTCGAAGCCGTGGCTGACGATCGTCACCGCGGCATGATGCGACACCGCCGCATGTTCGAGCGCGTCGTAGCTTTCGCCCGCCGACAAGGCGCAGAGCTGAAACGTGCGGATCCGACCGCGCAGGTCCTCGATCACCGTCACCGGGACTTCGGTGATGCCGGCGCCGTTCGCGCACCGGACCGGGGCAATCTGGCGCGCGGGGAGCGAGATGCGGCTGGTGTGCGGCGCCTCCGACCCGTTGTGGCTGCTGTCATAGGCAAAGCCCAGGCCTCCGAGCGCGGTCAGCGTGTCGTCGTTCGCGGCATAGCTCCCCGCGCGAAACGCGATCGGGTGCGGCGCGCCGGCTTCGACCAGCAATTCCGTCGCGCGAACGAGCAGGTCCGTCTGCTCGACGAGGCTGTACATGTAAAGTTGGAACCGGTCGTGCGCGACGCCGCGATCGCCCGCCCGCGCACTGGTCCAGTTGGGGTGGAGGTGGAGCTGGACCTCCTGCCCGGCCTCAAGGATCGTATCGATCATCCGACGGATCGGCGCCGGTCCGAACGTGATCGCGGGCATCGGGTCGACGAAGAAACACGCCTTCAGATTGTGCCGGGAGAGCTCCGCCAGTTGATAGCCCAGCCCTACCCCGGCCGGTTCCAGCGATCGCGCATAGATCGCGTCGCAATCCAGACCGGCAGCATGGTGGCGCCACGCGAACTCGGTATCGATGGTCAGGAAGACAGGCGTAGTCACGGATTAGTATGTAACAATCAGTAGTGAAAATGGCGTTGTGATTTTATACAAATCAACTTGATTTGGGTTATAATTTTTTCCCGATCCGGGACGTCATCGTCTTCAGGCCCGCACGGCGATCTGTGCGTTCTCGATCGGCGGCCAAGTCCATGCCGCTACCGTGAATGATAGAAGTCGTACACCTGTTGCGCCACCCCAGCCGACACGCCCGGCGCCTGTTGCAGGTCCTGCAAGCTCGCGTTGCGCACCGCGCGACCGGTGCCGAAGTGCATCAGCAACGCCTTCTTGCGTGCGGGGCCAATGCCGGGGACTTCGTCGAGCGGGCTCGCGCCGATCGCCTTGCTGCGCTTGTCGCGGTGGACGCCGATCGCGAACCGGTGGACCTCGTCGCGCAGGCGCTGGAGATAGAACAGGACCGGCGCATTGACCGGAAGCTGGAACTCGCGGCCGTCGAGCATGTGGAACACCTCGCGGCCATCGCGGCCGTGTTCGGGGCCCTTAGCGATCCCGACCAGGCACACGTCCTCGACGCCGATCTCCTCGAGGGCGGCCTTGACCGTGTTGAGCTGGCCCTTGCCGCCGTCGATCAGGACGAGATCCGGCCAGTCGCCCGAATCGCGATCGGGATCCTCGGCCTGCGCGCGCGAGAACCGCCGCGTGAATACCTCGCGCATCATCGCGAAATCGTCGCCCGGCGCGGTATCCTTGTTCTTGATGTTGAACTTTCGATACTGACCCTTGCGGAAGCCCTCGGGGCCGGCGACGACCATCGCGCCGGTCGCGGCGGTGCCTTGGATGTGGCTGTTGTCGTAGATCTCGATGCGTTCGGGGGGCTCGGCGAGGTCGAACAGCTCGGCGACTTCGCGCAGCAGCTTGGCCTGCGTAGTCGATTCGGCTTGGCGCCGTTCGATCGCCTCGATCGCGTTGCGCTTGGCCTGGTCCATCAGGCGACGGCGGTCGCCCCGCTGCGGAACCTGCAACGCGATCTTGTAGCCGGCGCGTTCGCCTAGTGCCTCGGCCAGCAGTGCACCTTCCGTCAGTTCGCGGTCGAGCAGGATCTGCTTGGGCGGCGGGACCTCCTCGTAGAACTGGCCGAGGAAGCTGGTCAGCACCTCGTCCTCGGGAACGTCGTTGGTGTGCTGCGGGAAGAAGCTGCGATGCCCCCAGTTCTGGCCGCCGCGGATGAAGAACGCCTGGATGCCGATGAGGCCGTCCTTGCACGCCATCGCAAAGATGTCGGCGTCGCCCACGCCCTCCGCATTGATCGCCTGCGTGCCCTGGATGAAGGTGAGCGCGCGGAGTCTGTCGCGGAGGAGTGCGGCGAGTTCGAAGTCCATGTTCTCGGCGGCGGCCTGCATCTGCGCGCCGAGCTTCGCCTGCACGCCGGTCGATTTGCCGCCGAGGAACGCCTTCGCATCCTCGGTCAGTTCCCGGTACGCGGCCTCGTCGATCCGTCCCACGCACGGCGCCGAGCAGCGCTTGATCTGGTACAGCAGACACGGCCGGTCGCGGGTCTTGAAGAAGCTGTCGGTGCAGCTGCGCAGGAGGAAGAGCTTCTGGAGCGCATTGAGCGTGTTGTTGACCGATCCGGCGCTGGCGAACGGGCCGTAGTAATTGCCCTTCGCGCGGCGCGCGCCACGGTGTTTCTGGACGCGCGGGAAGGCGTGGTCGTCGCGCAGAAGGATGAAGGGGAAGCTCTTATCGTCGCGCAACAGCACGTTGTACGCGGGGCGGTAGCGCTTGATGAGCTGCGATTCGAGCAGCAGCGCCTCAGCTTCGTTATTGGTCGTGACGATCGTCATCGACCGGGTCTGCGACACCATCCGCTGGAGGCGTTTGGTGAGGCGCTCGACCTGGACGTAATTCGCGACGCGATTCCGTAGCGCGCGCGCCTTGCCGACGTAGAGCACGTCGCCTCGCGCATCCTGCATGCGGTATACGCCGGGGCGGATCGGCAGCGTATCGAGCACGTTTCTGATCGCCGCTACGCCTGCCGCGAGATCGGGCGCCTCACCGCCGCCGCGAACGGCGAATGTGGACTTGTCTTCGTTGAACCGGTCGGGGGAATTGGGGGAGGACATCGTTGCTGAATCTAGGGAGTGCGAGGGGGTTATGCCAGCGATCGCCCATGGCGCTGGAGAAGTGATTTTCACGCGAAGGCGCAATGGCGCGAAGAGAAGGTCGTTTTCGCGCAGAGGCGCAGAGGACGCTGAGAGAAGGGTCGATCGGATTTAGAGTCGGTTCTCTGATCGCCGAAGGCTCAAGATCCTCTTAGCAATCCGAACATCAGTCCAGAGCGCAACTCCTCCGCGCTCTCTGCGCCTCTGCGCGAACCAATCTTCCTTCTCTTCGCGCCTTTGCGCCTTCGCGTGAATCAATCTTCAAAGCCCTGCGGGCCGAGAGAAGCGGTTAGGTTTGGGCGAAGACCTTGGTGCCGACGATGCCCACCACGGTCAGGGCCATGAAGCAGGCCTGGATGCCGCTGACCTTGTCGCCGAACAGGATGACGCCGCCGATGATGACGCCGATCGCGCCCGCGCCGGTCCAGATCGCATAGGCAGTGCCGGCGGGGAGGCCGCGCATGGCGAGCGCGAGCAGGCCCATGTTGACGAAGCTGAGGACGATCGGGACGCTGGAGGCCTGCCACGTAGCAAGGGTGGCCGCCCATTTCAGGCTGAGCGCCCAGCAAATTTCGGTGACGACGGCGACGGCGAGGATGAGCCAGGACATAGGTGTTCTCCAACGGGCTCAGATTGGAGACTCGGCCGCCGGAAACCCGGGAAGAGACGGCCGTCAATAGTGATGAGTCGCGGGAGGGACGTGCCCTCACCTTCCCACTGCTTCGCAGCGGGCCCCTCCCTCTCCCCGAGGGGAGAGGAGCAGGATCAGTTTAGGCGGCTGAGACCGGAGATCGAGCGGTCGACCATCATGCGGTCGGCGGCTGCGTCGTGATGCTCGGCGATCAGGATACCAGCAGCCTTCGCCGCGGCATCGGCAGCGCGCGCGCGGACTTCGGCGATCGCGGCGCGTTCGGCCGCGGCGATTTTGTCCTCGGCCATCTTCGCGCGACGAGTCATGAGGTCATCGGCACCAGCCTTGGCCTTGGCGATGATCGCCGCGGCTTCGTGGTGTGCGTGAGCCTTCATAGCTTCGGCTTCGACGTGCGCGGTCTTCGCCTTCGCCTCGTACTCGGTGCGGATCGCCTCGGCTTCGGCACGGAGCGCCTTGGCTTCGTCGAGCTGCGTGCGGATGCCGGCGATACGCGTGTCGAGCATCTTGCCGATCATGCCTGGAACCTTCTTCCAGATCATCAGCAGGATGACGACGATCATCGCCACCGCGACCCAGCCGGTCGAAGTCAGGCCCAGAAAGTGATCAACGGGGTCGGCGACATGCTCGACGCCACCGGGCGCTGTCGTGTGCCCCTGAAGGCCCTGGTTGTCGATCGCACCTTCGGGCGCCATGCCCTCGCCGTGGATGACCTTTGCGGCCGAATCTGGATTAGCCATGCGCCGTCGTCCTGCGTACCGCGTCGGTCGCCGCGTCCAGGCTGACCTGGAGGCCGGCTACCTTGGCGGCCAATTGCTGTGCTGCTTCGGCGGCGACACCCTGCAAGTTCGAGAGTGCCTCGGCCTTAGCGTTCGCGACCGCCAGATCGTGATGACCCAGACGTTCGGCGAGTTCGGCGTCGGCCGCGTGGACCTGCTGCTCGAACGCGGTTGCCGCGCGCTTGGCTGCTGCCGCGGTCTCGGCCTGCGCCGCGACGCGGGCCGCGTCCATTTCGGCCTGCCAGTTCGCCTGGACCGTATCGGCCTGCGTACGGGCAGCGACAGCTGCCGCCAGATCGCCCGCGATTCGGCCTTCGCGCGAGTCCACGTTGGACACGATCTTTGGCACCATTCCCTTGCCGATCCCGAAATACAGGATGCCGAAGGTGATGAGCAGCCAGAAGATCTGCGAGGCGTAGGTAGCGGCTATCTGGGAAATCTGGGGCATGTCGGTCCTTCGTGAAACGGCCGGGCGCGGTCGCCCGGCCAATTCAGCGAGTGGTTAGGCGACGAACACGAGAATGATCATCGTGACGAAGGCGAGCAGACCGAGAAGCTCGGCTGCTGCGAAACCGATGAACAGACGGCCCTGCTGGCTGTCGGCTGCGCCCGGATTACGGAGAGCGCCGGCGAGGAACTGTGCGAACACGTTGCCCACGCCGAGTGCTGCGAGGCCCATGCCGATCGCTGCGAGGCCGGCACCGATCATCTTTGCTGCTTGTGCGTCCATGGTAAATTCCCTTTGAAAATTAGTTAGGTAATGGAAAACTTAGTGAAGGTTCGCCCACTTAGTGAAGATTGACCGCGTCGTTCAGATAGACCGACGTCAGCAACGCGAACACGTATGCCTGGATCGCGGCGACCAGCAGTTCGAGCAGCGTGATGCCGATCATCAGCAGCATGCTCGGCGCGCTCACCAGGCCGATATACATCCCGCCGAGGTTCAGGCCGTTGATCACGAACGCGGCCAGCACCTTGAGCAGGATATGCCCCGCGGTCATCGCGACGAACAGTCGCAGACCGAGCGAGAACGGACGCACCAGGAACGACATCAGCTCGACCACGAAGATCAGCGGGATCATCAGTGCGGGCGTGCCGCTCGGCACGAACAGCGAGAAGAAGTGGAAGCCGTGCTTGCCGAAGCCGACGAGCAGCACGATCGCGAAGCTGATCAGTGCCAGCACGCCGGTGACGGTCATGTGGCTGGTCACGGTGAACGGGTGCACGCCGGGGACGATGCCGAACGGGAGCAAGCCGATGATGTTCGCGAACAGGATGAACATGAACAGCGAGAAGACATAGGGCACGAAGCGCTTGCCGCCAGGGCCGACATTCTGCTCGAGCATGCCCGAGATGAAGCCGGTGAAGCCCTCGACCGCCATCTGCCAGCGACCGGGCACGAGCTCGCGCTTCATGCCACCGATCATGAACGCCCAAAGTGCGACCAGCGTCACCACCATCCACAATGCGGAATTGGTGAACGACAGGTCATAGCCACCGACCATCCAGTGCGAGCCGAACGCCGGCTCGATCAGGAACTGGTGCATCGGATCGATCTTGCCGCCCTGTTCTGCCGCCACGTGGAATCCCTGCCGTCTTGATACGACAAACGCCCGGTTACTCCGGGCGTTCGCCTGAAATTCGAATGATCTGCCTGAACGCGACCGCTATCCCGAGGAACAGCAACACGATCAGCCCCCAAGGGCCAGTGCCGAACCAGCGGTCTATCAACCACCCGATCAGCGCACTGCCGACGAGACTCCCGATGAGAGCGGAAATGACGCGATTGCCTTGCGAGTACCCCCGCTCGGCATCCGCCCCCTTCTGCCCCTTTGCGAGCGTTTCCCGATGCTGCGCCTCTCGCAATCGCTCATCGAGCGCGGAAAGTCGCGGATCTTCAACACCCTGGGGGTCCTGTCCGGGTTCGATCTCCGCCACGCACGTTCCTCCACCTGATTACGCATCGGGGAGGAAGCAAGCAGCGACGAGCGATCCCGCCAAGGCGCGGTCCGTTTAGAAAAGGGGGGGGTGCAAGTCAACCGGTGTGACACGGGCGTCATTAATGGGGCGGATGAGGTCTGGGCCAACCCTACTTCTTCCCCCCTCCCTGGAAGGGAGGGGCCGGGGGTGGGTTGGCCGGTTGGCTGGCGTTACGAACCCCAAGCAGCCTACCCACCCCCAACCCCTCCCTTGTCAGGGAGGGGGGGCACTTCAGCTCAAACGCAGCGCGAATCGCGTTCGGGGGCACCGGCGGTGCGGGTCTTCCAGACACCGTTCGGCGTCTTGTACTTCTCGCCGGGGTTGGTCTGCATGATCAGGTTGCAGCCGCTCGTGAAGGCGAGTTGCTCGACCGTCGCGCCGCTCGCCTGCGCCTTTGCCGTGTACGCCGACTTGCGCTGGATATTGATGTTGTTGACCAGCGCACGCAGATCACCGCTCGCCGCGCCGACCAGGCCGAGATAGCCGTCGGGCTGCTCGCCGACCTCGCCCCCGGCACGCGCGGCGGCATAGGCCGGATCGCGCTGCGCGGTTGCCGCGACAGACAGGCCACCGAGAGCCGCCGCTGCGGCAACCATCATAAGGACCTTGGTCTTCATCTTAAAATATCCCCGGATTCTGCTGGATCAACGATTTCGCCTCGCCATCGAGACGATAGACCACTTCCTGCGTGACGTTGATGTTGAGGTTGATCTCGATCGGCTTGTCGGGCGCCGACACGTTGATGCAGCCCGGCAAGGCCGCCGTCAGCCCGATAATCGCGATCGTCCTCGTCATCCTACGCAAGATCGGCCTTTGCTCCAGCTTCTTCAATCCTGTTTCGGTCATGGCACGATCCTGCTTGCGGGAGGCTGAATGGTTGGAAGTTTGGGCGTTGGGTTGGGCGGCGGCGCGGCCTGCTGTTGCAGCAACGCCGGTAGGTTGCGCTGGATCAGCCGCTTCGGATCGTAGAAGCTCTGCGCCGAATCGAGCAGCCCGCGGAACGGCGCCTTGATCCGGATATTGAACACGAACGGCAGCTTTTGCAGGCGGCGGACGATGAAGTTCGACTTCGCCCCCTCACCCTGGCTGATCCCGGCAAAGCGCACGTCGGTGACCATCTCGCCCGCGAGCGGCCCGTTCATGCCGACCCGCAACGACTGATACCGCAGCGACTTCAGCGCCTGGAACGCGATGTTCGCCCACATGCCGAGGTCCTTCTGGCTGAGATCGCCGACATAGGCGAGCGTGCCGCCGCCTTTGCGCACCTGCAGATCGCCACCTTCGATCCTGCCGCCCGTTTCGTCGAAGATCATCGGCAACACGCCGTCGAAGATGCCGGTCGCGTCGAGGTTCTTGAAATCGAACTGTTGCAAGAACTGGTCGGCCGCCATGTTGGCGACGTGGAACGTCATCCGCCGCTCGGACTGCGCGGAGAAATCGAGCAGCGTCGGGTCGAGCGTCAGCGATCCACCCGCGAACGGCCACCGCCCGCCCTCGACCTGCACGCGCGCGCCGGGCAGCGTCTGGTAGCGGATCGTGCCGTCGCTGACCGGGATGCCGGGGTTGAGCGTGCGGATCGTCGCCACCTGTCCGGGTGCGCTCTGGAGGTTGAGCAGGTCGGTGAAGCGAATCTCGGTGGCGATTCCCGTGACGGGGCCAAATGCGGCGGCGAGATCGGTGCCGGCGGTGCGGAATACGCCCGTGCTGGTCACGCCGTCGGGGTTCCAGGCGATATGCCCCTCGCCGCTGACCGATCCGTTGACGTCGGCGATCACGCCGAAGGTCAGCGGAGTAAGCGCGTCGGGTTGCAGCTTGTCCTTGGCGAACGCGATCGCGGGAACCTTGAGGTCGGCCTTGCCTGCGCCGGCACCTAGCGCGTGGGTCAGCGTGACGTCGGCGACCTTGGTGTTGGTGGTCGGTTCGAACAGCGTGCCCGCCGCAGTAATCGTGCCGTTGACGAGCGCGAGAGCCACGGTGCGTGCGGCGAGCGGCTTGAACCGCGGCGTTGGTGCGGCATCGGATACCCCCATCGCACCGGTGAGGTTGAGTGCGCCATTGACGAGCGTCCAGTCGCCGGCCGCCTCGCCGAGCAGCAGCGGCACGTTGGCGATCTGCCCCGAGCCACCCGTGAACGCACCCGCCACGCCCTGCCCGGTCATGCGGCCCGTGACGGTGGCGAAATCGAGTCGCGTGACGCGTTCGGGCGCGCCGATCCGGGTCTGCACGCCGTCGATCGCAAAGCCGCGATCCGCCAGCCGCACGGTCGCTCCCGCAGTCGCGAGCGTGATCGGGGTGGTGCCGAGTCGCCCACCCAGTTTTGCCGCGGCGATCTTCGCGCCGCCGCTGACCCGCGCGCCGTGGAGCTGCACCAGCGCGCCATCAACCGGGCACAAGGTTAGCCGCGCCGGATCGAGCACGAGGCCGGAGATCGCAAGACGCTGCACGGCCAGCGGTGTGCAACCAGTATTGACGACCAGGCGCGCACGACCGTTCCACAGCGCCGCGACTGGGATCGACAGCCCTTCGACCCGGTTGGCGGGACCGCCCGCACCGATCGGTCCCCCAAGCGTGACGCGCGTCGTAATCGACGTTGCTCCGCCCGGCGTCGCGCTGAAGGTGACGGGGGTGAGGGCAAGCCGCGCATCCCCCGCCGCATAGGGCGCCATGGTGGCGACGCCGCGGATCGTCGCGCCTGGTTTCGCCTGCGCCAACGACACGCGGGCCTCGGGCAAGCCGCCGCCGCGCATCGCGAGGACCGTGTCGAGCCGGACGCCGCCGTTCGGCCAGCCGAACGCGACCCCGCTCCCGCCGCCAAGCGCCACGCGCGCACCGCTGGCGGAAGCGAGCGCCAGACGCGACAGCACGGCCTTGCCGCGCCCGCCGTCGATCCGCACGCGAAGGTCGGCGTCCGCGGCAAATCCGTGGCCGGCCTTCTGGACCGCCTGTGTTACCGCGGCCACCAACGGCGCTACGGGCGTCCCCGCGGCTGCACCGCCGATTCCCGCCAGCCCCGCGAGTCGCTTCTGCGCCACGGCAGCCCCGCTTGCCTGGACGCGCCCGTCGAACGCGATCTGCTGGCTGATCCGGTAGGTGCCCGCGAACGAAACCCGCCGCGCGCCGCCCTCGGTGGTGCGAACGGTATCAGCGGCGATGTCCGCCTTGCCGCCGGTCGCTGCCGCGGTGCCGGTGAAGTCGATCGTGCCCCCGACCCCGGCCAAAGTCGCACCCGGCGTCCGTGCTGCGCCAGTCCCGAGCGTCGCCTTGCCCCGCCAGCGATCGAGCGCGGCGGAGAGCCCGACGTCCAGATCGGCTACGATCCGCTCCACCTGTGTCGTACCGCAGGCCAGTCGCGACACGCGTACCGGCCCCGTGATCGTCGGTTTCGCCGCATCGATCCGCAACTTCACCGTCGCCGCGAGGCGATCGATCACGCACCCGCCGACATCCAGACGTTCGCTGATCGCCGCCAGCGACCCGCGGAACCCGTCGTCGAGCTTGCCGGAGCCAGCGACCTTCAGTCCGACGATCCCCTGCGGAGTCTCCAGCCGCATCCGCCCGTCGGCGACCGAGACGTCGAGCGCGGGCAACGCGAACGGCTTCCCCGACGGCGCCGGCAACAGCTTATCGATCGCGCCGAGCGAGACTTTCCCGTCCACCAGCCGCCCGCGCAGCCGGACCTTCCCCGCGCGCACGCCCTCCAGATACGGCCCCGACAACCCGACGCCGGTCCGCGTCTCGACCCAGTCCGCCACGAGATCGGGATGCGCCGGATCGCCGATCACGACGTTGCTCAGTCGCTGCCAACCCAGTGCGAGGTCGGTGATGTCGTACCGCACTGGCACGCCAACCTTGGCAAGTTCACGGTCGATAAACCCCTCGGCGACCGGCTTCCGCACCAGCCACAGCACGACCAGTCCAGCGATTAGGAGTAGCGCAACCACCAGTGCAACACGGCGGGCAGTCGTAGAACGGCGAGGGTTGGCACCGGGGCCGGCCCCGTTCTCGCTCGTCTCGGTCACCCACGCACTCCGCCACTCTCCAAGCCCTTGCATAGGCGGTAGCGAGGGCGTCATGCAATTGCCCAGGGATGTGCTAGCATCACAAAATGGCCGATCCGGACGAAGACGCTGACGTCCGGGGGGACGATCTGAAGGGCCATCGTGGTCGCCTCCGCAAACGCCTGTTCGAAGGCGGCAGCGATGCGCTGCTCGACCATGAACTCATCGAATACCTTCTCGCGATCGCCATCCCGCGCGGCGATACCAAGGCGCTCGCCAAGGCGCTGATGCGCGAGTTCGGCGGGATCGGTGGCGTGCTGACCGCGGATGCCGAGGCGCTCGGCCGGGTGAAGGGCATGGGCGAAATCTCGACCGCGGCGATCAAGATCGCGCACGCTGCCGCGATCCGCCTGCTACAGTCGCACGTCAGCGACCGCCCCGTGCTCGCCAACTGGCAGGCGCTGCTCGACTATCTCCGCGCGGACATGGCGCACCACGCGATCGAGCGCTTCCGCGTGTTGCACCTCAACACCAAGAACATGCTGATTCGCGACGAGGTGATGAGCAAGGGCTCGATCGACCAAGCCGCGGTTTACGTCCGCGAAGTCATCCGCCGCGCGATCGACCTAGGCTCGGCGTCGATCATCCTCGTCCACAATCACCCGAGCGGGGACCCCTCCCCCAGCCGCGCCGACATCGATATCACGCGGACGATCGCGGAGGCGGGCAAACGGCTCGGCATCACCGTGCACGACCATATCGTGATGGGCACCGGCGGCCATGTCAGCCTGCGCGCGCAAGGGTTGATCTGACGCAATCAGATAAAGGAGAAACATCCGAAACTCCTCGTGCCTTTTCATCCGTATCTTCGTTGTCACGGCAAAGGAATTGCATGTGGATAACAAGTTGCACGACGAAGCTTCGGAGGTAGCCGCCGAGCATGGTCAGGTCATGGTGGATGGTCCGGACGGGGTGGCGGTGTCATTGACACCCGACGCCGCGGCGGAAACCTCCGATCGGCTGCTGAACGCCGCTGTCGAGGCACAGGGGCAGATCCTGGCGGAGACCCGCATTGCGAAAGATCGGGTGCGCAGAGCCGACTGATCTACCGCAAGTCGTAGCTCTCCGATCTATAGTAGCGATATGCGCAACTATCGACCGGAGACGCGATGCGCCAAATTCTATACATGAGTTCGAGCACCATAGCCGGCGACAAGGCCGATCTCGTGGGAATATTGCAGCAGTCCCGGCACAATAATGCGCTGCATGACATCACCGGGCTGTTGTGGTCGGACGGCACGCATTTTCTTCAGGTGATCGAGGGACCGACCTCTTTCGTCGACGCGACGTTCGGCCGTATTACGCAGGACGATCGTCATTACGATCTGTCGCTCCAGCACAATATCCCGATCCACGAACGGCAGTTCGGTGCTTGGACGATGGCACACAGGCGCGCGGACGATCCTGTCGATGCGTATGATGCGCGCATGCGGCGCCTGCTCAACGGCGCGTCGCAGCGGGTGCGCGATCCGTTCCTCGCGTTGATGGCGACGGGTTCGCTGGACGGCTGACGTAACGAAGGCCGCCGGGCGCGAACCCGACGGCCTCGATCCGTGCGATGGGACTTTGCGGACGTGCCGTTACCGTCAGCCCTGCGACAGGAAGCTGGTGACCTCGGTCTTGGTGAGCGACTTGCTCTTGTCGGTATCGGCCTGCGCGAAGGCGGCGGAGACCCATTTCTTGGTCTCGGGCGCATCGGGCTTCGTCGACGGATCGGTCTTGCTCTTCAGTGCGACCATCCAGCCGCCGAATTCGGTCGCGCTGAGTTTGCCATCACCGTTCTTGTCGTAGGTCGGGAACTCGGTGTCGACGACCTGTGCGACCTGGCTGCCGGTCGCGGGCTGCTCGCGCGCGGCGGGTTGCATCGGCACTGAATCCGTTGGCGTACCAGATGGGGCGGCCTGCCCGACAGCAGCACCACCCGGCGCCGAAGTCTGCGGGGATGTCGTGGTCGTCTGTGCCAATACGGGTGCAGCAACCAGCGCCGCGCCGGCCAGCATAGCATATTTCAACATTGCGTCTCTCCGGTAGTGTTCTACGCGTCTACTGAGCGATGTTGCGACCATGCCGGATATATACTCGGCATCGCGAACCGCTTACCCACTCTATACGCGCGACATCGCCAGATTTATACCTTGCGACGGGTGTTTGAACCTTCTCCTGCGTCCTGCTACCGCGTTTCGCGGGCAACCGCGGGCCGGATGGCACGCGACGCGCCCTACCCTTCACGCTCCCGAGGAAACCCGATGGTCCCCCGCTATTCCCGCCCCGACATGGTCGCGATCTGGACGCCCGAAGCGCGCTTCAAGATCTGGTTCGAGATCGAGGCGCACGCCACCGACGCGCTCGCCGAACTCGGCGTAGTCCCCAAGGAAGCCGCCGCCGCGATCTGGGAAAAGGGCGCGTTCGAGGTCGACCGGATCGACGAGATCGAGCGCGAGACCAAGCACGACGTCATCGCCTTCCTGACCAACGTCGCCGAGCATGTCGGGCCCGAGGCGCGCTTCATGCACCAGGGCATGACCTCGTCGGACGTGCTCGACACGTGCCTCGCGGTGCAGCTGGCCAAGGCGAGCGACATCCTGATCGCCGATCTCGACGCGTTGCTGGTCGTGCTCGAACGCCGTGCACGCGAGCACAAGATGACGCCGACGATCGGCCGCAGCCACGGTATCCACGCCGAGCCGGTGACGTTCGGGCTGAAGCTCGCCCAGGCGCATGCCGAGTTCGCGCGCAACCGCGCGCGGCTGGTGGCGGCGCGCGAGGACGTCGCGACCTGCGCGATCTCGGGCGCGGTGGGGACGTTCGCGAACATCGATCCGTTCGTGGAGGAGTATGTCGCGGGCAAGCTGGGCCTGTCGGTCGAGCCGGTCTCGACGCAGGTGATCCCACGCGATCGCCACGCGATGTTCTTTGCTACGCTGGGCGTGATCGCCAGCTCGATCGAGCGGCTCGCGACCGAAGTGCGCCATCTGCAGCGGACCGAAGTGCTCGAGGCGGAGGAGTTCTTCTCGCCCGGCCAGAAGGGTTCGTCGGCGATGCCGCATAAGCGCAATCCGGTGCTGACCGAAAACCTGACCGGCCTTGCGCGGATGGTGCGCGGGTATGTGACGCCGGCGATGGAGAACGTCGCGCTGTGGCATGAGCGCGATATCTCGCACTCGTCGGTCGAGCGCTACATCGGGCCGGATGCGACGATCACGCTCGACTTCGCGCTCGCGCGGCTGACCGGGGTGATGGACAAGCTGGTCGTGTACCCCGAGCGGATGTTGAAGAACCTCAACAAGATGGGCGGCCTCGTCCATTCGCAGCGCGTGCTGCTGGCACTGACACAGGCGGGCGTGAGCCGTGAGGACGCATATCGGCTGGTGCAGCGCAACGCGATGAAGGTGTGGGATTCGGACGGTGCGCTGTCGCTGCTCGAACTGCTGAAGGCGGATCCGGAAGTGACACTGTCGGATGCGGAACTCGAGGACAAGTTCGACCTCGGCTATCATTTGAAGCACGTCGACACGATCTTCGCACGGGTATTCGGCGCGGCCTGAGGACCGGAGGCAAGGTTGCTCCCCTCCCTGAAAAGGAGGGGCCGGGGGTGGGTAGGCCGGTTCGGGCCACACTCGTCTGGCTCGTACGGAAGCCGGCCCACCCCCTGCCCCTCCCTTTCAGGGAGGGGAGATCGTTGCGGATCGGGCGGATGTAACGTCCAAAACGACCCAAAGTGCACGCAACGCAATTGCGATTACGTGTTACAAAATTGCGACAACGCGCAACTAAGCCCATATCCCCCTTGCCGGATATTGTTCCGGCATCGGAGACCTACCCATGCGCATGTTCGAAACCGTGACCAGCACCATGCTGGCGATCGCGGCTCAAGCGCTGGTGGTCGGGGTGGTCATCACCGCCTTCTGATCCATCGGCCCGCCCGCCCCCTTCCGAGGGGGCGCGGCTAGGCCGGCAGTTTCAAGACCCGCGAATAATCACCGCTTTCGCGGATAGCGCGCGGCGAATTCCTCGTCGGACATCATCAGGTAGCGGATCATGTCGATCAGCGCCCAAGGCGCGCTGATGACCAGACCGACCACCGTGATGGTGAGCACCAGCATGACGATCCCGGAGCCGGTCCGGCCGAGGTAGAAACGGTGGATGCCCAGCGTGCCGATCACGAACGCCATCACCGCCGCGACGTATTTGTTGCGATCGTTGGTCGGGAGTGTCTCGGGCGGCACGGCGCGCCTCGGGCCCGGCGCAGTCGGCATCGGGAAGACGCTGAGCGCGCGATCGTTGGCAGCCTCGAAATCGACTTCAAGACCGATCGCGGGTTCGCCGCGGTGCGCCCAGTCCTCGCGCGCGAACCGGTAACGTTGTCCGTCCTGTCCTGCGACGAGCCCTTCGCCCGTGCGGGGATCGACGCCTAAAACCTGTCCGCGCATATCATTCCTCGGTGTTCGATTTCATTCTGGCGGATGATGCGGATCAGGCAAGCTCGAACTCACTCCCGGTGTCAGGCGGCAAGCGCGGGTTGACGCCAATGTCTGTCGTCGTCGTTGTCTGCATTCGTCGATCGCTTCTTCCGCGAGCGGATCGCACGCTTGTGCGCTTTTGCAGCCGGGCGGCGAGTTAAGACGCTGATCCAGCCCGTCATGAAGGTCCGAACGCGCAGGCTGGATGCCGCAGCGGCCAGCGCCATGAGAATGTCGACATAGGCCGAAACCTCGAACATTGTGATCCAGATCGCGACATCGGGGGCGGCCAGGGTGAGTAGTCGAATGCCGTCGCCTTCTCCGACGAGCGTGACCATCGCCGCCGTCAGCATCAGCAGGAACATGACCGCGGCATCGCCTCGCGTGAACCGTGCCAACCGCGCGGCAGGCTTGTCGATCAGCGCTCGGCGCATCGCCTTGCCGATCGGCGTCCGGGGGGCGGTCGCCATGACCAGCCAACACGCTATCGCGGTGAAAAGACATGCCAGCATTTCGCCCCCCTTTGGTTCAGTATGTAGCCGGGTTTATTCCCCCGCGAACACGCCCTTCAGCTTGGCGAAGAAGCCCTGGCTCGCCGGACATTCGTCACCGGTCTCCGTCTCGCGGAACATCTCGAGCAGTTCCTTCTGGCGGTTGCTGAGACGCGTGGGGGTTTCGACGTCGATCTGGACGACGAGGTCGCCGTGGCCGCGGCCTTGCAGGACGGGCATGCCGGCGCCGCGCTGGCGTAGCTGCTTGCCCGACTGGATGCCGGCAGGGATCTTTACCTCGTGCGTGCGACCATCGAGGCCGGGGATCGAGAGCGAACCGCCGAGCGACGCGACCGTGAAGCTGATCGGTGCGCGCGCGAAGAGCGTGGTGCCTTCGCGCTCGAACAGATTGTGCTTGGTCACGTGGAGGAAGATGTAGAGGTCGCCGGACGGCGCGCCGCGGGCGCCCGCCTCGCCTTCGCCCGACATGCGGATGCGCGTGCCTTCGTCGACGCCGGGGGGGACGTTGATCGACAGCGTCTTGGTCTTCTCGACGCGACCTTCGCCGCGACAATCCGGGCATGGGTCGGCGATGACTTCGCCCGCGCCGTTACACACCGGGCAGGCGCGCTCGACCACGAAGAAGCCCTGCTGCGCACGGACTTTACCGTGCCCGCCGCAATGCTGGCAGGTTTTCGCGCGCGTGCCAGCCTTCGCACCCGAGCCATCGCAGGTGTCGCAGAGCGCGGAGACGTCGATCGTGATCTCGGTCGTCTTGCCGTGGAACGCTTCCTCCAGGCTGACTTCCATATCGTAGCGCAGGTCCGCACCGCGCCGGGCTGCAGACCGGCCGCCGCCGCGCTGTGCGCCGCCCATGAACTCGCCGAAGACGCTTTCGAAGATGTCGCTGAAGCCGCCGAAATCCTGCGCGCCGCCTCCGTGACTACCGCCGCCGCCGTTCTGGAACGCGGCATGGCCGAAGCGATCATAGGCCGCACGCTTCTGCGGGTCCTTGAGGCACTCGTACGCCTCGCTGACCGCCTTGAACTGCGCCTCGGAATCCTTGCAGCCGGCATTCTTGTCCGGGTGATACTTCATCGCGAGCTTGCGGTAGGACGACTTGATCGTCCCCGCATCCGCGGTCCGCTCGCATTCGAGCAGTTCGTAATAATCTGTCTGGGTACTCATGATCTCAAGCCCTCTCCCCTCCGGGGAGAGGGTTGGGAGAGGGGCCGCCACACACGGTCCCTCTCGGTACTGCCCCTCACCCCGACCCTCTCCCCGCAGGGGAGAGGGGGAAGTAGTTTACGCCTTCGGGTTGTCGTCGACTTCCGAGAACTCGGCGTCGACGACATCGTCGTCCTTCTTCGCCGCATCACCGTCAGCCGAAGGCGAAGCGTCCGCCTGGGCCTGCTTCTCGTAGATCGCCTGGCCAAGCTTCATCGCGACCTGGGCGAGCGCGGTGCTCTTCTCGGTCATCGCGTCCGCATCGCCGCTCTCGACCGCAGCCTTCGTCGCGTCGATCGCGGCCTGGATCTCGGTCTTCAGCGACTCGTCGACCTTGTCGCCGTTATCCGCGAGCTGACGCTCGGTGGTGTGGACCAGCGACTCGGCGTTGTTCTTCGCCTCGGCGCCCGCACGACGCTTCTTGTCCTCCTCGGCGAAGGTCTCGGCGTCGCGGACCATCTGGTCGATGTCGTTGTCCGAAAGACCACCCGACGCCTGGATGCGGATCTGCTGCTCCTTGCCGGTGCCCTTATCCTTGGCCGAGACGCTAACGAGGCCGTTGGCATCGATGTCGAACGTGACCTCGATCTGCGGCACGCCGCGCGGTGCGGGCGGGATGCCGACGAGATCGAAATTGCCGAGCATCTTGTTATCGGCCGCCATCTCGCGCTCGCCCTGGAACACGCGGATCGTCACCGCGCCCTGGTTGTCGTCGGCGGTCGAATAGGTCTGCGACTTCTTGGTCGGGATCGTCGTGTTGCGATCGATCATCCGGGTGAACACGCCACCCAGCGTCTCGATGCCGAGCGACAGCGGCGTCACGTCGAGCAGCAGCACGTCCTTGACGTCGCCCTGCAGCACGCCGGCCTGGATCGCGGCGCCCATCGCGACGACCTCGTCCGGGTTGACGCCGGTGTGCGGCTCCTTGCCGAAGAACTGCTTCACGACTTCACGCACGCGCGGCATGCGCGTCATGCCGCCGACCAGCACGACTTCCGAGATGTCCTCGGGCTTCAGGCCGCCATCTGCGAGCGCCTTGCGGCAAGGCTCGAGCGTACGCTTGACCAGATCCTCGACCATCCGCTCCAGGTCGGCGCGGGTGATCGACTTCACCAGATGCTTCGGGCCGTTCTGGTCCGCGGTGATGAAGGGCAGGTTGACCTCGGTCGACTGCGCCGAGCTGAGCTCGATCTTCGCCTTCTCGGCGGCTTCCTTCAGGCGCTGCAGCGCCAGCTTGTCCTTGGCGAGGTCGATGCCCTCGGCCTTCTTGAACTCGTCGGCGAGATACTGGACGATCTTGTTGTCGAAATCCTCACCGCCGAGGAAGGTGTCGCCGTTGGTGGCCTTCACCTCGAACACGCCGTCACCGATTTCCAGCACCGAGATGTCGAACGTGCCGCCGCCGAGATCGTAGACCGCAATCGTCTTGCCGTCCTGCTTATCGAGGCCATAAGCCAGCGCCGCCGCGGTCGGCTCGTTGATGATGCGCAGCACTTCGAGGCCGGCGATCTGGCCAGCATCCTTGGTCGCCTGGCGCTGCGCGTCGTTGAAGTACGCCGGCACGGTGATGACCGCCTGCGTGACCGTCTCGCCGAGATACGACTCCGCGGTTTCCTTCATCTTCTGCAGCGTGAACGCCGAGATCTGCGAGGGCGAGTAATCCTTGCCGCCCGCCGAGACCCATGCGTCGCCGTTCGGCCCGCGCGAGATCTTGTACGGGACCAGCTCGGTGTCCTTCTTGGTGATCGGATCGTCGAAGCGACGGCCGATCAGGCGCTTCACCGCGAAGATGGTGTTGTCGCCGTTCGTCACTGCCTGGCGCTTGGCCGGCTGGCCGACCAGTCGCTCGCCGTCCTTGGCGAATGCGACGATCGACGGCGTGGTGCGCGCGCCCTCGGAATTCTCGATGACCTTGGGCTTGCCGCCTTCCATGACGGAAACGCAGCTGTTGGTCGTGCCGAGATCGATACCGATTACTTTAGCCATGAGTTCTGATTAGCCCCTCACTTGAAACGAAAATACGAAACCGGTTCCACCCCGTTACGGCAGTGGAACCTTTCTGATGATGGGCGCGATATAGGTGGCCTCGCGCTTGCCGCAAGATTGTACCGGTCATAGGATGCGCAAGTGGTCGGGCCCGGAGAAAAGTAACCTATGCGTATCGTTTTCGGACTGGGTGTTGCCGCGATGGCACTGGCGTCGTGCTCGCCGCCCAAGGAACTGTCCGTGGACGGGGCCTGGGTACGGCTCGGCGCCGTCACCGGGCGGCCTGCGGCGGCGTATTTCACGGTGCATGGGGGGCCGACGCCGGCGACGCTGATCTCGGCCACCACCGACGTCGCGATCAGGTCTGAGATGCACGAGACGATGGACAAGGGCGGCATGTCGACGATGACGCCGCTCGCGAAGGTCGAGATCCCGGCGAATACGGATGTGGCGTTCGCGCCGGGGGGGCGGCACGTGATGCTGTTCGACATGAACTCGGGGATCAAGCCCGCCGATCGCGTGACGCTCACGTTCGCGTTCGCCGATGGGACGCGGATCATAAACAACGCGACCGTGGTCGCGGCGGGGACTCCGGTCGGGAAGTGACCCGAGCAGGCTCAAGGCGCGAGCTTACCGAGGGAGAGACGGCGCTCGCGGCATCGGTGTTCGGGCGCGCGATCGATTACTCGTCGGTGAGCATGGCCCGCAGCAAATGGGCGTTCTTCCAGCCGCGCGATACGGTGATGGCGCCTCGCGGGTGCATCCACTTCCACCCCAAGGGCGATCTGTGGTCCGACGACTTCGCGCACGCGAACCTGACGTTGCAGGGGCTCTTTATCCACGAGATGACGCACATCTGGCAGCACCAGCGCGGCGTGTTCCTGCCCTTGGCGCGGCATCCCTGGTGTCGGTACGACTATACGTTCCGGCCTGGAGTGGCGCTGCACCGCTACGGCATAGAGCAACAGGGGGAGATCGTGCGGCACGCCTTCCTGCTGCGTGCGGGCGCGAAGGTCGCAGGGGCGCCGCCGCTCGCGCAGTATGAGACGGTACTGCCGTTTACGCCTGCTCGTCCCGCCAACACACCTCGTCATCCTGACGAAAGTCAGGATCCAGAGTGACTCAGCGAGACGATCGGGGCTCTGGATCCTGACTTTCGTCAGGATGACGGAGTATCAGATGACGGGTCTGGCTTTACAGCCAGCTACGACCATCCGGCCCGGTACACCCGTAAGGCGGCAACTGGCCCGGGAACCGCGCCTGCATCTTGTGGCAGCCCCAGGCGCGCATCGGCCCCGGTGCATAGCCGTTCAGCGCGATGCCGACCTCGTCATACGGGCTGGAGCCACGCGCGACGTACATGTACCAGCGACCGCCGAACATCACCGCAGCCGCGATGAGCACGACGCAAACGACCTGAACGATTTTCTGCATTGGGAACCCTTTTTGTAAAGAAGGGCGCCCCGTTGCAGACAACATGGATCAATTTCAACCACCGATCTGGTAGATCTAGACCCACCCGATCGGCAGAAATCCGCGGTTTACAGCGCGTCGAAGTCGATAGGTCGTGTTCTATCAAGCGCTTGCGGCGCCTCGGGCATCGGATATTTCAGTCCGGTCGCGCAGTTGAAAAGAACGACCTTGTCGTCCTCGTCGACCAACCCGGTGTTCAGCGCTTGATGATACGCCGCCAGCGTCGCGCCACCCTCGGGGCATAGCAGCAACCCGTCCTGCTTCGCTGCCGCGTCGACCGCCTTCAGGATCGCCGGATCGCCGACCGCGAGCGCCTGCCCGCCGCTCTCGCGTACCGCACGCAGGATCAGGAAGTCGCCGACCGCTTTCGGCACGCGAATGCCCGCGGCGACGGTGCTGGCGTCTTCCCAACGCTCGGCATGCTCCTCGCCCGCCTCGAACGCGCGGACGATCGGCGCGCAGCCGCTCGCCTGCACAGCGAACATCTTGGGCCGCTCCGAGCCGATCCAGCCGAGCTTCTCGAGTTCGTCGAACGCCTTCCACATCCCGATCAGCCCGGTGCCGCCGCCGGTCGGGTAGAAGATCGCATCCGGCAGTTTCCAGCCGAACTGCGCGGCGAGTTCGAGCCCCATCGTCTTCTTGCCCTCGATCCGATACGGCTCCTTCAGCGTCGAGAAATCGAACCAGCGGCCCTCCGCGGCCCCCTTGCCGACGATCGCGCCGCAATCGTCGATCAGGCCGTTGACCCGCCAGACGCGCGCGCCCTGCATCGCGATCTCGCGAACGTTGATCTCGGGGGTGTCGTCCGGGCAGAACACGATCGTCTCGATCCCGCAACGGGTAGCATAGGCGGCCAGCGCCGCACCCGCATTGCCGTTGGTCGGCATCGCGATTTTCTTGACGCCGAGTTCCTTCGCCATTGCGACGGCCATGACGAGACCGCGTGCCTTGAACGAGCCGGTAGGGAGGCGGCCTTCGTCCTTCACGAGCACGTTGGGACCGCCGGACTTGGTGAGCGGCAACAGCGGCGTCTCGATTTCGCCGAGGCTGACGATGTTGGACGTGTGACGGACGGGGAGCAGCTCACGCCAACGCCATAGGTCGGTCGGCCGCGCCTCGATCGTGTCGCGCGAAAGCGCGGACCGCACAGCGTCGAGGTCGTAGCGGACGAGCAACGGTCGTCCGGCGCGCGAAAGCCCGTGAAGCTGATCCGCCTCATACCGCTCACCGGTGATCGAGCATTCGAGATGCGTGACGAAGGTCTGGCGATCGGTCGTGAGGTTCTGGTTCATGAACTGACTTTCAAATCCTCCCCTGCAAGGGGAGGGGGACCAGCGCAGCTGGTGGAGGGGGCGTGCCGCGGTCGTAACGCTCGACGCAAGCCCCCGGCCGCAGATGGTACGCGGGAGGTGAGCCCCCTCCACCACCACGCAAGCGCGTGGCGGTCCCCTCCCCGTTCCGGGGCGGATTCAGCCGGCCTTGGCAACGCCGACCATGGCGGGACGCAGCAGGCGGTCCTTGATCATGTAGCCCGCCTGCATCTCCTGGACGATCGTCCCGGCAGGCTGGTCGCTCGGAATTTCCATCATCGCCTGGTGCTTGTTCGGGTCGAGCATCTGGCCCTCCGCCGCGATCTTGGTGATGCCGTGGCGCTGGAACACGCTTTCCAGTTCGCGACCGGTCGCTTCGAGCCCGGTGACGAGCCCCTTCATCTTCTCGTCCGCGCGGAGGTCGGCCGGGATTGCCGACAGGCCGCGCGAGAGGTTGTCCGCAACCGACAACACGTCGCGCGCGAACGCCGTCGCGGCATAGGCGCGGGCGTCCTGCGCTTCCTTTTCGGCGCGGCGGCGGACGTTCTGGATCTCGGCCTGCGCGTAGAGGACGTTCTGCTTGGCCTCGGCGAGCTGGTTCTCGAGCTCGGCGACGCGGTCGTTCGAAGCCACTTCAGGCGCGGCTTCGGCGGTCTCTTCGCGCAGGTCTGCAGGCGTGTTCTGGTCGATGTCGGACATGGTTTTCCCTATAAATTGGGCCGGCTCAACCCATCAACCGGGCGAGCGTTGCAGCCGTGAAATCCACCATGGGCACGACGCGCGCATAGTTCAACCGCGTCGGGCCGATGACACCGACCACGCCGACCACCCGGCCGTCCAATCCGCGGAAGGGCCTGGCGATCACCGAAGACCCTGACAACGCAAACAATTTGGTCTCCGCGCCGATGAAAATCCGCGTCGAATCGCCGGCTCGCGCGCTGTCCAAAAGCGATGCGACTTCCTGCTTTCCCTCGAGATCGTCGAGCAGGTCGCGGACCCGGTCGAGATCGGCGGCGGCGGCGGCATCGATCAGCCGCCCCTGCCCGCGCACGATCAGCACCGGGCGGCGATCCGCATCCTCGCTCCACACCGCGATGCCGCGCTCGACCAGCGTCCGCGCCGCCCCATCGAGCGCTGCCTGACCATCCGCCAATTCGCGTTCGATCCGGGTCCGCGCATCGGCGAGCGTCAGGCCGCCGAGCGTCGCCGACATGTAATTGCCCGCCTCGACCAGCGCGGACGGCGACATCCCCTTCGGCAGCGCGATCACGCGATTCTCGACCGAGCCGTCCTCGCTGACCAGTACCGCCAGCGCTTGTTCGGGCGACAGCGCGACGAACGCGATCTGGCGCAGCTTCAGCTCGCGCTTGGGGACCATCACCAGCCCTGCGCAGGCCGACAGCCCCGACAGCGCGAGCGTGGTCGCGGCGAGCGCCTCCTCGACCGGGCCACCGACGCCAGCACGCGCCTCGATCGTCTGGCGTTCCTCGAACGACGGCTCCATCGCCTGCATCATGCCATCGACGAACAGCCGCAAGCCCCGGTCGGTAGGCATGCGGCCGGCGCTGGTATGCGGGCTGGCGAGCAGGCCCAGCCCTTCGAGTTCGCCCATAACGCCGCGAATCGAGGCGGGGGAAAGGCTGAGGCCGGTTAGTTGCGCGATCGTCTTCGACCCGACCGGCGTACCGCTGGCGAGGTAGCTGTCGACCACCGCACGAAAAATGTCGCGTGCGCGATCGGTCAGTTCGGTGACGGGGGGCGTGGCCATCGCTTTGATCTAGGCTGGCGAGCGGGAATGCGAAAGGCTAGGCACACCATATTGCCCACCACCCGTTCGTCCTGAGTAGGGACTGAGCGCAGTCGAAGGCCCGTATCGAAGGATGTGCCCCAAGCGGGCCGATCCTTCGATACGCCGCTTCGATAAGCTCAGCAGCTACTCAGGACGAACGGAAGAATTTTAGGAATACATCATGCGCCCATCCGGCCGCGCCCCAGACCAGATGCGTGCGATCACGATCGAGCCGCGCTTCACCAAGCATGCCGAGGGCTCCGTCCTGATCGGCTTCGGCGACACGAAGGTGCTCGTCACCGCCAGCGTCGAGGAGAAGGTGCCGCCGTTCATGCGCGGCAAGGGCGAAGGCTGGGTGACCGCCGAATACGGCATGCTCCCGCGCGCCACCAACACGCGCAACAACCGCGAGGCCGCCAAGGGCAAGCAGTCGGGTCGCACGCAGGAAATCCAGCGGCTGATCGGGCGTTCGCTCCGCGCGGTCGTCGACCTCAAGCTGCTCGGCGAGCGCCAGATCGTGATCGACTGCGACGTGATCCAGGCCGATGGCGGCACGCGGACCGCGTCGATCTCGGGCGGCTGGGTCGCACTGCGGCTCGCGATCGACGGACTGCTGGCGAGCGGCAAGCTGACCGCCGACCCGCTGACGCAGAAGGTGGCCGCGATCAGTTGCGGCATCTATCAGGGCAACCCGGTGCTCGACCTCGACTATATCGAGGATTCGGGCGCGGACGCGGATGCGAACTTCGTGCTGCTCGAAAACGGCAACATCGCCGAGGCGCAGGCGACCGCTGAAGGCGCGACCTATGACGAGGAGGCGCTGCTCCGCCTGCTCCGTCTCGCACGGATCGGCTGCACCGACATCTTCGCGGCACAGGCGAAAGCCGTCGCCAAGTGAGCGGCGAAGGCAAGGAACCGCAGGCGATCCGCAAGCTCCAGCCGGGCAAGCTGGTCATCGCCAGCCACAACAAGGGCAAGGTGCGCGAGATCGCGGCGCTTTTGGAAGGACGGGGGCTCGAAGTCGTCTCGGCCGCCGAGCTCGACCTGCCGGAGCCCGTTGAGACGGGCACGACCTTCTTCGCGAACGCCGAGCTGAAGGCGCGCTCGGCCGCCGACCTGTCGGGCTATCCCGCGCTCGCGGACGATAGCGGGCTGTGCGTCGATGCGCTGAACGGCGATCCGGGTGTGTACACGGCGGATTGGGCGGAAACGCCGAACGGTCGCGACTGGGTGATGGCGATGCAGAAGGTCGAGGACGCGATCGTCGCCAAGGGTCCGGACGTGGGCCGCGGCGCACATTTCGTCAGCGTGCTGGCGCTCGCGTGGCCCGATGGGCATGTCGAATGGTTCGAGGGGCGGGCCGAGGGGACGTTGACTTGGCCGCCGCGTGGTAATGTCGGGTTCGGGTATGACCCCGTGTTCGTGCCGCTGGGCTACGACCAGACCTATGCCGAACTCCCGCACGAAACGAAGAACGCGATCAGCCATCGGAACGAGGCGTTCAAGCTGCTCGAAGCTGCGGTGTTCTGAAAATCTGGCGGCGGGGAACCTGCCGCCAGCTTCTCGTCATCCTGACGAAAGTCAGGATCCAGGATAACGGGCGGTACCCTTGATGGCCCTGGATCCTGACTTTCGTCAGGATGACGGAGCAGGTGTAGTTCAGACCGCGATCGCCTGCTTCACCGGCCACGTCACCGTAGGCAGCGCTTCGAACGCCGGTTTCGCCAGCAGATACCCCTGTATATACCGCACGCCGAGCCCCCGCAGCGCCTCGAACTCGCCGAGCGTTTCGACCCCCTCGGCGATCACCGTGATCCCCAGCGCCGTGCACATCCGCAGCATCCCCTCGACGATCATCCGCCGCGGCAGGCTCGTGTCGATGTCGCGAATCAGCTCCATGTCGAGCTTGATGATATCCGGCTGGAACCGCGCGAGCAGGTTGAGCCCCGCATGCCCCGCGCCGAAATCGTCGAGCGCGGTACCGAAACCCATCTTCTGATACGTCGCTATGATGTTCGCGACGTGCGCAGGATCGAGCATCTCCTCGTTCTCGGTGAACTCGAAGATCAGCCGGTCGGTCGGCATGCCCACCGCCGCCGCGGTCTTCAGCGTCAACTGGATGCACGCGGCCGGCGAATAGACAGCGTTCGGGAGAAAATTGATCGACAGCCGCGCGGGCGTATCGAGCAGCCCGGCTTTCACCGACGCCTCGATCGCGCGCACCCGGCATTGCTGGTCGAACGCGTAAAGATTCTTGGCATCGACCTGCGAGAGGACGCTTGCCGCCGACTGGCCTTCGGGACCGCGCACCAGCGCTTCGTAGGCGAAGACGGTCTCGGTCTCGACATCGACGATCGGCTGGAACGCCATCGAGAAGGCGAAGGACAGGCCGGCGCCGTCTCGGCATCCGACGCAGCCAGTGGGCCGAGAGCCATCAGGTTTGGATACTGGTATCATTCAACCAGATTAAGCGACGACCGCTTAAGAAAGTGCCACCACTTTGGGTCTAACCGCTTGCTCCAGATCAATAAGCGCGCTCGCCGAAGACGTTGCCGGGGGGCGAATAGCGACACACCAGATAGTCGTCGGTCTTGTTGCTCGCCATCGCACAGCCGACCTGGGTCGAGCCGCGCCAGACGATCTGCGTATAGTGCGCGACGTCCTCGAACTTGCCGGTGCGGCTGAACCCGGGGGTCGGCTGGTTGATGAAATCGCGTTTCTCGGCGACCCAGTGCCCCATCATTTCGCTGTAGGCATAGGCATAGCGCGTGCCGGTCCAGAGATTCTCGCCTTCGCGCGACATGCCCTGGGGTTGCGGGGCGTGCGCGAATTTGCCGGTCCGCGCCAGTTCCTCGGCATAGGCGCGCGCGGTCGTTGCCAGCGTATCGCTCCAGGTGAGCGGCGCCACGCCGACGGCGGCGCGCGCGGCGTTGTGCCCGTCCATCATGGCGGTCTTGAGCAGGCTCGCACCGCGCGGTGCCGGCGCTATGGTATCGCGGCGCTCGACGACACGCTCGGGGCCCTGCGCACAGCCCACCAGCAAAAGCGCCCCGGCGATCGCCAAACCCATCCGTGCCGTCATTGCGCTTCCTTCGGCCGCCCCGTGCGACCATATGCGCGAGATAATGCCCGTCTTCGAAACACCAAGCCCCCGCTCCGATTCCCCGGGCGACCTCGCGCTGTACGTCCACTGGCCGTTCTGCGTGTCGAAATGCCCGTATTGCGATTTCAACAGCCATGTTCGCGAGGAGGTGGACCAAGCGGCGTGGCGGGATGCGCTGCTCACCGACCTCGCGCATGAGGCTCGGGTATCGCCGGGGCGGAAGTTGCAGTCGATCTTCTTTGGAGGGGGCACGCCGTCGCTGATGCCGCCGTCGACCGTCGCGGCGGTGCTGGATGCGGCGGAGAAGGCCTGGGGGTTCGCCGAGGGAATCGAGATCACGCTGGAGGCGAATCCGTCTTCGGTGGAGGCGGCGCGGTTTGCCGATCTGGCACTTGCTGGGGTGAACCGGGTGTCGCTGGGGCTGCAGTCGCTCGACGACCAGGCGCTGAAGTTTCTTGGGCGCGCACATGACGTGAACGAGGGGCAAGCCGCACTTGCGACCGCACAGAGCGTGTTTCCACGCGTCAGTTTCGATTTGATCTATGCATTGCCAGGGCAGCGGCTCGATGACTGGCGCGCGGAACTGGCGCGCGCGCTGAGCCTGGGGACGGAACATCTCTCGCTGTATCAGCTGACGATCGAAGCCGGTACACGGTTCGCGACCGAGGCTCTGGCGGGGCGGATCGTGATCCCGGATGGCGATTCGGCGGCCGACCTGTTCGAGGCGACGCGTGCCGATACCGCAGCGGCGGGTCTTCCCGCATACGAGACGTCGAACCATGCGCGGCCGGGGTCGGAGAGCCGCCACAACCTCGCTTACTGGCGGTATCAGGATTACGCGGGGATCGGGCCGGGGGCGCATGGGCGTCGCGGCGGACTGGCGACGGTGCGGCGGAAAAAGCCGGAGAACTGGCTGGCGGCGATCGAGCGTAACGGCCACGGAATGGAGGTGGAGGACCCGCTGACGCCCTCGACCCGCGCGACCGAGGCTTTGCTGATGGGGTTGCGGTTGGCGGAAGGCGTGGATCTGGACCGGATCACCGAGCTGAACGCGGGCGTGATACCGGTCGACCTAGCTGCGGTGGCTCGGCTCGAGGCGCTCGGATTGATCGTTCACTCGCCGGGGCGCCTGCGGGTTACCGAAGCCGGCGCCCTCCTACTCGACGCGATCCTGCCGGAGATCGTCACCGCCTAATTTGTTCACCCGCGAAGGCGGGTGCCCAGACTGGGCACCCGCCTTCGCGGGTGAACAAGCTTACTTCCCGAACCCGACCGGTGCGGGCGAGACTACCGTGGTCGTGCCACTACGGATTTCTTTCACCTCGAGCGCGCGCTCGGCGACGCTGTCCTTGCCGAAGCGGAACGCCCCATCGATGCCGGCGAAGCCATCGCCGTCGCGCAGGCGGTTGACCGGGAACGGCGTACCGGGCTTCCAGTCGCGCGCGATGCGGACCGTCAGCAGCACCGAATCATAACCGAGGCTCGACAGACGGTATGGCCCTGCCCCGAACCGCGCGCGGTATTTGGCGGCATATTGGCGGTACAGCGTGTCCGAAACGCTGGCGTACCAGGCGCCGTTGAGCGCTGCCTTGGCGGCGATCGCTGTGTCCGAATTCCAGAGTTCGGTGCCGAGGATACGTGTCGATGCGCCGCTGCCGCGCTTGACCATCGCGGCTGCGGAGGCTGCGGTGGCGCCACCATCGGCGATCAGGACAGCATCATAGGGGGCTTTCGCCGCAAGCCGCGTGACGGCGCCGGAAATGCTGCCGGGACCACGCGCGTAGGTCTGGAGCGAGACGACCTGGCCGCCCGCGCCTTCGACCGCGCGGAGTAATGCTGTCGATGCACGCTCGCCGTAGAGCCCGTTGGGGACCAAGCCGGCGAAGTTGCTGACGCCGCGCTCCTTGGCGAAATCGACGACGCGTGCGATCGACTGGGTCGGGACATAGCCCATCAGGTACGCGCCATTGCCCGCCACGCCGAGATCGTTGGAGAAGCTCAGCACCGGGATGTTCGCGGCGCGCGCGATCGGCGCGACCGCGCGGACGTCGTCGGCGAGCAACGGGCCGAGGATCAACTGCGCGCCCTCGGCGATCGCACGCTGCGCGGCGGCGGCGGCACCGGTCGCGGTGTCGTAGTTGGTGATGCGGACGCGCTGGTTCTGCGTGTCGAGCAGCGCCAGCATCGTCGCGTTGGCGATCGACGTGCCGACGCCCGCGTTGCTACCCGACAGCGGCACGAGCAACGCGACGCGGTTACGCTCGGCATCGCGCGGGATGCCGGTCTCGACGCCGATTTCCGGGCGATCGACGGGGCGCGTGGTCGGGCGCTGCTGCGACGGCTCGACGGGACCACGCGGGACGATCGTCTGGCACGCGCCGAGCAGGCACGCCGCGACAAGGGTCGCCCATCGCCCTGCAGTACGTGCGGATTGCCCTATCGTCGTCGCGTCTGCCATGACCGTCCCCATGAACCCTGAAACTCTTCTCGATCCCGGCCTCTACATCGTCGCGACCCCGATCGGCAATCTTGGCGATCTGTCGCCACGCGCCGCCGACATCCTCCGCCGCGCCGACGTGATCGCGGTCGAGGACAGCCGCGTCACCGCCGGTCTGCTCCGCCACATCGGCACGAAGACACCGATGGTGCCGTATCACGATCACAGCGCGGAGGGCGTGCGCCCGGCGCTGATCGCGCGGATGGCGACGCAGGCGGTAGCTTTGGTGTCGGATGCGGGGACGCCGCTTATTTCGGATCCCGGGTTCAAGCTGGTGCGCGACGCGCGGGCTGCGGGGCATCTGGTGGTGACGATCCCGGGGCCGTGCGCGGCGGTGGCGGCGCTGACGCTGGCGGGGCTGCCGACCGACCGCTTCCTGTTCGTCGGGTTCCTGCCGTCGAAGATGCACGCGCGGGCCGAAGCGATCGCGGAAATAGCCACGATCCGCGCGACTCTCGTCATGTATGAGTCGGGGCCGCGTCTTGGCACGTGTCTCGCGGCCCTGCTGGAGGGGCTCGGCGACCGCGAGGCGGCGGTGACGCGCGAGATCAGCAAGAAGTTCGAGGAGGCGGTGACCGGCACGCTCTCGACCCTAGCGGCGCGTTATGCGGATGCGCCGCCGCGGGGGGAGATCGTGATCGTCGTCGCACCGCCGGGCGAGGCGCCGCCGGCGAGTGCGGAGGACGGTGACGCGGCGCTGGTGGAAGCACTCACACGCCTGTCCACCGGTCAGGCTGCGAGCGAGGTGGCGAAGAAACTCGGCCTTGACCGCAAGGCGCTGTATGCGCGGGCGCTGGAATTGAAGCCGAAGGCCTGATCTCCCCTCCCGCTTGCGGGAGGGGTCGGGGGAGGGCATGCCATAGACGTGCCGCCCCCGCCCCCCCCTAGCCCCTCCCGCAAGCGGAAGGGGACGCACGACCGAAAGGCTGCGGAGGCGACCGGCCGTCGCGGGGAGCGGCTGGCGGGGTGGTGGTTGCGGCTGAAGGGCTGGAGCATCCTCGATCGCCGAGTCCGCACCCCCGCCGGCGAAGTCGACCTCGTCGCCCGCAAAGGCAACCTAATCGCATTCGTCGAAGTAAAAACCCGCGCGACCGCTGCCGAACTCGACTTCGCGATCGACGAGCGCCGCCTCGCCCGCGTCGCCGCAGCGGCGGAGTATTTAATGTCGCGCTACGCCGGACCCGGCGACGACATTCGCGTCGACGTCATCCTGCTCGCCCCCGGCACCCGCCCGCGCCATATCGAGAATGCCTGGATCGGGTGACGCCGCCCGGTGACTTCGCGCCCGCCCGCGCCTACATGCGCTCGACCGAACAGAAGGAAGACGCATGAGCCTCACCGTCGCCGTCCAGATGGACCCGCTCGACAGCATCAACATCGCCGGCGATTCGACCTTCGCGCTGATGCTGTCCGCGCAGGACCGTGGCCATACGCTCTTCCATTACTCGGCCGAGGACCTGAACTACCGCGACGGCCGGGTCTGGGCGAAGGCGCATCCGGTCACCGTGCAGCGCGTCGTCGGCGATCACTTCAGCGTCGGCGAGCCGGTGAACCTCGACCTTGGCGACGAGGCCGACGTCGTGCTGATGCGGCAAGACCCCCCGTTCGACCTCGGCTACATCACCGCGACGCACTTGCTCGAGCGGATCGCCGACAAGACGCTGGTCGTGAACGATCCCGCGCAGGTGCGGAATGCGCCCGAGAAGGTGTTCGTGCTCGACTACCCGCAGTTCATGCCGCCGACGCTCGTCACGCGCTCGCTCGACGAAGCGCGGAAGTTCCTCGCCGAGCACGGCGCGATCGTCATCAAGCCGCTCCACGGCAACGGCGGCAAGGCGATCTTCAAGGTCGAGTCGGACGGCGCGAACCTGTCGGCGCTGATGGAGGTCTTCAACATGACCTGGCGCGAGCCGCACATGGTCCAGGCGTTCCTCCCCGACGTGGCGAAGGGCGACAAGCGGATCGTGCTGATCGACGGCGAAGTCGCAGGCGCGATCAACCGGTTGCCCGGCGAAGGCGAGATCCGCTCGAACCTCGCGGTCGGTGGCTCGGCGGAGAAGTCGGTGCTGACCGACAAGGAGCGCGAGATCTGCGCGGTACTCGGGCCTGAACTGAAGAAGCGCGGGCTGTTGTTCGTCGGGATCGACGTGATCGGCGGGACGTGGCTGACGGAGATCAACGTAACGTCGCCGACCGGTATCGTCGCAATCTCGAACTTCGATGGGACGGACGTGGCCGGCATGATCTGGGACGCTATCGAAGCGAAGGTCGCGGCGCGGTAGTCGAAGCGAGGATACCACCCCGGCGAAGGCCGGGGCCCAATTGGAAAGGTCGCAGTGACGGAGCGCCGCCCTTTGTCATGGCCGTCCCCCAATTGGGCCCCGGCCTCCGCCGGGGTGGTAAGAGATGGCGGAACACATCCGGCATCCCGGCAGTATGTGATACCCATGACCGAATTCATCCTCGATCTCATCGCCTGGGGCGGATATTTCGGTATCTTCCTGTTGATGGCGCTCGAGAATATCGTCCCCCCAGTGCCGTCCGAAGTCATCATGGGGCTCGGTGGCATGGCCGTCGCGCGCGGCGACATGAGCGTCGTGCCGCTGATCGCCTGGGGCACCGCGGGCTCGGTCGTCGGCAATTACTTCTGGTATTATATCGGCCGCAACATCGGCTACGAACGCTTCCGCCCCTTCATCGAGCGCAACGGGCGCTGGCTGACGATGGAATGGTCCGACGTCGAGAAGATCCACCGCTTCTTCACGAAGCGCGGCGGCTGGGTGATCTTCGTGTTTCGGTTCATGCCGACGCTCCGCACCGTCATTTCGCTCCCCGCGGGGATGACACGCATGCCGATCTGGCAGTTCGTGATCTGGACCGCGGCGGGCAGCGCGATCTGGAACACCGTGCTCACCTATGCCGGCATCCTTCTGGGCTCGCATTTCGAGGAACTCGACCGCTATGTCGGGCCGGTCGCAGTGGCGACGTTCGTGGTCATCATCATAGGCTATGGCTGGCGCGTGCTGACCTGGAAACCGAAGGGCTAGACGCCGCCATGCGGGTGGGCATTGCGGTACACGTCCATCAAATGCGCGGCATCGACCTGCGTATAGATCTGCGTCGAACTCAGGCTCGCATGACCGAGCAACTCCTGTAGCGCGCGCAGATCCGCCCCCCGCCCCAGCAGATGGGTCGCGAAACTGTGCCGCAGGGCATGCGGCGTCGTCCGATCGCCCAGCCCGAGCCGCGCCCGAGCCGACTGAACGGCCCGACGAATCATCACCGGGGACAACGCCCCGCCCTTGGCACCACGGAACAACGGTTCGCCGCGCTCGATAGGCCAAGGCGTCTGCGCCACATATGCTTCGATCGCCGTGCGCACCTGAGGCAACAAAGGCACAACGCGTGTCTTGGTGCGCTTGCCCGTCACCCGGATCGTCTCGCCGAGCGGCAGGATATCGCCCCGCAACGTCAACGCCTCGCCGATTCGCAACCCTGCGCCGTACAGCAACATCAACACCGCCCAGTCGCGCGCGCCGATCCACGGCTCCGCCGCGTCGTCGGCCACCTCTTCGGCCAACGCGACCGCTTCGGCCGGCGAGATCGGTCGCGGCACGCCCGCCTTCACGCGCGGCCCCCGCATCCGCGGCTGCTCCGCACCTTCGTTCGCCCAGGCGAGAAACCCGCGCACCGCGGACAATTCCCGCGCCGCCGACGCGTTACCCAACCCGGCTTCTCGGCGTTGCGCCAGATACGCTCGCAGGTCTGTCGCGGTCACGCGTGCGAGCGCCCCGCGCGTGATCCGCTCCCCCCAATGCCCGACCAGGAACGCCGTCAGCCGTTCGGCCGACGCCCGATAAGCCCGGATCGTGTGGACCGATCGCCGACGATCACGCCCGAGATGCTCCGCCCAGAGCATCGACGGCGGCAGAATTTCGAGCGTCTGGTCTTTATCGGTGGGCATGTGTGGACAGTAACGCCCCGAACAGGCAAAGAAAATTAACCCAGCCGCTATATTCGAGTTTCATGTCGCCTGTCGATCTCATCACAGACAACTTTTCAGACGAAGCACGGCGCGTGGCTGCGCTTCAGGCCTTGGCGTTGCTCGATAGCGAACCCGAGCGTGAATTCGATGCATTGGTCGCGTTGGCCGCAGAAATGCTGGGTTGCCCTAACGCCTTGCTAACACTCGTCGACAGCAACCGGCTCTGGATCAAGGCTGCGAGCGACGGCGAACGCGGTGAGATCTCCCGCGAAATCGGCATGTGCAATTACACGATCCTCGGCAAAGAACCGATGGTCATCGAAGACGTGTCGAGCGATTTACGATTCGTGGCCAATCCCTGGACGCAACCGCCTGACGGTATTCGCTTTTACGCTGGCGCACCGGTCAATGCGCGCGACGCGCGCGGTGAATATTATGCGATCGGCTCGATCTGCGTCGTCGATACTGTACCGCGCTCGCTGAACGATGCCGGGCGCAAGGCGCTGACCCATCTCGCGACCCTGGCCGAGGCGATGATCGCCGCGCGGTCCGCTGCACGCGAGGCTATCGCGATTGCGACGACCGCGGATCGCCAGGCGGCTGCGCTGGCGCGTCAGGACCGCGTCTTCCGACAGGCGGAACGGATGGCGGCGATCGGATCGTGGCGCGTGTCGCTGGCCGACGACAAGCTGCAATGGTCCGACGGGGTCTATCACATTCACGGCCTGCCGATCGGCGACCTGCCCGAGATGCCGGTGGCGATGGAATTCTATCCGCCGCATGCCCGCGACGAGATGAACGCATCGCTTCGACGGACGATCGAAACCGGTGCGCCATTCGATATCGAGGTCGATTTCAAGAACGCGCAAGGTGAACAGCGCCGTGTCCGCGTGCTGGGCGAATGCGAGACCGTCGACGGCCAGACCATAGCGTTGGTCGGCGTCTTCCAGGACGTGACGGAACGCCACGCGCTCGAGGTCAATTTGCGGCGCTCGGCAAATACCGATTCGCTGACTGGCATCGCCAATCGGGCGGCGTTCGATCGTACGCTCGATGCAGCCATGACGCGGTCGCACACCGACGGCACGCCGTTGTTGCTCGCGCTGGTCGATCTCGACGGCTTTAAGGCGATAAACGACACGCTGGGCCATACCGCAGGCGACGACGTGTTGCGCGGCGTCGGCCGGATTTTGAAGGCCCCTTGGCTCAAGAACAGCTTTGCCGCCCGCGTCGGTGGTGACGAATTCGCGATCCTGATCGAGGACCCCGGCATGGCCGCGAACCCCGGCTATATCTCTGCACGGCTGGAGGAAGCGTTGCGCTTTCCGATCGCGCTGAACGGCCTCGCGATGGTCAGCGCGGGCACGGTCGGCATCACCGCTTTGGACCGCGACTGCCTTTCGGTGCGCGATTTCATCCACCGCGCCGATACGATCCTGTACCAGGCGAAGCGCGCGCGCGTCGGCGAGCGACGCCGCCCGAACCGCGACGCCGCGTAAGGCTGCATCGACCAACCCGACGTAAGCGGTTCACGCGGAGTCGATCTGTCCCCATATACGAACACGATGTCGTCCCGTGCCCGTGTCCTGATCCTCAACGCCGCCCTCGGGCCACTCGACTACCGCGTGCCGGCCGGCATGAGTGTCGAGCCGGGATCGGTCGTTGTCGCACCACTTGGGCCTCGGCAGTTGCTAGGCGTGGTGTGGGAAGCCGAACGGATGCCGTCCGATGCGGAGGTCGGCGACAACCGGTTGCGCAATCTGCTCGCGGTCGCCGACGTGCCGCCGCTGGGGGCCCCGTTGCGGCGGCTGGTCGAGTGGACCGCGGATTATTACCTCGCACCGGCGGCGTCGGTGTTGCGGATGACGCTCGCATCGACGTCTGCCTTGGAAGGGGCGCGGACGGCGATTGAGTATCGCGCGACGGGCCTCGTGCCACCGCGCCTCACGCCGCAGCGCGAGCAGGCGCTCGAGCGGATCGGTGACCGGCAGGGCCTGATCCGCGAACTCGCGACGATCGCCGAGGTGAGCGACGCGGTGATCCGCGGGCTGGTGAAGGTCGGCGCGATCGAGGCGGTCGAGGTCAGCATCGACGTCCCCTACCCCGTGCCCGATCCGCAGCATCATGAGCCGAGTTTGTCAGAGGACCAGCGAGCAGCAGCCGATGTCCTGGTCGCTGGCGTCGCAGAGCATGCGTTCCATCCGACGTTGCTCGACGGCGTCACCGGGTCCGGCAAGACCGAAGTCTATTTCGAGGCGGTGGCGCAGGCGATCCGCGACGGTCGCCAGACTTTGGTGCTGCTTCCGGAGATCGCGCTGACCGAGCCGTTCCTGAAGCGCTTTCACGACCGCTTCGGCTGCGAGCCGATCGCGTGGCATTCGGGGCTTCGTTCGACCCAACGCCGGCGCGCTTGGCGAGCGATCGCGAGCGGCGAGGCGCTGGTGACGGTCGGCGCGCGGTCTGCACTGTTCCTGCCCTACCGCGACCTCGGGCTGATCGTCGTCGACGAGGCGCACGAGACCAGCTTCAAGCAGGAAGAGGGCGTACATTATCACGCGCGCGACGTGGCGGTGATGCGCGGCAAGTTCGAGGGATGTCCGGTCATCCTCGCCTCCGCCACGCCAGCGATCGAGACTCGCCAGCAGGTCGCGACCGGGCGCTACGCGGAACTGAAGCTGCCCGGCCGGTTCGGCGCGGCGGAGATGCCGACGATCGAGCCGATCGACCTGATCAAGGAGCCGCCGGAACGCGGCCGCTGGCTGGCACCGCGCCTCGTCAAGGCGATGCAGGAAACGCTCGAGCGGCGCGAGCAGTCGCTGCTGTTCCTCAACCGGCGGGGCTACGCGCCGCTGACGCTGTGCCGGACGTGCGGGCACCGGTTTCAATGTCCGAATTGCACCGCCTGGATGGTCGAGCACCGCCTCACGCGCCGCCTCGCCTGCCACCATTGCGGCCATGCCGAACCGACGCCGCGCGTGTGTCCCGAGTGCAAGGGCGAGGATACGCTGGTCGCCTGCGGACCCGGCGTCGAACGAATCGCCGACGAGGTAACGGCGTTGTTTCCCGAGGCGAAGACGGCCGTCGTCACATCCGACACGATCTGGTCGCCGGCAAAGGCGGCCGAGTTCGTCGGACGGATGGAGGCCGGCGATATCGACATCGTCGTCGGCACGCAGTTGGTGACGAAGGGGTATCACTTTCCGAACCTGACCCTGGTCGGCGTGGTCGATGCGGATCTGGGGCTCGACGGCGGCGATCTGCGGGCTGCGGAGCGCACGTTCCAGCAGATGCGGCAGGTGTCGGGGCGCGCCGGGCGTGGCGAGAAGCCGGGCCACGTGTTCATCCAGACGCATAGTCCGGGCGCGCAAGTGATGCAGGCGCTCATCACCGGCGATGCCGACGCGTTCTATGCCGCGGAAACGGACGCGCGGAAGGATGCAGGCGCGCCGCCGTTCGGGCGATATGCAGCGATCGTGGTGTCGTCGGAGGACCAGTCCTGCGCGCACGAGACCGCCAAGCTCGTCGGCCGTAGTGCGCCCGAAGTCGACGGCATGCACGTCTACGGCCCCGCCCCCGCCCCGCTGGCGATGCTGCGCGGCCGGCATCGCTACCGGCTGCTCGTCCATGCGCGGCGCGCACTGGACGTGCAGGACGTCATACGGGACTGGCTGGGGAAGCTGGAATGGCCTTCCAAGGCGCGGGTGACGGTGGACGTCGACCCGTATAATTTTCTCTGATCGTGCGGGCAACGCGGCTTTAACGCTCCGCCCGGTATACGTGCCAAATGACGCCGTCCCGCATCGCACCCATCCAGTGGCTTCGTGCACTCGCAGCCACGCTCGTGTTGATGATGCACGCGTCCGACATGATCGATTCCGGACCGGTCGCGCTGACCGGCAAGTTCGTACCGTCGGTCCCCAATCTCTCGATGTTCGGTGCGAGCGGGGTCGACCTGTTCTTCGTCATCAGCGGGTTCGTCATGGCGCAATCGCTGGCGACCGCGGACGCTGATTCATGGCGGTTCCTAGCGAAGCGGTGGCTGCGGATCGTACCGTTGTTCGCGTGCGTCAGCGCAGTCTACATGCTGATCATGCACGATCCCTTGACCGTGCCGGCGGCGTGGATGTCGATCACCGTGCTGCCCGTTCTCGACGGAGCGGGCTACCATGTTCCCGCGCTGTATCCGGGCTGGACGCTCGGGTTCGAATTCGCGTTCTACGCCATCGTGGCTGTTGCCATGCGGGCGCCGCAGCGCCGTGTCGAAACGCTGCTGGCCCTCACGGTGGCGCTGGCGCTGATCGGCAGCGTCGTTCATCCCGGCTGGGCACCTTTGAGGTTGCTGCTGAACCCACTCCTGCTTGAATTTGCGCTGGGCGTGGGTGCGTGGATGGCTTGGCATAGCGGGATTAGCGCACGCTATGCGACGCCTGCGCTCGGCATCGGGACCGTGCTGCTGGTGGTCGGGATCGCCTTCGGACTAGGCGTGCCGCTACCGCTTCAGATCGAAGTTGCCGTTGCCGGCACCTCGGGCTTCGCGCGGACCTGGACGTGGGGCATTCCCTGGGCACTGGTGGTAGTCGGGGTGATCGATACGGTTGCCGAGGGACGGTTCGAACGGGTCGTCGCGCGCGTGGGCGATGCGTCCTATTCGACGTACCTGACCCATCCCTGCCTGATCGCGCTGCTCTGGATGGTCGGAGGCTATGCCCCGACCATGTCACCCTATCTGTTCGCGCTGGCGTTCATCGTCGCATCGACGATGCTGGGATTGGCGGTGCATCGGTGGATCGAGCGGCCGCTGCTGGCGCGGTTACAGCGTCGGCCGTCGGTATCGATCAGGCGAGCACCCGCGCTCGCCTGACAGGCATTATTCGCCAGCGTGTTCGGCGAGGACGGTCAGGCCCTTGGCGTTGACCTCGGCGAAGCCGCCCTTGATCGCGATGATCTCGGGCGTGCCGTTCTGCGTGCGGAAGATCTGCACACCGCCGTCGCGGACCGTCGACATGAAGGGCGCGTGGCCTTCGAGGACGCCGAAATCGCCTTCGGTGCCGGGGACGACGACCATGTAGACCTCCTCCGAGCGGACGAGCTTTTCTGGCGTGACGAGTTCGAAATGCAGCATCTTGTTCGCCTTCTCCCTCTCCCCTGCGGGGAGAGGGTCGGGGTGAGGGGCAGTACCGGGCAAGGGCGCTCGTGGCGGCCCCTCACCCCAGCCCTCTCCCCGGAGGGGAGAGGGAGTCAGGTCGGCTTACGCTTCCGCGGCCATCTTCTCGGCCTTGGCGACGGCTTCGTCGATGCCGCCGACCATGTAGAATGCGGCCTCGGGAAGGTGATCATACTCGCCCTCGACCACCGCCTTGAACGACCGGACCGTGTCTTCGAGCTGGACGAACTTGCCGCTGATGCCGGTGAAGACCTCGGCGACGTGGAACGGCTGGCTCAGGAACTTCTGGATCTTCCGCGCCCGCTGGACGGTGAGCTTATCCTCTTCCGACAGCTCGTCCATGCCGAGAATCGCGATGATGTCCTGCAGCGACTTGTACTTCTGCAAGGTCGACTGAACCGCACGCGCGGTGTCGTAATGCTCCTGGCCGACGACACGTGGCTCCAGCAGACGGCTCGTCGAATCGAGCGGATCGACCGCCGGGTAGATGCCCAGCTCGGAGATCGCGCGGTTGAGGTTGGTCGTGGCATCGAGATGCGCGAACGACGTCGCCGGTGCCGGATCGGTGAGATCGTCTGCGGGAACGTACACGGCCTGCACCGAGGTGATCGAGCCCTTGTTGGTCGAGGTGATGCGCTCCTGCAGCGCGCCCATGTCGGTCGACAGCGTCGGCTGATAGCCCACTGCCGACGGAATACGGCCGAGCAGTGCCGAAACCTCTGCGCCCGCCTGCGTGAAGCGGAAGATGTTGTCGACGAAGAACAGGACGTCCTGGCCTTCGACATCGCGGAAATACTCGGCGATCGTCAGGCCCGACAGAGCCACGCGGGCACGCGCGCCTGGCGGCTCGTTCATCTGGCCGAATACCAGCGCGACCTTCGAGCCCTCCGACTGCGGATTGCCGTCGGCATCCTTGGCGATGACGCCCGCGTCGAGGAACTCGTGGTACAGATCGTTACCCTCGCGGGTACGCTCGCCGACGCCCGCGAACACCGAGGTGCCGCCGTGACCCTTGGCGATGTTGTTGATCAGTTCCTGGATCAGCACGGTCTTGCCGACGCCGGCGCCGCCGAACAGGCCGATCTTGCCGCCCTTCGCGTATGGCGCGAGCAGATCGATGACCTTGATGCCGGTGACCAGGATCGCGCTCTCGGTCGACTGGTCGACGAACAAAGGCGCCGAAGCATGGATCGGCGCGGTCGTCTCTGCGCCGACTGGGCCACGCTCGTCGATCGGCTCGCCGATGACGTTGAGGATGCGGCCGAGCGTCTTCGGGCCGACCGGCACGCGGATCTGCGAGCCGGTGTCGGTGACGGTCTGGCCGCGGGTCAGGCCCTCGGTAGCGTCCATCGCGATCGTGCGAACGGTGTTCTCGCCGAGATGCTGTGCGACTTCGAGGACGAGCCGGTTGCCGTTATTGTCGGTTTCGAGCGCCGACAGAATGGCGGGCAAGTTGTCGGGGAAATGCACGTCGACGACCGCACCGATGACCTGCGAGATGCGGCCGGTGTTGTTGGTGGCCTTGGGGGCGAGCGTGGTTCCGAGGGTCTCTGGGGCGGTTGCCATTGTCTGCTTCCTTGGACTTACTTGAGCGCTTCGGCGCCCGAGATGATTTCGACCAGCTCGGTCGTGATCGCGGCTTGGCGGGTACGGTTATACTGGATCGAGAGGCGCGTGATCATGTCGCCGGCATTGCGCGTGGCGTTGTCCATCGCGTTCATGCGCGAACCCTGCTCCGACGCGGCGTTTTCAAGCAACGCGCGGAAAATCTGGATCGCGACGTTGCGCGGCAGGAGATCGGCGAGGATCGCTTCCTCGTCGGGCTCGTACTCGACCACGGCTTCGGCGGGCGCACCCGGCTTTGCTTCCGCGCCCGGGATAGCCGACAGGGGAATCGGGATGATCTGGATGCCGGTCGGGACCTGCACCAGCGCCGAGACGAACTTCGCGTAGAACAGGTGCGCGACATCGAACTGGCCTTCGCCAAAGCGCTTGATCAGGTCTTCGGAGATCTCCTGCGCATCGCTGAACGCGAGCCGCTTGATCTGCCCCATCTCGTGATCGGCGAGGATGTCGTTCGGGAAGAAGCGCTTGATCACGCGCCCCTTCTTGCCGGCGACGTAGAACTTCACGGTCTTGCCGGCTGCGATCAGCTCCTCGGCCTTGCGACGAGCCGCGCGGACGATGTTGGTGTTAAACGCACCCGCGAGGCCGCGCTCCGACGTCGCGATGACGATCAGGTGGACCTGGTCCTTGCCGGTGCCCGCGAGCAGCGGCGAGGCGCCCGGCGCGATGCCGACGCGCCCCGCGAGGCTCGCCATCACCGCTTCGAGACGCTCGGCATACGGACGCCCGGCAACCGCCGCGTCCTGCGCACGGCGCAGCTTCGCAGCGGCGACCATTTTCATCGCCTTGGTGATCTTCTGCGTCGACTTCACCGAGCCGATGCGGATCTTGAGGGCCTTAAGTGATGCCATTCTAGTTCGTCACCGTCCCTAAACCGTCATGCCGGACTTGTTCCGGCATCCACTCCTCCACCAGTCCTACGGGATCTGAGGCACGGTGGACCCCGGAACAAGTCCGGGGTGACGGTGTGTGTATGTCGTTTTCTACGCAGCTCAGGCGAAAGTCTTTGCGAACGCTTCGAGCGCTGCCTTCAGCTTGTCCTTCGCCTCGTTACCCAGGTCGCGGGTATCGCGGATCAGCTTCAGCACGTCGGCATGGTTCGCACGCATGTCGGCCAGCAGCGCCTGCTCGTAGCGGGTCACGTCGGCGACCGGCACCTTGTCGAGATAGCCGCTGGTACCGGCGAAGATCGACACCGTCTGCTCTTCGAACGGCAACGGCGAGAACTGGGCCTGCTTGAGCAGCTCGGTCAGTCGCGCACCACGGTTGAGCAGCTTCTGCGTCGACGCATCGAGATCCGACCCGAACTGCGCGAACGCCGCCATCTCGCGGTACTGCGCCAGCTCGAGCTTGATCGAGCCCGACACCTTCTTCATCGCCTTGGTCTGTGCCGCCGAACCGACGCGCGACACCGACAGGCCGACGTTGATCGCCGGGCGCACGCCCGAGAAGAACAGGTCGGTCTCGAGGAAGATCTGGCCGTCGGTGATCGAGATCACGTTGGTCGGGATGTACGCCGAAACGTCGCCCGCCTGCGTCTCGATGATCGGCAGCGCGGTCAGCGAGCCGCCGCCGTTCGCGTCCGACATCTTCGCGGCACGCTCGAGCAGGCGGCTGTGGAGATAGAACACGTCGCCCGGATACGCTTCACGGCCGGGCGGACGACGCAGCAGCAGCGACATCTGGCGATAGGCGACCGCCTGCTTCGACAGATCGTCGTAGCAGATCAGTGCGTGCATGCCGCGGTCACGGAAATACTCGCCCATCGCGACACCGGTGTACGGTGCGAGATACTGCAGCGGTGCGGGGTCCGACGCGGTCGCGGCGATGACGATGGTGTATTCCATCGCGCCGTTCTCTTCGAGCGTCTTGACCAGCTGGGCGACGGTCGAGCGCTTCTGGCCGATCGCGACATAGACGCAATACAGCTTCTTCGACTCATCGTCGCCGGCGTTCGCGATCTTCTGGTTGATGAACGCGTCGATCGCGACGGCGGACTTGCCGGTCTGGCGATCGCCGATGATCAGCTCGCGCTGGCCGCGGCCGACGGGAACGAGTGCGTCGATCGCCTTGAGCCCGGTCTGGACCGGCTCGCTGACCGACTGGCGCGGGATGATGCCCGGTGCCTTCACTTCGACGCGGCAGCGCTCGGTGGTGTGGATCGGGCCCTTGCCGTCGATCGGGTTGCCGAGGCCATCGACCACGCGGCCGAGCAGCTCCTTGCCGATCGGCACGTCGACGATCGTGCCGGTGCGCTTGACGATGTCGCCTTCCTTGATCTCGGAATCGCTCCCGAAGATCACGACGCCGACATTATCGGCCTCGAGGTTGAGCGCCATGCCCTGCACGCCATTCGAGAATTCGACCATCTCGCCGGCCTGGACGTTGTCGAGGCCGAAGATGCGCGCGATGCCGTCGCCGACGCTCAGCACCTGGCCGGTCTCGCTGACCTGGGCCTCGGTACCGAAATTGGCGATCTGATCCTTGATGATCTTCGAGATTTCTGCGGCGCGGATATCCATTAGCTTAGCCCTTCATCGCGTGCGCGAGAGTGTTGAGACGCGTCTTGATCGACGAATCGATCATCTGGCTGCCGACGCGGACGACGAGTCCACCCAGCAACGATGGGTCGACGCTGAGGTCGACGGAAACTTCACGGCCGACGCGCTGGCGGAGCTGATGCTTCAGCTCGATCACCTGCTCATCGGTCAGCGGATGCGCGGACGTCACCTCGGCTGCGATCTCGCCGCGATGCTGCGCGGCAAGTGTCCGGAATGCCTTGATGATCTTCGGCAGCGCGCCCAACCGGTGGTTCTCGGCGAGGACGCCGAGGAAGCTCTTGGTGGTCGCATCGACACCGAGTTCGTCGGCGACCGCGGAGACAGCCTTCACGGCGGCGCCACGCGACACCATCGGGCTGGACGTCAGCGTGCGGAAGTCCTCCGACTGCGCGAGCGCGTCGCGCACGTTCGCCAGGCTCGATTCGACCGCGTCGATCGTCTTGGCGTCACGGGCGAGTTCGAACAGAGCCAGCGCATAACGCCCGCCCAAGCTCGCCTGAATAGCGCCGCCGACATTACCGGGGGATGTCTCCACGGACCTTTGAATCCTCGCCTGAAACCGAAAATAGTGCCGCCCCATGGGGGAAGAGGGCGCGAAAGCACCTCTCATGGGACGCGGCGCGGGTAGCATCGGGTTCGCGGATTAGCAACCCGGCCGGAGGGTCGTGGCGGTGGGTTTGTGACTGTTTTGTCATCGGCTTCCACACAAACTGTGTCACCCCGGACCTGTTCCGGGGTCCACCCCTCCGCTAAACCCGACGCCTGTTGCTCATGTGGCACGGTGGATGCCGGAACCAGTCCGGCATGACGAATAGGAAATCAGAATGACCGGCACGATGGAAACGATGACGATGTCCGACGGCGCGACCGTTGCGGTCTATCATGCACAGCCGACCGGCGAGCGCCGCGGCGGCCTCGTGCTGGTGCAGGAGATCTTCGGCGTGACAGACCACATCCGCGACCTGTGCGACGAGTACGCCGCAGACGGCTACGAGGTGCTGGCACCGGCCCTGTTCGACCGCGAGCACCCAGGCTTCGAGGCGGACTATTCGGGCGAAGGCCTCGCGCGTGGCGTCGAACTCGCACGGCAGCTTCACCCGTTCGACCTGTCGCTGAAGGACGTCCAGACCTGCATCGACACGCTCGCCCCCGCCGGGCCGGTGTTCGTGGTCGGCTATTGCTACGGCGGCTCGGTCGCGTGGTTCGCTTCGACCAAGCTCACCGGCGTCGCGGCGGCGAGCGGCTATTACGGCAGCATGATCCCGGCGGCAGCGGACGAGGAACCGAAGGTGCCGGTGATTCTTCACTTCGGTCGCCACGACCACGGTATCCCGATGGAGGGCGTCGAGCAGGTGATCGCGAAGGATTGGCCGAATGCGACGGTGTACGTCTACGAGGCGGGCCACGGGTTCAATTCGGACCGGCGGAAGGATTATCACGAGCCTAGCGCGGATTTGGCGAAGCAGCGGACGCTGGAACTGTTCCGCGCCAACGGCGGCTGATCACCGCCCTTCCCCAACCCTAACGCCACCCCGGCGAAGGCCGGGGCCCAGTTGGGGGACGTTGCTAAAGGAGGACGGCCCTTCGTTATTACCACCTTTCCAACTGGATCCCGGCCTTCGCCGGGGTGGTGGATGTGGTAGAAGGCGTCGGTGCAGGCTGGCGCTACAAACGTGAAAGCAGCCCCTGCTTCCTTGTTCTCCCGCGAAGGCGGGAGCCCAGTCTGGGTCCCCGCCTTCGCGGGGAAACAATTCTATTTCGCTCGGTCGAGATTACTCCTCTGGAAAATCCGCCCCAAGGCTATCCGCCTTGTGCGCCTCGATCTCCTTCAACCGCTCAGCCAGTTTCTTCGTCACCGCATCATACCCCCAGGCCCCCAGCACCAAGTGCCGCGGCGGGTTGGCATCCTCGGTCAGCGCGATCATCGCCTCGCCGGCGCGCACCGGGTCACCCGCCTGCGTCCCGCTAACCTCACGCGTACCATCCAGCCGCTTGCCCGCAGTATCCGCATAGTCCGCGATCTTCACCGGCGTCTGCTTCAGCGAACGCCCGGCCCAATCCGTCCGGAACGGCCCCGGCTCGACGCACGTCACGTCGATCCCAAGCGGCTTGACCTCGGCAAGTAACGCATCCGACCAACCCTCCACCGCATGCTTCGACGCGGCATAATAGCCCGAGCCCGGGAATCCGACCTGACCCGCGACAGACGTTATGTTGATGATATGGCCGCTCTTCTGCCCCCGCATGATCGGCAGCACCGCGCGAGTCAGCGCGAACAACCCGAACACGTTTGCATCGAACTGCGCGCGGATCTCGGACTCGACACCCTCCTCGACCGATGCCTGATAGCCGTATCCTGCGTTGTTCACGAGCACGTCGATCCGCCCGAACTTCGCCTTGGCCTGCGCCACCGCGTCGTCGATCTGCGCCTGCTCCGTCACGTCGAGCGACAGCGCGAGCGCACGATCCTCGGCGCCCTCCGCGAGATCGGCGACGCGATCCGCATCCCGCGCGGTAACCACCGCACGCCAACCGCGCCCGAGCACGAGCTTGGCGAGTTCGCGACCGAAACCGGTCGAGCAGCCGGAAATGAACCAGACGGGCGTGTCGGAGGCCATGAGACATCTTTCATTAGGGGGTATGCCCAGGAGAACGGCCAGACCACCGATTGGCTCCGCTTTGACCGCAAGCCACGGGATGCACGCGCGTCGCGACCGGCTATACCGATCCAATGACTATCGCCCCCGACACCGATACCGCCTGGAAAGCGTTCGAAGCTCGCGACCGCGCGTGGGACGGCCGGTTCGTCGTCGGCGTGAAAACCACCGGCATCTACTGCAAGCCAAGCTGCCCCGCGCGCCACCCCAAGCGCGAGAACGTCACCTTCCACCCCGATCCGCCGAGCGCCTGCGCCGCCGGCTTCCGCGCATGCCTGCGCTGCACCCCGGACGAAGTCGGCCGCGACCGGACCGCCGTCGCCGCCGCGGTCGCGCTGCTCGAAGCCACCGAAGACCGCCTTTCGCTAGATGAGGTCGCGGCAAAAGTCGGCTACGCGCCCCATCATTTCCACCGCCTGTTCAAGCGCGCCACCGGCGTCACCCCAGCGGCCTACGCGCGTGCGCTCCGCACCGGACGCGCGGCCAATGCCCTATCGGAGGATTCGACCGTGACCGAAGCGATCTATGACGCCGGCTATTCCGCCCCCAGCCGCTTCTACGAAGCCGACGCCAAACGGCTCGGCATGGCCCCCAGCGCCTGGGCGCGCGGCGGCGAAGGCGTCACGATCCGCTGGACCATCGCCGACACGAGCCTCGGCACGCTGTTCGTCGCCGCGACCGACAAGGGCCTGTGTCGCGTGTCGTTCGACGAAGATGCCGACGAACTTCGCCGCCGCTTCCCCAACGCCACGATTGAACCAGGCGACGCAGCCCTCGCCGACCTAGCAGCGCAAGTCGTAGCTGCCGTCGAATCCCCCGAACGCGACCAAGACCTCCCACTCGACGTCCGAGGCACCGCGTTCCAGGAAGCGATCTGGCAAGCCCTACGCACCATCCCGATCGGCGAAACCCGCACTTACAGTGAACTCGCAGCGCTCGCCGGCCGTCCTGCCGCAGTCCGCGCCGCCGGCACCGCGTGCGGCCAGAATCCAGTGTCGATCGTCATCCCCTGCCACCGCGCCCAGCGCATCGGCGGCGCGCTCGGCGGCTATGCCTACGGGCTGGACCGCAAGCGCGCGCTACTCGCCTCCGAAGCTCAGCGCGCCGACTTGCAGGAATAGACCAGCTTCTCGTTCGGCAACGGCGGCAACACCGCACGCACCGCAGCCTGCTGCCCTGCAAGCCGACCCAACGCCGCCTCATCCATGTTGCACACGTTCGGCACGACGCCCCGCGCGGTCCGCGCCGCCTCCATCCCCGCCGCCGACATCAGATAGCGCGTGTTCGAATAGACGCGCGTCGCCGGATCGAACGACAGCACGGACACGGTCTGCTCGGCATCCGGCACCAGCACGCGGTCCCAGCGACCATTCGCGCCGACATATTGCGTCTCGCCGTTCACACACCCCTTCGCACCCCAGTCGATCGGCACGTCCTCGCTCGACGAGATCGTGATCCGGCTACGCTCCGGGATCAGCGTGCACATCAGCTTGCCGAGCGCGGCATCGGGCGTCGATATTCGCGTCTTGGGCAGCGCGGACAGCGGCACGTCGACCTCACCCGAGGGCCGCAGCACGAACACGACGATCGCGACCAGCACGCTCAGCCCGCCGATACCCAGCGCCCAAACTGCCTGACGCCGCTGCCCGCGCGATTCGAGCAACCCCGCGCTCCCGATCACCAGCGCCCCCGCCACCAGCAACAGCCCGGCGAGCGCCATGACGTTCTCCCGCGCGCGCCCGGCTTCGGTCCGCGCCTTTTCCAGCGCGACCTCGCGCGTCATCGCATCCTGCGTCGCGGCGTCACGCTTGGCGGACGCCGCATCGGCGGTCGCCTTCGCATCCGCGTCGGCGTCCTGCCGCAAGCGATCCTCGATCGACGTGCATCCCGTCCCGATCGACGCATAAGGCTGTTTCGCATCGCGCAGGAAGCCCGCCAGTTCGGTATCCGCAATCGCGAACCCGAACGTCGAATCGCCCTCCTCGCCGCGCGTGATCGCCGAGTTCACCCCGATCACCCGCCCGCAGCGATCGAGCAACGGCCCACCCGAATTGCCTCGCGCGATGCTCGCCGTGTGAAGAAGCACCTCGACACTACTCAGCACGCGCCGGCCGGAGAGCACGCCCTCCGACCGCACCGGCGTCATCGGCCGGATATAATCCGCCGCCGACCGCGCCGTCGCCAGGTCGACGTTCCCCGGAAAGCCGAGCGACACCACCGGATCGCCCTCGGTCATCGGCCCGGTATACAGTGCGCTCGGCGGCAGGCGCGCGCCGGTGAACTCGATCAGCGCCAGGTCGCGCTGCGAATCATACGCGATTACCTTGCCCTGGTACGACTTGCTGCCCTCGGTCGGGACGATGCCGACGACGACGTTGTCAGGGTAGCGCTCGGCGAGATCGACGACGTGCGCGTTGGTGACGATCCGGTTGGGCGCGATCGCGAAGCCGCTGCCGTGGCCGAAGCCGACCACCTGGTCGTCGACCACCGCGATCGTCACGACGCGCACGACGCCGCGCCCGGTGGCGGCGATGTCGTCCGCAGATGCGGAGCTCGCCAACCCGAAGGTGAGCGCGAGAAGAAGCAGCAGGCGGATCATGTGCCTGCCTTCGGCGAGTTCGCGGCGGCGATCAACCCTGACCATCGCACCGCGCGACAGCGGCCCATTCACGCGCCTGTTTTGGTTAGCAAATTATCAAGGCTTGGCGCCTAACCCGGTCGGCATTCATCCAGGGATACAGGCATGAGCGCATTCGGGCGTCGTAATGGCATCAGCGGGGGGCAGTCGGCCCGTCCCGCATTCGGCGTCGCGCGTCCGATGCAGGGAAGTTCGATACCGGGCAGCAATCCCGTGGCGCGCGCGGAACCCGAGGGCGGTGCGCAATTCCCGCCGATCGATTCGCTGCCGATGCCGGGGGAGACCGACGGATTCAGCTCGGGCATGATGCCCGCCGGACAGCTAGACGCGATGCAGCGCCTGTCCGATCGCCAGAATGCGAGCGGGGAAGCGGGCAACAGCCGGACCGAGGGCTTCGAACAGTCGATCCACAAGATCAAGGAACAGGTCCTCCCGCGCCTGCTCGAACGCGTCGATCCCGAGGCTGCGGCGACTCTCAACAAGGACGAGCTCGCCGAGGAATTCCGCCCGATCATCGGCGAAGTGCTCGCCGAACTGAAGCTGACGCTCAACCGCCGCGAACAGTTCGCACTGGAAAAAGTGCTGGTCGACGAACTGCTCGGGCTCGGGCCGTTGGAGGAGCTGCTGGCGGATCCGAACATCACCGACATCATGGTGAACGGCCCCGACCAGACCTATGTCGAGCGCAAGGGCAAGCTCGAACTCGCGCCGATCCAGTTCCGTGACGAGGAGCATCTGTTCCAGATCGCGCAGCGGATCGTCAATTCGGTCGGCCGTCGCGTCGACCAGACCTCGCCGCTCGCCGATGCGCGTTTGAAGGACGGCTCCCGCGTCAACGTGATCGTGCCGCCGCTGTCGCTGCGTGGCACCGCGATCTCGATTCGTAAATTTTCCGCCAAACCGATCACGCTCGACATGATGGCCGGGTTCGGCTCGATGTCGCCGAAGATGGCGACCGCGCTGAAGATCGCCGGGGCGTCGCGGTTCAACGTCGTCATCTCGGGCGGTACGGGCTCGGGCAAGACGACGATGCTCAACGCGCTGTCGAAGATGATCGACCCCGGCGAGCGCGTGCTGACGATCGAGGATGCCGCCGAGCTTCGCCTGCAACAGCCGCATTGGCTACCGCTCGAAACGCGCCCCGCGAACCTAGAAGGCCAGGGCGAGATCAGCATCCGCGACCTCGTCAAGAACGCGCTGCGTATGCGTCCCGACCGGATCATCCTGGGCGAAATTCGTGGCAGCGAGTGTTTCGACATGCTCGCGGCCATGAACACCGGTCACGACGGCTCGATGTGCACGCTCCACGCCAACTCCCCGCGCGAGGCGCTCGCTCGCATGGAGAACATGGTGATGATGTCCGACATCAAGGTGCCGAAGGAAGCCATCTCGCGCCAGATCGCCGATTCGGTCGAGCTGATCATCCAGGTGAAGCGCCTGCGCGACGGCTCGCGCCGCGTGACCAACATCACCGAGGTGATCGGCATGGAAGGCCCGGTGATCGTCACGCAGGAGCTGTTCAAGTTCGAATACATGGACGAGTCGGCGGACGGTAAGATCCTGGGCGAGTACCGGTCGATGGGATTGCGGCCGTATACGCTGGAGAAGGCGAAGCAGTTCGGGTTCGACCAGGCGTATCTGGAGGCGTGCCTGTAGGGGCGGAAGCGTGCCGAAATCGAGCATTTCCAGCTTCACTTCCACCACCCCGGCGGAGGCCGGGGCCCAATTGGAAAGGCGGCAGTAACGGCATACTGCCCGCAATCATCACCGTTCCCCCAATTGGGCCCCGGCCTCCGCCGGGGTGGTGTTCTGTTTGAGCGTTGCGGGCATCTTGGCAGGGCTAGTTTCGGCAATGCCGATACCGAAAGGCTGATGGCAGGGCTGTTTCAGCCAAGCGGACCCGCCGTCTACCGTCCCCTCGCGAACGCGGGGGTCTAGGGGCCACGAACGCCCCGCTTGTGACGCTGGACTCCCGCGTTAGCCGGAGAGCAATTATTGTTTTGCCAAGCCAGGCTTAACTGGATCAAGATAAAGCGCGCCGTGCCAAGCGGATACTGTCTCGCAGGCAAGCACGCCGCATCGCTATCCACCCCGTCTCCGCCCCGCCCCGGCGAAGCCCCCGCTTGTACCCGTCCCGCGACCCGCTAGGGGACAGCGCCACATGCGTCGTGCCCTGCTCACCCTCGTCCCGCTGATCGCGGTCCTCTTCGTCTCGGCGCGCGAGCCCTCGAAATCCGCTCCGGCAACCGCGACCTCCCCCGCCGCACGCGACCGCGGCGTGTACCATCTCGCGGCGGACGCCGAAGCGCGCTGGATCGCGTTCGACCTCACCCCCGGCAACCAGATCCGCTTCAAGATGCAGCTCGACGGCCGCGACGTGACCGCGATCCTCGACACCGGCGTCAGCTACACGCTGCTCGCCAAGGCCTCCCCCGCGGCCGATCCCGCCAAGCTGGTCGCGGGTGGCAGCGCGACCGCGATCGGCGGATCGGTCGCACTCGGCTGGATGCCGACGCGCTCGGTCGCGCTCGGCGGCCTTGCGCGGACCGGTGGCGGCGTGACCGTCGCCGACCTGCCCGCGATCGCCACCGGCAGCGCCTCCGCGGTCGACCTGCTGGTCGGTGCCGACATGCTCGCCGGCCATGCGCTCGACATCGATTACGCCGCCAAGCGCTTTCGCCTGCTCCGCTCCGGCCGCCTGCCGTTCAAGGGCGAGAGCGCACCGCTGCGCGTCTCCGCCGAGCGCAGCGTGTATGAAAGCGCGCTCACGCTGGGCGGCCGGCGCCTCGCGCCGATCGTGGTCGATACTGGCGACGGCTCGTCGATCACCGTCACGGCGGCGGGATGGCAGGCGGCAAACCTGAAGGCGTTGCGCACCACCAGCGCGATCGCGTTCGGGCTCGCCGGCCCGGCAGTCAGCGGCCTTGCGATCGTTCCCGAGATTGGCGTCGGCGAGATGATCGCGCGCGAGGCCGAGGTCCGGATCGAACCCGCAGACGGCTTCTCGCAGGCGATCGGCACCGCCGGGCGCATCGGCTCCGGCTTCCTTCAGAACTACCGCGTCCTGCTCGATCCGGGCGCACGGCGGATGGTGCTCAGCCGAGGTCCCAGGGCCGACCTGCCGCCGCCGCGTTCGACCAGTGGCCTGCTGATCGGGATCGAGAAAGACCGGCTGAAAATTCTCCACGTCATGCGCGGCGGCCCTGCGGCGGCGTCCGGCTGGAAGGACGGCGACCTGATCTGCGCGATCGACGGCACACCCGTCACCAGCGGCTATTCGACGAGCCCGATCGCGTCATGGACGGCGGGTATGCCCGGCCGTGTCGTGACGCTCGGACTGTGCGACGGCACCATACGCAAGCTCGAATTGACGCATTTTTATTAGGACTGCCCATGTTTAGCCTGCGTCACCGATCGGGGCAGGCAATCTTGCTGCTCCTCGTCGCCTTTGCGCTCCGTAGTCCGTTCTTCGGCAATCCGGTGATCCATAGCGACGAGCAATTCTACCTGCTGGTCGGCGATCGCCTGCTGCACGGCGCATGGCCATTCGTCGACATCTTCGATCGCAAGCCGGTCGGCCTGTTCCTGATCTTCGCCGGCATCCGCAGCGTCGGCGGCGATGGCGTGCTGATGTACCAGCTTGCCGCGACGCTCGTCGCCACCGCCACGGCATTCCTGGTCGCGCGGATCGTCAGCCGCCTGTGCTCCGATGACGCGAACCCGGTGGCGAGCGTCGGCGCGGCGCTGATCTATCTCGTCTGGATCATCGTGTTCGACGGTGCGGGCGGGCAGTCGGCAATATGGGGCAATGCCTTGATGGCGGCTGCCGCGCTGCTGATGCTCGATACGACGCGCGGCCACCGGCACATCTCCTTGCGCGGTGCCGGGGCGATGCTGCTGATCGGTCTGGCGATGCAGATCAAATACACCGCCATGTTCGAGGGTATATTTTTCGGTCTGACGCTGGTGTGGGCCGCGTATCGCGAGGGGCGGTCGATCGGTCGCCTGGCGGCCGATGCCGGATTGTGGATCGGCGCAGCGCTGTTCCCGACCGCGCTTGCCTGGATAGTCTATGCCGCGGCCGGCCACGGCGACGCCTTCGTCTTCGCCAATTTCCTTTCGATCTTCGGTCAGCAGGACGACGATACGCTCAACTCAAACCTGCTGAAGCTGCTGGGCGGCGTCGGCATGAGCCTGCCGCTCGCCTGGCTTGCATGGCGTGGCCGTCGGGCGGGAAGCTTCGCGCTGGGATGGCTCGCGGCGGCGGTGATCGCGATCCTCATCATGCATACGTTCGAGCTGCTCTATCTGCTGCCCCTCGCGCTGCCGCTGTCGGTCGCCGCCGGCACGGGGCTGAGCGGCCCGACCGTCCGCACGACCATGGTCCGCCTTGCCGCCGTACTGGTGTTCGGCGCACTGGCGGCGACCGTCATGACGAGTATCCGCATCGGACGGCGCGGCAATGCGCGCCAGATCGCGCAACTCGTCCAGATGATCGGCCAGCAACCCCGCGGCTGCATGTTCGCCTATGGCAGCGAGCCGATCCTCTATTTCCTGACCCGGTCCTGCCTGCCAACGCCGTATATCTTCCGCAGTCATCTTGGCCAGACGGCCGAATCGCACGGCACGGGAGTCGATCCGGTCGTGGAAGTCGCGCGGTTGCTCGCAGCCCGGCCCGGCGTGATCGTCGTACGCGCGCCCAAGCCCAGCACGAACCTCGCGACCCAGGCGCTCGTACTGCGCGCGATCGCCACGCGGTATCGACTGGTCGGCTCGGTGAAGATCGGCGGGTTGCCGCAGAGCGTCTATCGCCTGCGCACCGACGCTGCCCGTTGACGAGGCGCGGTTACCTCAAGTCTTGAACGCGAGGCCGATCGTCACCGCGAGTCCGATCAGCGCCAGCATCTGGACGGCCGGCCAGTCGACCCAGCCCACCGAATCCGGATCGCGCCGACGGCGCCGTCTACGTTCGCCAAGCCCCGCCACCACGGCCAGCACGGCGAGACCTCCGCTCACACTCCACAGAACCGGGGCCATCGTTCAGCCGAGCTTCTCGACCTTTTCCTGCAACTTGGCGAGTTCGTTGCGCAGCGCAGCGATCTCATCGTCCTTGCTGGCGGCGGGTGCAGGCGCAGGTGCGGGCGGCGTCATCGCCTGTGTTGCGGCGTCGAACATCTCGAGGTTGCGCTTGGCGATGTCGGCGAAGGGCGAGTTCGCGAACGCGCCTTCGACTGCGGACTTGAACTGGTCGTGGTTGCGACGAAAGCTGTCCATCGACGCCTCCAGATACCCTGGCACCATCGTCTGCATCGAATCGCCGTACATCGAGATCAACTGGCGCAGGAAGTTCACCGGCATCATCGTCTCGCCGCGGCTCTCCTCCTCCATGATGATCTGCGTCAGGACATTGTGCGTGATGTCCTCGTCGGTCTTCGCATCGACCACCTTGAAGTCGCGTCCCTCGCGAGTCATCGTCGCGAGATGATCGAGCGTGATGTAGGATGACGACTCGGTGTTATAGAGCCGCCGGTTGGCGTACTTCTTGATGATGACGATTCCGTCGGCAGCCTTTTGCTTCTTCATGGATCCCCCGTCTTATGTTTGAAACGGAGGCTACAGTCTTTGATGACGCACCGCAACAAGGTCCGAGGCCCTTACCCTTGTTCCTTTCCGTGCTGCGCAACGAGACTGCAGCATCGCCCGAACGGATGGCCCGCGCGCTAGCGGGATTGCGCGCTTATCAGAGCGCACCGCGAGAGGAACGCCCCGTTTCGCGGCCTGCGATCCACCGCGCGGGCCGGGTCGCGCTGCGCGACTATGGCGGCGAAGGGCGTCCCGTCGTGTTCGTCCCATCGTTGATAAACCCGCCCGACATCCTCGATCACTCGCCCGAGTCTTCGCTGGTGCAATGGATCGCTAAGCAAGGATTCCACGTTTGGCTGGTCGACTGGGGATCACCCGGCGACGCGGACCGCGACCTCGATCTGGCGGCGCATGTCGAGCGGTTGCTCGTCCCGCTGCTCCAGGCACTGCCCGAGCCGCCGGTACTGGTCGGCTATTGCCTCGGCGGCACGCTCGCGCTGGGCGCCGCTGCGATCACGCCCACCGCCGGTGTCGCGACGATCGCCGCCCCCTGGCACTTCGCGGGTTATGGCGAGGGCCGCCCCACGCTCGCCGCGACCTGGGCTGCGGTCCAGCCCGCCGCCGCGATGCTCGGCCTGCTCCCGATGGAAGTGCTCCAGGCCGGCTTTTGGCAACTCGACCCTGCGCGCACGATCGCCAAATACGAAGCCTTCGCCGACCTCCCCCCCGACAGCGACGCGGCCCGCGCGTTCGTCCGGCTCGAGGACTGGGCCAACGCAGGCGCCCCCCTTCCCTACGCCGCCGCCGCCTCGCTGTTCGAGGACTGCATCGCCAACGACCTCCCCGGCAAAGGCCGCTGGGACATCGCCGGTACCCCGGTCGATCCGGCCGCGCTAGCCTGCCCCACGGTCGAGTTCGTTTCACTCAGCGACCACATCGTCCCCGCCGCCACCGCGATCGGCCTCGCCGACCGCCGCGACCTCGGCGCAGGCCATGTCGGCATGATCGTCGGCCGTTCCGCTCGCTCGCGCCTGTGGGAACCGCTCGCCAACTGGATCGCCGCGCTCGGCTGACCTACATGGGGTCCAACCATAGAGGATCCCGACATGACCGACCTGAACCCCCACGACGTCGTCATCACCGCCGCCAAGCGCACCCCCGTCGGCAGCTTCCTCGGCGCGTTCGCGAGCGTACCTGCGCACGAACTCGGTCGCATCGCGATCGAAGCCGCGCTCGAACAGGCGGGCGTGGCCGGCGAAGACGTCTCCGAAGTGATCCTCGGCCAAGTCCTCACCGCAGCCCAGGGCCAGAACCCCGCCCGCCAGGCCTCGATGGCCGCAGGTGTTCCCAAGGAGATCCCCGCCTGGGGCGTCAACCAGGTCTGCGGCTCGGGCCTCCGCGCGGTCGCACTCGCGGCACAGGCGATCCAGACCGGCGACGCGACCATCGTCGTCGCGGGTGGCCAGGAATCAATGTCGCTTTCCGCTCATGCGCAGTCGATCCGTGGCGGCCAGAAGATGGGCAATCTCAGCCTCGTCGACACGATGGTCAGCGACGGCCTGACCGACGTCTTCAACGGGTATCACATGGGTATCACCGCCGAGAATCTAGCCGAGCAATACCAGATCACGCGCGGCGAACAGGACGCCTTCTCGGTCGCCTCGCAGAACAAGGCCGAGGCCGCACGCGGTTCGGGCCGCTTCAAAGACGAGATCGCGCCCGTCACGATCAAGGGCCGCAAGGGCGACACCATCGTCGCCGACGACGAATATATCCGCGCCGGCGCGACGATCGAGAGCGTCTCGGGCGTGAAGCCCGCGTTCAAGAAGGACGGCACGGTAACGGCGGCTAACGCCAGCGGCCTCAACGACGGCGCCGCCGCGCTCGTCATGATGCGTCGCGACGAAGCCGAACGCCGTGGCTCGACGATCCTCGCGACGATCAAGAGCTGGGCGTCGGCCGGTGTGGACCCCTCGATCATGGGCATCGGTCCCGTCCCCGCCACAAGGCGCGCATTGAAGAAAGCCGGCTGGACGCTCGCCGACCTCGACCTGATCGAAGCCAACGAAGCCTTTGCCGCCCAGGCGCTGTCGGTCGGCAAGGAACTCGGCTGGGACGCATCGAAGGTCAACGTCAACGGCGGCGCGATCGCGATCGGCCACCCGATCGGCGCCAGTGGCGCGCGCGTCCTGACGACGCTGATCTATGAGATGCAAAAGCGCGACGCCAAGCGCGGACTGGCGACTCTCTGCATCGGCGGCGGCATGGGAATTGCCATGTGCCTGGAAAGGTAGGAAAACTGACCTTATGTTGCGGATATGTTACAGAATTATATTAAAGTGACAGAAAATTTAATAAGTTGCCATTAATCATTGCGTGTCCGCCAGGTTTGGCGGCACCGTGGTTCCGTTCAGCGTCATAAAGACCTGTAAACGGGGGTTATTAATGGTGATTTCTCGCTTAGCGAGCGCAACAGCGCTTGCCGGTACCTTGTTTTTTCTGCCCGGCTTAGCGACCGCGCAAACGCAGACGAACGGCGTCGGAACACCCTATGGTCCGGTACAACCCGGCGCCGCGACAACGCCGCCGCCGTCTGCGGCCGGTCAGCGAGAATCGTCCGATGCAACGGACCAGACCGCGGCTGCCGATGACGAAATCACGGTCACCGGCTCGCGTATCCGCGTCAGCCGGAATATCGATGCAGCGGTACCCGTTACGACGATCACGGCAGCACAGTTGCTGGGCACGCGTGGCGATGTTTCGCTCGGCGACGCGCTCAACCAGTTGCCGCAGCTTCGCTCAACGTTTAGCCAAGCAAACTCGACGGGCAGCATTGGCACCGCGGGCCTCAATCTCCTCGATCTGCGCGGGTTGGGTACCGCGCGTACGCTGACCCTGGTCAATGGACGCCGCATCGTGACCGCCGTGCCCGGCAGCTATACGCCTGACGTCAACACGATCCCCTACGACCTGGTGGAGTCGGTCGACCTCGTCACCGGTGGCAATTCCGCGATCTACGGATCCGACGCGATCGCAGGCGTCGTCAACTTCCGCCTGCGCAAGGATTACGAAGGCCTGAAACTTCGCGGCCAGGGTGGCGTAACGTCTTATGGCGACCGCGGTACCTATCTGCTCAGCGCCGTTGCCGGCCACAACTTCTTCGACGGGAAGATCAATCTTACCGCTTCCGGCGAGTATTCGCGGGCAAACTCGGTCTTCTACAAGGATCGCGACTATCTTGGCGCGTTGAGCGGGACGCCGGCCTTCATCACGTCGCAGAGCACGTCTGCCCCCAATCGCAATTTCGACGGCGTACCGAATACGGCGTTCGTTCCCCGTGGCAGCGTATTCAGCAATCGTTCGACCGGTGGCAGTGTCATCACGTCGTGCCCCGCCACGCCGACCGCGGCAAACCTGACCCAGCGAACCAACGTCTGCACGGGACAAGTGTCGCCGACCGGTAGCCCGATTGCCTATACCTATGTCTTCCAGCCCGATGGCTCGCTGGCACGCGACAGCAACATCACCGACCTTCGCTCGATCGGTGGCGGTGTTCTGGGCGGTCTGGGCGCCACGGGTGTCGAGGATGCCATGCTGCTGCCGAAGAACGAACGGTATGTCGCCAACATCAATTTGAGCGGCAACTTCTCGCCAGCCTTCAAGCCATTCATCGAGGCAACGTACGTCAAGGTGGATGTCGAGCAGCAGTCAACCCAGCCGACCTTCACCGGCGGGACGCTGTCGTCGACGTTCAGCGTCAACAACCCGTTCCTGTCCGCCGCGAACCGTGCAACGCTGAGCTCGATCCTGGCACCGGGCGCGACGAGCTTCACGCTGAACCGCTTCAACAACGACTTCGGCACGCGTTCGGAATTTCACAACCGCGAGACCTATCGTGGCGTGATCGGCGTCGAGGGCGACATCAGCAAGACCGGTAACCTTCACTACGAAGTCGCCGGAAACTATGGTCGCACCGAAAACCGATATCGGACGGGCGGTAACGTCCTGCTCGCCAATTACGGGCGCGCCATCAATGCCGTCGTCGCGCCGGCCAACTATGCCGGCAGCAACTTCGTGCAGAACGCAGCGGGCCAACGCGTCGTCTGCAGCGTCAACGCCGACGCCAACGCGGCGAACGACGATGCCAACTGCGTTCCGCTGAACCTGTTCGGTGCGAACCGCTACGACAGCCGCGCGCTCGGTTACACGCTCTACACGTCGACCCGCGATCAGTGGGCCGAGGAAATCGACGTGACGGCTTCGCTGTCCGGCGACTCGTCCGGTTTGTTCAGCCTGCCTGGCGGCCCCGTCGGCTTCGCCTTCGGTGGCGAATATCGCCGCGAGGACGCGTTCTCGGGACAGGATCCGGTTACGGCATCGGGCGCGACCTTCCTCAACCCCGCCTCGACGTTCGATCCCCCATCGGTCAACATCAAGGAACTGTTCGGCGAGCTGCGCGTGCCGTTGCTCGCGAACATTCCGTTCATCCACGAACTGACGATCGAGGGCGCCGGACGCGTTTCCGACTATGGCGGCAACACCGGTTCGGTCGTTGCATGGAACGCGGGCGGTATCTGGGCACCATTCCGCGACCTGCGCTTCCGTGGCACGTTGGCGCGGTCGGTCCGGGCGCCAAATCTGTCCAACCTGTACGCGACCGCGGCGACGACCTTCGTGAACGGCCTGACTGACCCCTGCGATCAGCCCGGCGGCACCAACTCCGGCAATAACATCACCGCCAATCCCAACCGCGCCGCAAACTGCGCAGCGGCCGGAATCCCGACGACGATTACGTTCGCCGACCCACAGTCCGGCGCGCAACTGGTTCGTCCCTGGACGAACCAGTCGGCATCGGGTGTCGCTGGCGTCAATCAGGGCAATCTCGGCCTGACCCCTGAAATCGGCTACAGCTTTACGGTTGGCACGATTTACACCCCGCATCAGGTTCCTGGTCTGAGCCTCAAGGTCGAATATTATAACATCCGGGTGAAGAACGTTATCTCCGGCCTGACCGGACAGGCGATCATCAACCGCTGCTATGACGATACGAACGGCATCGACAATACGTTCTGCGCTGCCGTCTTCCGTCGCGCGACGGGGGATCCCACGACCAACCTGACCTTCAACGGCCAGACCACGCGGACGATCGACCAGGCGCAGTTCACCTTCCCGACTGCGGGCACCGGCATCGGCTTCATCAACCAGCCGTTCAACTTCGCGCAGCTCAAAACGCGGGGTATAGATTTCGACGCCAGCTATGCGCGGGACTTCAGCGAAAAGTGGGGGGTGAACGTCCGGTTCCAGGTCAGCTATGTCATGGATCGGCTGAACTATGCTTACATCACCGAACCGAACCGGTACGATCGTCTGGACAGCACGCTGGGTGATCCGCGTTGGCAGGGTGCCTTCAATGCTGCGGTTCATTCGGGACCGATCGAACTGTCCTACAATGCGCGGTATGTCGGGAAGCAGATCGTTTCAGGTCTGGTGTACGAAACCTTCTTCGCATCGCAGGGGCGCCCTGCGCTCAATCCCGATGCGCGTCCGTTCGTGTATTATGATCCGATCGTCTATCACAATGCACGCATCAACGTTCGGGCGAACGACAAGTACCGCTTCTTCTTTGGCGTCGACAATCTCACCAACGAGTTGCCGCCGTACGAATTGACGGGGACTGGCAGCGATGCAATCTATCCGAACACGGGTCGATTCTTCTATGCGGGTGCGGAATTCAAGTTCTGAACTTTAGGCTTTGAGATATTCTTGGGGCTGCCTGTCAGGCGGCCCCTTTTTTTGTTCAAGCCCAATGACGATCGAAACGCGCACCGAGACCTGTCAACAATTCATACTGCGAGCGCCCCGACTGATCGGCCGCGACGATCAATGCATAATCAAGCCCGATCCAATCACCCTCTTGCAGACCGGGGGTGGAATCGACGTCGATCGCCAGAAGGTCCATCGACACACGACCCAGCACCGGCAGGTCGATGTCCCCCGTACGGGCAACACCCCGTCCAGAAAATGATCGGCCATATCCGTCAGCATAGCCCAGGTTGATTATCGCGACTTGCGTGCGTCGGGGTGCAGTCCAGGTCGCGCTGTAGCCCACGGTCGCACCCGCAGCTACGCTGCGGACCTGGAGTATCTGCGCTTCGGGCCAGACGACCTGTCGGATCGTATCGCTAAACTCACCTCGCGGGATGCCTCCATAGAGCGCGAGACCAGGCCGGGTCAGGTCGAACGCATAACTATTGAGCGCAATCCCCGCAGAATTGGCGAGACTCATGCGCTTTGCGGTCGTGGCGCCTGCCAGCCCAGCGAACCGGTCGCGCTGCACTGCGTTCATCGGTACATCCTCGTCGGCGCAGGCCAGGTGGCTCATCAGCGTTTCGATCTGAAGGCCATCGAGCAGGCCGCTTGCAATATCGTCCGCCGACACGCCGAGGCGGTTGATGCCGGTGTCGACCATGACGTCGCATGCGCCACCGCCGGCCGCTTTCCAGCGCGCAACTTGGGTCGGGGTGTTGAGGACCGGGCGGGCGAAGCCGGCGGCCGCGGCGGGCATGTCCTCTTTGCGAACGCCGTGGAGGACGGAGACGGTCAGGCCCAGCGGCGCGAGTTCGGCTGCTTCCTGCCAGTTCGAGACGAAGAAGTCGCGGCACCCTGCGTGTGCCAGGCGGCTTGCGACTTCGATCGCGCCGAGGCCGTAGCCGTTCGCCTTTACCGCGGCGCCGCACGCTGCGGTGTCGCTCATGCGGTCGAGTGTGCGCCAGTTCTGGACGAGAGCGTCGCCGTCTAGGCGCAGGCGGAGGGGGGCAGGAATATCGATCACCCGGCGCGGGATAGTGCCGCGGGCGCGGCGCGTCGACCGTCTATGCCGCCTTGATGCGTCCGACGGGCACGAGCAGGCGACGGTCACCGTCTTCGAGCGGCGCCACGCGGACGCCGAACACGCGCGCAAGCGTTTCCGCGTTCATCACCTGAGCCACAGGACCGAACGCGACGACCCGACCATCGGCGAGCAGCAGCGCATCGTCGGCTGCGCGCTGTGCCTGGACGAGGTCGTGGAGGACGATCGCCACCCCTGCCCCGCCGAGCGCATAGCCACGCAGGCGATCGAGCAGGTCGATCTGATGCGATGGGTCCAGGCTCGCGAGCGGTTCGTCGGCGAGCAGCCAACGTGGCTCGCCCGCCAGCACGCGGGCCAGCAGCACACGCGCCCGTTCGCCGCCGGAGAGTTCGCCGACCGGGCGATCCGCGAGATGTTCGGTTTCGGTATCGTGCATCGCGCGGTCGACGGCGGCATGATCTTCGAGCGATGGAGCAGCATGCGCGCCGAGGTGCGGCAGGCGGCCGAGCGCTACGACGTCGCGCGCGACGATGTTCCAGTGAACCGTTGCGTCCTGCGGGAGATAGCCGATCGCGCGAGCTCGAGCGCGCGGGTCCATATGCGCGACGTCCTGCGCGTCGAGCCGGACGCTGCCGGTGCTGCGGTCGACGAGCGCCGCGGCGGCCTTGACCAGCGTGCTCTTCCCGGCGCCGTTGGGGCCGAGTATCGCGGTGACGCGGCCGGGACGCAGGTGCGCGGACACGTCGCTGAGGACGATGCGCTTGCCGAGCTTCACGCCCAGCGCGTCGATAATCAGATCCATGCGCGACCTCGTTCCCTGACCAGCAACCCGAGGAAAAACGGCGCGCCGATCATTGCCATCGCGACGCCGAGCCGGATTTCGCCCGCGCCGGGCGCGAGGCGGACGAGGCTATCGGCAGCGAGCACGAGCGCCGCTCCGCCGAGCGCGGAGGGGAGTAGCAAGGCGCTCGGGCGGTGGCCGAAGATCGGTCGCAGCAGATGTGGTACGACGAGCCCGACGAAGCCGATCACGCCCGTCACTGCGACGCCCGCGCCGACGACTAGGCCGGTTCCGAGCACGACCAGCAACCGTACCCGGCCCATGCGTATCCCGAGCGACCGCGCCGCCGCCTCGCCCAGCGCCAGCGCATCAAGCGGCCGACCGGTGAGCATCAGCAGCACCGCACCGACCGCCATCGGCGGCAGCGCGAGCGTCACGTCGTCCCAGCCGCGGTCGGTCAGCGCGCCCATGATCCAGTCGATCACCTCGGCGACCGCATAGGGGTTCGGCGCGATCGAGATCAGGAACGCGGTCAGCGCACCGGCTAGGCTGGCGAGCACGGTGCCGGCGAGAATGAAGGTGATCGCGCTCGGCGATCGCCACGTCAACGCGGCGAGCAACGCGACCGCGCCGCCTGCGCCCAGCATCGCGGCGACGAAGATCGCGGGGCCGGAGCCGAGCCCGAACACGATCGCCGCAACCGCCGCGAGCGCTGCGACAGACGACACGCCGACGACGGCGGGGTCGGCGAGCGGGTTGCGGAGATAGCCTTGCAGCACCGCACCCGACAGACCGAGCGTTGCGCCGAGCGCGAGGCCCAGCACCGCGCGCGGAAGGCGGAGTTCGAGGATGATCCACCAGCGCGGGTCGCTGGAGAACCAGGCGGAGGCCGGCACCCAGACTTTCCCGCAGCCGAGCGACAGGCCGAACAGGAGGATCACGATCAACCCGAGGGCGATGAGTTTGAGTGTGTGCGTCATCAGAACGCCTCCTCGCTCATACCGACCACCGCCACCACCGCCACCCCGGCGAAGGCCGGGGCCCAATTGGGAGACGGTCGTGACAGCGCGCGGCAATCCGTTACTCCGGCCATTCCAATTGGGCCCCGACCTTCGCCGGGGTGGTTTTGGTATGCGTGCAGCATCACAGCCCCGCCCGGATCGCGGCCAGGCGTTCGAGCGCGGGCGGGATCGTCGGCCCACCGCAATTGATCAGCACGCGCGGGAAGACGGCTTGCGGCGTGTTCGGCAGCAGGCGGCGGCGCAGTGTCGTGCCACGGCTGGCGCGTTCGGAGGCGATCACGACGGCTGGCGGCTCCGTCACGATCGTCTCAGCGGAGAGCGTGCCGGTATGCGTCAAGCCGTAGGTCGCGGCGGCGTTTCGGAAGCCAACGCGCGTCATCATGTCGTTCAGCAACGTGCTCCCCCCGGTCGCGAGGTCGCCGCTGATATAGAGCAAGGCGCTCGGCGACGGTCCATTCTTGCTGCTCCAGTGCGCCACCGCGCGGTCGATCTCGGCATTGATCCGCGCGCCACCCATCGGTGCGCCGACAGCCTCGGCGATCTGCGTGACCTGCGCCTGGCTCTCCGAGATCGAGTCGGGAATGCCGACCAGCAGCATCTTCAGCCCGGCGCGCGCGTACGCCGCCTGAGTCGCGGGTGGCGTATAGGTGCTGGCGATGACGAGATCGGGGTGGAGCGCGATAACCTCCTCCGCGGTCCCGGCGATCCCGCGAAACCGGCGCGCGACGACGATCGGGATCGAGGTCGCGGAAGGGTCCTGCGAATAATGGCTGATCGCGGCGATTCGTGCGGGCGGCAGGATGCGGACCAGCACCGAATCCACGCACGGATTGGTCGAGACGATCCCCCCGCCTACTCCCGCGCCGGGGGGGGTTGCGCAGCCCCCGATCAGGAGTGCGAGGAGGATCGCTCCGCGCCTCACTTCAGGCGCAACCGCACGCCGCCATAGGCCGCGCGGCCGTAATTGCCGTAGCCGGCGATCGTCTCGTACCGCGCGTCGGTCAGGTTATCGACGCGGCCATAGACCGCGAACCGCTCGCCGATCGGCAGTTCCGCACGCACGCCGGCCAGCGCATAGCCGTCGAGACGTGTGGTATTGCTCGCCTCGTCGAAGCTGTCGCCGACCATCGTCACGGTGCCGCCGACGGAGAGGCCGAACGCGAACCGATAATCGGCATCGACGCTCGCGGTCTGCTTGGGGCGCCGTGCAAGATCATTGCCGAAATTGTCCCCAATCGAGCGGTTCTCGGTGTCGATATAGCTGTAATTCGCCGTCAGCGTCAGCGCATCGATAGGGCGCAGGGCGAGCGTGAATTCAACGCCGTCCGCCTCGGCCCGAGCGACGTTGTCATACACGCCGAACGGACGGTTGGCGCAGATCGAATCGGCCGTCTCCAGCTCGGCCGGGCTGCAATCGCGGAAGTCGATCTGGTTGCGCGTGCGGCGATTGAAGTAGGTCACCCCGACGCGGCCGCGGTTACCGAGGAAGGCTTGCTCGACGCCGACATCGAAGTTGCGCGCGGTCTCCGGATCGAGGCCGCGGTTCCCGTAGTCGGAGAAGAGCTGGTACAAGGTCGGTGCCTTGAAGCCCTCGCCATAGCTCGCGCGGACGGTGGTGCCGGTCCGCAATGCCAACGCTGCGTTGGCGCCGAACGTCGTGTGGCTGCCGAAATCGTCGTGGTCGTCGTTGCGGACGCCGCCGGTGACCGTGAGTACGTCGACCGGCTTGACGATCAGTTGGCCGTAGACGCTGGTGATGCCGGTATGCGCGAAGGTGCTGCCGTCGTTGAAGCGGCTGTTCTCGCGCTCGACGCCTGCGACGACGCGCACTTGGTCGAGCGGACGGAAGTCGCCCTGATACTCGTAGCGTTCGCTGCGGCCGCGGCCGAGAAACGTCACGTCCCCGCCGGGCTGCGAGTAATTGTCGCGGTTGATGTCGGCGATCGTGAACGCCACGCGGTTGTTGAATCGGCCGTCCGCGAGGTTCGCATGCAGCCCCGCATAGCCGTACAACTCCTGCGTAGTGGAGTAAGCGGGGCTGTCTGCGACCACGAACGTATTCGGGTCGAAACCGTCGTCGATGTCGACGCGGCTGTCCGCGAAATAGCCGCGCAGGTCGAGGCCGATGCCCGGCGCGAACTCGACGCCGACCCGCCCGGTCGCGCCATATTGTCGATAGCCGTCGCGCTCGGTGCCGCTGGCCGCGGACGAGATGCCGTCGGTGCGCAGATATCCGCCGGTCAGCGATCCGGATACCGGACCCGACTTGCCCGACACGCCCGCGCTCGCGAACACGCTGTCGGCATAGCCATATTCGGCGTTGGCGCGGGCTTGCACGCCTTCGGTCGGCGCCTCGGTGATGATGTTGACGACGCCGCCGAGCGCCTGGCTGCCCCACGGCACCGAGTTCGGGCCGCGCAGGATTTCGATCCGCTCGACCGAGCTCGAAAGGAGGTTGCCAAAGTTGAAGCCGCCGCCGGTCGACGAGGGATCGTTGACGCGCACGCCGTCGATCACGACGAGCGTCTGGTCCGCCTCGGCACCGCGGATGCGGACGCTGGTCAGCGCGCCGACCGTGCCGTTGCGCGTCACCGTAACGCCCGGAGTGGTCGCGAGCAGATCGGACACCACAGTGGTCTGGCGGCGCTCGATCTCGGCGCGGTCGATCACGGTCACGGCCTGGCCGATCTCGCTCAGCGGTTGTGCGGCGCGGGTTGCGGTGACGACGACTTCGGGAGCGTCGGGGTCGGGAATGTCCTGCGCGTAGGCGGGCGATGCGATCGCCGCGGCGCTCAGGAGAAGGAAGAATTTCGTCATCGGCTGCGTCCTAACCAGAACCGCCAGCGACCATTCGCCGGGCGGCCAGACGTCTCTCGCTCGAGGAAACCCGGCATGACCGGAGCACTCGTCCGCGCCGGACACCCGCCCGCGCAGTGGATCGACCGTGAGAGGCAGGTCTCCTGGCTTCCGGGTCGCCGCGCCCACCCCACCTTCCCAGGCCGAGACCCAGTGGCATATCGGGGTGGCCGCTATCCGGTCACAGTTGCGGGTACAGCGCCGGTCTTGCAGACATATCCGCGCACCGACTTCCCTTTTGATCCCGTCGCCGGGAACCCTTCACGGGGGTGGCATTAGTCGTGCGCCAGACACGGGTCAACGCGGGGGCTGCTGATCCTCCCCCTGGCGGGGGAGGATCGTAAGCTCCCTCACCGTCCATCGCACCACCCCGGTGGAGGCGTGTTAGTCGGGACGTCGCTTTCCCTACCTTGTTCTCCCGCGAAGGCGGGAGCCCAGTCTGGGTCCCCGCCTTCGCGGGGAAACATGCTGCCTTTCTTTCCCTGGCTGCGGGCGGATTGACTCTTACCGAAGCCCGTAGCGCAGCCCGACCCAGATCGTCCGCGGCGTGGCGCGCTCGACGATTTTAGCGCCGCTGATCCCTGCCTCGACCCGCTCGTTGAACAGGTTCTCCCCGCGCAGTTCCGCAACCAGCGACCGCAGGATCGGCAGCGCCGCATACGCGTCCAGCGTCGTCGCCGGATCGAGCACCCGCGTGTTCTGGTCGTCGTCATACTGCCGCCCGATATGCCGCACCGTCAGCGACATTGCCGCCGCATCGCGCCGCCAGTCGACCGTCCCTGACACCTGGTCGCGCGGGGTCTGCGCCGGACGCAAACCGTCCAGAGCAGCCGTAATCCCCGCCCCCTCGACCTTCGAATTCGTATGCGACCACGACGCCTGAACGCCCCACAGACCCGGCCGATACGACGCATCCAACTCGAACCCATGCGCGCGGATCGCGTCGAGGTTCTGGCGAACGCGGTAGGTCGTCACCCCCGGCAATACCTGCACCGGACTGGTCGTCGTGACGTTCGCCACCGCATCCTTCAGCCGGTTGTAGAAATAGGTCGCGGCGATGCTCATCCCCGGCGCAGGCGTCAGCGTGACACCGCCCTCGACCCCGGTCAGTCGCTCCGGCGCCAACAGCGCGTTCGCCGCGGTCGCGTCGTTGCCGACGCGGAACGGCCGATACAGTTCGTTGAGCGTCGGCAGTCGCCACCCGCGATACCCGGCCGCGCGCAAAGTGATCGCATCGACCGGCTGGTACGCTACGCCCGCCCGGCCGGTCGTCTCGCTGCCGTCGCGATCCGCATACCGGAGGTTGGTCAACGCCGCGCCACCCGCCAGGGGCCGCTCGGACAGATAGCCACCGTCGATCGACCACCAGTCGACCCGGCCACCCAGGCTGAACGTGAAGTCGCCCGCGACCAGGCTCCCGTCGGCGAACACGCCGGTCGTCGTCGTGCTCCCGCCAGCCTCGCGCCGCCGCGTCGGCACCGTGTTGACGATCGTATAAAGCTCCTGTGTCTTGCCGCTCACGTCGCGAACATCCGCGCCCAGACGCAGCGTGATGCTCTCGCCCAGCGGCGGAGCGATCTCGATCCGCCCCCCCAGTCCGGTCGCCGGCGTATTATACTGGTTCAGCGACTGGATCGCGGTCGACCGCGCGGCATTGATACTGTTGAAGCTGCTCGCAAACGCACGCGTCTGGAGATACGCCAGCGCCGAATACCCCCAGCGCCCGCGCCCGACGAGCCGGACGCTCGCATCCGCGCCTTCGCTCTTGTTGTCGGTAAAGTCGCTGCCCCGATCTCGCCGATCGGTGAACGCGCTCGCATTCATCTGCAATTCGGTCTTCGCATCGATCCCGATGACGGTCCGCAACGCCCCCGACGCTTGCTCATACGGCGCCGGACGATCGACGATCCCCCGGCTCTCCTCGACGGTCGGCGTGAAGCCATCCCCCCGCGTGTAAGCGCCGGACAGGGTCGCAAACCCAGACCCGCGCACAAGTGCTGCAGACCCCTGGGCATCGACCGAATCCCGGCTGCCATACGCAACGCTGCCCTGGAACGGTGCAGCCTGATCCGGCGTCGCGCTCTCAAGCTCGACCGTCCCGGCCAGCGCCCCCGGCCCTTGATACCCACTGCCGCCACCCCGCGTCACGCGGATGCGCCCGAGCCGCCCCGTCGCATAGGCCGGAAACGCAACCCAGCCACCGAACGGATCCGCCTGCGGCACACCGTCGAAGATCAGCAGCGCGCGGCTCGACGCATTCCCACCGATCCCGCGCAACGAAATCCCCTGGCTGGTGGGGTTGGCACTGCGCGAATCAGATCGGCGAAACTGCTGGAGCCCCGCGACGTCGGACAGCACGCTCTCCAGCCGATTGCTCGCGTTCGCCTGGATTCGCGCGCGATCGATCGTGACGATGTCGTATGCGCGATCGCCGGGCGCATCGGCCAGCCCACGCCCGGTGACGACGATGTCAGCCTGCTGGTCGGCAGGCGCGACCATCGTCTGCGCGACCGCGCCACTGGACGAAATCAACACGAAGGCGAGCGTAGAGAGCGAGATACGGATCATCGCCGCCGCATGGCAGCTTTTCCGCTCGCCCGGAATACGCCTCCGACGTCAGGCCGCGCCGAGCTTCGCCGCGTTGCGCACAATCGCCGCCGCTCCCGCTAGAACCGCTGCATCCTCGACGAACCCCGTCGGCGTCTGGCCGTACTGCGACATCGCCGCCATCCGCGCACGCCAGCCCGGATAGGACGCGGCCACCGCCGTCAGTCCACCCACCGCGGCGCCGATCCACCGCTGCCGCCGCGGGACGAGCGACGCCCCCGCGATCGCGGAAGTGACGAACCGCGCGGCCAGACCGATCGCGACGATCCGGTCGGGCGCCGTCTTCTGCTTGTCCCCCGCCATCTCACCGATCGCGAGCGCCAGCGCACCCGCCGCGACGACGGGATGCGACAGCAGCTTCGTGGCACCATTGTCGGCGGGCAGTTCGTCGCGAGCGGCGGCGATGGCGACCGCAGCAAGCGGCGTCATCGCGCGCTGGCCACCAACGAGGCCCATCAGGAAGGATGCGAGCATGGTGTTCTCCGGAAAAGCAGGTTCGAACGCATCAACGCGCGCAAGCTCAACTGGGGTCCGCCGTTGGAACCGACGGGCGATCCCTTTGATTCAGCACGGAAACCCGGACGCATGTCGGTCGTTCATCGCGGTATCTCCCCAAAGCTTCAGGACACCGATCGATGAGATTCGATGACAAGATCATAGTGATCGCCGGCGCCGCCTCCGGCATCGGCGAAGGCGCCGCGCGTCGTTTCGCCGCGGAGGGCGCGACGCTGGTGCTGGGCGACAAGGACGCGGACGGTCTCGCGAAGGTCGCTGCCAGCCTCGATGGCACGACCGTCGAAACGCTCGAAACCGACGTCTCCGACATGGCCGCCTGCGAGGCGCTGGTGGCGCACGCGATCGACAAGTTCGGCCGCATCGACGTGCTGGTCAACGATGCCGGCGTCGACCATCTCGGCAAGCTCGACGAGGGCGACCTCTCCGAATTCACCAAGGTCATCGAAACCGACCTCTACGGCGTCGTCCACATGAGCCGCGCCGCGATCGCCACCTTGCGCGCGAACAAGGGCTGCATCGTCAACGTCTCGTCGGTCTCGGGCCTCGGCGGCGACTGGAACCACAGCTTCTACTGCGCGGCCAAGGGCGCGGTGACCAACTTCACGCGAGCGCTCGCGATGGACGAGGCGAAGCACGGCGTCCGTGTCAACGCGGTCAACCCGTCGCTCACCTACACCGCGCTGACCGCGGGCATGAAGGACCAGCCCGACCTGATCGCGAAGTTCGAGGAACGCATCCCAATGGCACGCGGTGCACAGCCCGAAGACATCGCCGGCGCCATCGCGTTTTTGGCTAGCGCCGACGCGCACTATATAACCGGGGTCAACCTGCCGGTCGACGGCGGCCTTTCCGCCTCGAACGGCCAACCGGCGCTCTCCTGAGCGCGAGAGGATCACCATGACCGACTATAAGAAAACCGACGACGCGATCGCCAAGCTTACTCCCGAGCAGTTCCACGTCACGCAGCAGAGCGGCACCGAGCGGCCCGGCACCGGCGAATATCTCAACACGCGCGAGCCCGGTCTCTACGTCGACATCGTCTCGGGCGAGCCGCTTTTCGCATCCGCGGACAAGTTCGATTCGCATTGCGGCTGGCCGAGCTTCACCAAGCCGATCACGCCAGAGCACGTTGCCGAACTCCACGATCGCAGCCACGGCATGGTCCGCACGGAGATCCGTTCGGCGGGTGCCGACAGCCATCTCGGCCACGTGTTCGAGGATGGCCCGCAGGACAAGGGTGGCCTGCGCTACTGCATCAACTCGGCGTCGCTGCGGTTCGTCCCGCGTGCCGAGATGGAAGCCAACGGGTATGCCGCCTACCTGCCGCAGGTCGACGCGGCAGGTTGACGATAGCGCGCGACGGTGTGCCGCAAGGGCACACCGTCACGTCTTGACGACACTTCCTTTCAGCGCCGGGTCGCGAGCTTCGCACCCAGCGCCGTGACCAGCCCGAACACCGCATGGTTCACGCTGTGCATGCCGATCGTCTTCGCATCGGCCTGCCACTCCGGCGGCTTCACGCCGAGCAACGGCCCCGTGATCCAGTGCATCACCGCATAGAACGCCGCGCCGAACACCAGGCCCGAGCCGATGACCGACGCTTCCTCGTCGACGGTTGCGGCATAAGCCGCACCCGCCGCCGCAGACAGCAACAGGTGACCGCCCTGCGTAACGGCCTGCTCGCGCGACGACGGCAGGGCATCCGCGGCCGGCGTGTCGATGCCCAGCTTCTCCGCAGTCTTGCGTTCGAGCGTGACGATCTCGGACGGTTCGCCGGTCTTGCGCTCGCCTGCCATCAGCAGCGCGGTGATGCCCAGCCCGGCCACCAGGCCACCTGCGGCCGCGCCGGCCATACGTCGTGAATCCGCCCTACTTAAATCCATCGTCGTGCTCCTGAAGCTCTGTGCCCCACAACGCGCGGATCGCAAATCGGCCCACCACGTCGCGCCGCCCGATCAGCTTTGCGAATCATTGGCTTAGCCGCCGGAACAGCAGGCTCCCGAGACTGTTTCGCTACCAGGACCCTTCGCGTCGGCCCGCTCCACCGTGAGCGTCCACCACGATCCCGACGCCCCGATCCGACGAGGATTATCATGCCGATCCAGACCACCGACGATCTCGAACTCGCCTATGCCGATACCGGGCCGCGCGACGGCCAGCCGGTCCTGCTGATCCACGGCTGGCCCGACGACGCATCGACCTGGGACGACGTCGCCCCCGCGCTCAATGCGGCCGGTTTGCGCACCATCGTGCCAACCTTGCGCGGCTTCGGCGAAACCCGGTTCGTCGGGAATGCACCGCGCACCGGCAACAGCGCGATCCTGGCGATGGACATGATCGCGCTGATGGACGCGCTCGGGATCGAGACGTTCATGGTCGCCGGGCATGATTGGGGCTCGAACACTGCGGAGGCGCTCGCGGTCGGCTGGCCCGACCGCGTCGAGCGGATGGCGATGCTTGCCACCCCGCCCCGTCTCGGCGGCATGCCAACGCCGCCGTTCGAGCAGGCGCAGCGCCAATGGTATCACTGGTTCATGGCCACCGCGCGTGGTGCGCAGGCCGTTCGCGACGACCACAAGGGTTTCGCGCACATCCACTGGGTCAACTGGTCGCCCCCCGGCTGGTTCGACGAGGCGACCTTCGCCCGCGTCGCACGATCGTTCGAGAACCCCGACTGGGCGGACGTCACGCTGCACAGCTACCGCGCGCGCTGGAACGAGGCCGAGCCCGATCCACGCAGCCAGTGGCTCGAGGACAAGGTGAAGGCGACCAAGACGCTCTCGCTGCCGACGATGTATTTCCAGGGCGCGGTCGACGGCGTGAACCCGCCATCGGCGAGCACCTCGGTACCCGCCAAATTCACCGGCCCGTTCGCGTTCGTGACGCTCAACGACGTCGGCCATTTCATCCAGCGCGAAGCCCCCGACGCGGTCGCGCACCATCTCATCCAGCTTTTCACCGGCAACACCGCCGACCTGTCCGACACCACCGACCGGAGCCTTACAATGTCCAAGACCAAGCCCTTCCTCGCCGGCGCTGCCGCGATCGCCGTCGTCGCCGCCGCTGCGATCGGCGTCGCCAGCGCGCAGACCGCATCGCAGACCAGCGGTCGCCCGCTCACCCAGGTCGCGCAGTTCGATCACCAGGCGACCGGCGTCGCCGTCACCGCCGACGGCCGTCGCTTCGTCAACTTCCCCCGCTGGACCGACGACGCCCCGATCTCGGTCGCCGAAGTGATGAAGGACGGCTCGCTCAAGGCTTATCCGGACGCCAAGTGGAACAGCTGGCGCAACGCGAAGTCGAACGAGATGCCGGTCGGCGACTATTTCGTCTGCGTGCAGTCGATCGTCCCCGACGGCCACGGCAACCTCTGGGTGCTCGATCCCGGCGCGCCCGGTAACGAAAAGATCCTCGAAGGCGCACCCAAGCTGGTGAAGGTCGACCTCGCCACCAACCGCGTGACCAAGGTCATCAAGGTGCCGCTCGACGTCGCGTTGCAGGGCACCTACCTCAACGACATCCGCTTCTCGCCCGACGGCAAGACCGGCTATATCACCGATTCCGGGACGCGTGGCGCGATCATCGTCATCGATCTCGAAACCGGCAAGGGCTTCCGCGCGCTCGACGGCCACGGCTCGACGCAGATCGACAAGACCGTGAAGGTGATGACCGACGGCAAGCCGCTCGTCCGCCCCGACGGTCGCCAGCCTGCCTTCGCCGCGGACGGCATCGCGATCTCGAACGACGGCAAGACGCTCTATTACCAGGCGCTCACCGGCAAGACGCTCTACTCGATTGACACCGCGCTGCTGCGTGATGGCGTCAGCGAGGCGACACGGGCCGCGGGCGTGAAGACGGTCGCGCAGACCCACGTCGCCGACGGCCTGTGGATGAGCAAGGCGGGTACGCTCTACCTGACGTCGCCGGTGAACAACGGCATCACCCGGCTGGTCGGCGATCATGTCGAGCCGGTGCTGACTGACGCCCGGCTGCGCTGGCCCGACACCTTCTCGGAAGGTCCGGACGGCCGCATCTACGTCACCGCCAGCCACATCCAGGATACCAACTGGTTCAAGCCCGGTGCGCCCGCGTCGCTCAAGACCGAGCTGTTCTCGTTCGCACCCGCAAAGTGAGCCCCGACATGACCTATCTCCGCTACAGCGACGACATCGAGACGATGCAGCCCGACGAGCAGGAATCGATCGACGGCATCATCCAGGGCATGTCGCAGCAGACCGAAACCGTCGAAAAGCGCGAGGGCCATGCGGTTCGCGCGAGCCACGCGAAGAGTTCGGCGTGCGTGATCGGCGAACTGACGATCGCACCCGGCCTGCCGCCCGAACTCGCGCAGGGCGTGTTCGCGACGCCCGGCACGCACCCCGTCGCGATCCGCTTCGCGCAAGGGCCCGGCGAGACGCTCGGCGACCGCGTCTCGACGCACCGCGGCATGGCGATCAAGATCTTCGACGTACCCGGCGAAAAGCTGTCGGGCCATGATGCCGACACGCAGGATTTCGTGTTCGCGACGGGCACGACCTTTCCGTCCGGCACCGCGCAGGGGTTTCTCAGCGACGCCAAGAAGATCGGTGCGGCAGTACCCTTGCCGGAGGGCTTCAAGAGCGCGGTGTCGAGCCTCGCACGCAACGTGAACAAGGCGCTGCATGCGGTCGGCACCGAAAGCCCCAAGGCGGACTTTTTCGGCCACCCGTTCAGCCATCCGCTCGCCGAACCGTATTTCAGCCAATGCCCGATCCGCTATGGCGATTACGTCGCCAAGCTCGGCGCCTTCCCCGCCTCGCCTGAACAGACCGCGCTGAAGGACTGGGAACTCGACGCAAAGCAGGACGAGGACTGTTTCCGCCACGCCGCCGTCCGCTATTTCGGCGAACACGACGCGGTCTTCGAACTGCGCGTACAGCTCTGGGCGAACGCCGAGACTCAGCCGATCGAGGATACGTCGGTCGATTGGCCCGAGGAGGACAGCCGCTACCTGACGGTCGGAACGATCCGCATCCCCCGGCAGGAAGCCTATAGCGCCGCCCGCGTCCGTTATTTCGACGATGTGATGACGTTCCGCCCCGCCCACGCACTCGCGGCGCATCGCCCGCTCGGTTCGGTGATGCGCGCGCGCCTACAGGTCTATCACGCGCTGTCGAAGCTGCGGCATGGCGAGAACGGCATCAAGGCCGAAAACACGGCGACGATCGACCAGATACCCGCCTGAGGCGAGGGTCCCTTCGGGGACCCCGCTAGCACTCCAGGCAAATAAAAACCCCGCTAGTCCATGGGACTAGCGGGGTTTTCAATGGTGGGCGTGGCAAGGATTGAACTTGCGACCCCTGCGATGTCAACACAGTGCTCTACCACTGAGCTACACGCCCGCCGGAGGGCTCCACTAGCCGCGCTCTTCGCGGCGTGCAAGCCCTCAATGCATGCCCGTCACATTATCCATCTCGAACAGCCGATCGACCTCGGCGACCAGGTCGCGCAGGTGGAACGGTTTGGACAGCACGCGGGCCTGCGGCATCGCCCGCCCGGCCTTCAACGTGACCGCGGCAAAGCCGGTGATGAACATCACGCGCAGGTCCGCGCACATCTCGCCGGCCTTTTGCGCCAGTTCGATGCCGTCCATCTCGGGCATGACGATATCGGTCAGCAGCAGATCGAACGTCTCGGTTTCGAGCAACGGAATCGCCGCCGTCCCGCGGTCGACCGCGGTCACGGCATAGCCGGAGCGTTCGAGCGCCCGAGTCAGATACTCGCGCATGACCTGATCGTCCTCGGCCAGCAGAATTCGTAACATCGATCTAAAGTCCCGTTTTCACACGCACATTCCGCGGCCGCCCTACCCTGAAAATGGTTAACATATCCAGGTCGATTGCCCATGCCCGGTGCTGGCCCTAGCGTGGTGCGATGCAGTCTTCTCCCTTCGAGCGCCTGGGCGCAATGCCGCCCGTGAGCCCGGTGGTGGTGTCCGTCCCGCACGCAGGCCGGGACTATCCGCTCGCGCTCAAGACGGCGTTGCGCGTGCCGCTTGCCGGGCTGCTGCCGCTTGAGGACCGGCTCGTCGATGCGGTGGCGCGTGCCGCACGGACCGACCAGACGACGATTGTCCAGACCCGCGCGCGCGCCTGGATCGATCTCAACCGGCGCGAGGACGAGCGCGATCCGTTGCTCGACGAGGGTGCGCCGTCGATGCCGCTCGCCCAGCAATCCGCCAAGCTGCGCAGCGGGCTCGGGCTCGTTCCGCGCCGCGCATCGGGGGCAGGCGACCTCTGGGCGCGGCGGTTCACCGATGCCGACGTCACCGCGCGGATCGCCAACGATCACCGCCCGTACCATGCGGCGCTCGCGTCGGCGTTGAAGGCGGCGCACGACCGATTCGGCGTGGCGGTGTTGCTCGACGTGCATTCGATGCCACCGCTAGGCCCGGGTGGATCGCGAATCGTGATCGGCGACCGGTTCGGCCATTCCGCCGAGCCGCGCTTCGTCGCGCGGATCGAGGCGGAGTGTGTCGCGCGCGGGTTCTCGACCGCGATCAACGCACCCTATGCGGGCGGCCACATCCTCGAACGTCATGCATGCCCGGCCGCAAACGTTCATGCGGTCCAGTTCGAACTGGACCGCACGCTGTATCTCGATCGCAAGCTCCACGCGCCCGGCGCCGGGTTCGCGCGCGTCGTCGACCTGGTACGCGCGATCCTGGCGGCACTCACCGACGAGGCCTTGCCCGTCCCGCTCGCCGCGGCCGCCGAATGACCGAACGCGCCTAGCCGATCAGCGCGTCCAGCAGTTCCTCGATCCGCCCTGCCCGCGCGATCGGGTCAGCAATGCCCTCGGCGGCGATCCAGCGCCCGTTCTTTTCGACCAGGTCGTCGAGCGGTTTTGCCGCAGTCCGGTCGTGCGGCGTGAACGCGATCGCCGCGGGACCGGCGTCGATCTGTCGGACGCCGGCCTCACGCGCCATCATCCGGATCCGCGCGACCTGCAACAGTCGCAGCGCCGCCTCGGGAGCCCTGCCGAACCGGTCGTCGAGTTCCGCCTCGAACAGGTCGAGTGCCGAGACGTCCTCCAGCCGCGCAAGCCGGCCATAGAGCGACATCCGCACCTCCATTTCGGGGATCCACGCTTCGGGAAGGCTGCCGCCCAGTTCGAGGTGGAGCTCGGGAATCCAGTCGTCGATCGGCGCGCCGCCCTCGCGGTCGATCCGCGCCAGCCGCAACGCGCGGCCGAACAGATGCTGGTACAGGTCGATCCCGATCAGCTTCATGTGACCGGCCTGTGCCTCGCCGACCAGATCGCCCGCGCCCCGCAGATCGAGGTCGCGCGCGCTGATCGCAAAGCCCGCGCCCAGGCGGTCGAACGCCTGGAGCGTGCGCAACCGCTTCAGGGTCGCCTCCGCGATCGTCGCCTCGCCGTCGGTCAGCAGCATCACCTGTCCCCGCCGCCCGCTGCGACCGACGCGTCCACGCAACTGATGCAGCTGCGACAGCCCGAACCGGTCCGCGTGATGTACGATCATCGTGTTCGCGCGCGGCACGTCGAGCCCGGCCTCGATGATATTGGTCGCGAGCAGCACGTCGCCGTCGCCCGCCGCGAACGCCACCATCGCCTCGTCCATCTCCCCCGCCGGCATTTTCCCGTGCGCCTGCACCAGCCCGAGTTCGGGCACGAGCTTGGCCAGCTTGGCGGCAAGCGGCGCCATGTCGTCGATTCGCGGCACCACGACGAAGCTCTGTCCGCCCCGCGCCCGCTCGCGACGCAGCGCCGCGCGCACCGTCGCATCATCGAACTGCGCTACCGACGTGCGGATTGGCTGGCGACGTGCCGGCGGGGTGGCGATGACCGACAAGCCCTGCAACCCGATCATCGCGGATTGCAGCGTGCGCGGGATCGGCGTCGCGCTCAGCGTCAGGACATGCCCCGCCCCCAGCGCATGCATCTTGGCCTTGTCGGCCGCGCCGAACCTTTGCTCTTCATCGATCACGACGAGCGCGAGATCCTTGTACGCGACGCCCTTGCCGGCAATCGCCCCCGTGCCGATCACGACGCCGATCGATCCGTCCGCAAGCCCCGCCCGAACCCGTGCCTTCTCCGCAGTGCTCGACAGCCGCGACAGGCCGGCGACGGCCACGCCGGTCCCTTCGAACCGCCTCGAGAACGTCTCGATATGCTGACGGACCAGCACCGTGGTCGGCGCGGCGATCGCCACCTGGCGCCCGGCCACTGCGACGGCAGCAGCGGCACGCAACGCGACCTCGGTCTTGCCGTAGCCTACGTCGCCGATGATCAGCCGGTCCATCGGCTTGCCGCTCGCCAGGTCCGCCAGCGTTGTCGCGATCGCCTTTGCCTGATCCGGCGTCTCGGTGAAGGCGAAGCCGGCGGCGAATTTCTCGTACCGGGCACGGTCGGGCTCGATCGGATCGGTCGTCCGTGCGTCGCGTTCCGCAGCGATCGCGGCGAGGTCTCGCGCGCTTTCGGCAATCGCGGCATCGATAGCGCCTCGCCGCTTCTGCCACGACGCGCCGTCGAGCGAATCGAGCGTGACCGCGTCGATCTCCGCGCCATACCGCCAGATCCGGTCGGCCTCGCGCACCGGCACCAGGCGGCGGCCTTCCTTGGCATATTCCAGGACGATCGCGTCGCCGTCGGTCCCCGGCAGCATCTCGAGCCCGCGGACGACGCCGATCCCGAACTCCTCGTGCACGATCACGTCGCCGCATCGCAGCTCGCTCGTCAATCCCGGCAACATGCCCGCGCTGCCGCCTGCGATCTCGTCCCCACGCGCCCGCCCACCGAGCAGGTCCGCGCCAGCAACGACCGCGGTCTCACTCGCGACGAACCCGCGATCGACCGGGGCGACCAGCAACATCGCCGTGCCGGGCTTCGCCGAAACGACGTCCGTCCAGCGATCGACCGACGTGAAGCTGATCTTCGCCGCTCGCTCGAGCCTGGGCTGGAGGAACCGCAGGTCGCGCGGCGATCCCACGACGAGCAGACGCCCATCCGCAAGCGCGTCTTTGGCAAACCGGGCAAACGCGCGCGCCGGATCGCGCCGCTCGATGAACCGCGGGGGCATTTCGTCGCCGACGTCGAACGCGGCCGTTTCACGTTTCCCGATCTCGGTTGCCCAGACCTTGTCGAGGACCAGGTCGGCGGAGGCACGACGTCGGGGTAGGCCATCCGCGGCGATGGCAAGAAACCGATCGCGCCGCTTTTCCGCATCCCGGTCGAACGCGATCGCTGCATCCGGTAGGTGCGCGAGTATCGACACGCCCTTCTCGACCACAGGCTCGGTCGCGCGGCCGATCTCGACGACGTCGACGTCGCCCAAGCCGAGTTGCGACACCGGATCATAGTCGCGCAGGCCGGTAATGCGGCCATCGGCAAACTCGATGCGGACCGGGGTTTCGCGATCGGCGGGGAACACGTCGATCACGCCACCGCGTACCGCGATCTCGCCGGGTTCGTCGATCCGATCGTCCGTCAGGTAGCCGACCTCCTCGGCGATCGCGGCAAACGCCTCGATGTCGATCGGATCGCCGACCTGCAGCCGCGGTGGCGCCACGTCGAACATCGGTGGCGGCGGATAGCGTACCGCAGTCGCCTCGGCAGTCGTCACCACCAGGATCGGTGCCGCCTTACTCTCAAATCCCGCGCGCAGCCGCCGCAACGCCGCAACGCGACGTCCGACATTGGCAGGCGATGCCGGCGCGTCATCGCCCGGCAGCGCATCGCTCGACGGCACGTGGACGACCAAAGCATCGGGCGCGAGCGCCGCGGCGATGGTCGCGATCTCCGTCGCACGCTGATCGTCCGCCGCAACGTAGACGAGGTTCCCGCCGGACAAGCGCTCGACGATCGCCGCCGCCAGCGGCGCCACCGCGCTAGGCTTCGCCGCGATCGCTGGCGCGATATCCGTATTCTCGACGTCTTGACTGACCTGAAGCACCGATACGCATCCTTCTTTCGAGGATGAACGTGATGTCGGCAGCGTGCGTTCCGGCGATACTATCCTCGATCAGGGTATTCGTTCACCATTCGAAGGCGGGAACGATCGTGCGCCGTCCGACCAGGAACGCGTCCGCCACGAGCCGCAGCGGTGTTACGTCCACGTCGCGGGAGCGCGAACCGACGAGTGCCGCGAACTTGGCATAGAGCCCGGGATATTCGGCGTCCGTCGCCTCGGTGACTGTGCCGTCGATGTCCAGGATCGCGCCGCCCATGCTCAGCTTGAGCGTACCGCCATCGGTCTCGACAACGATGTCCCATTGCTGCGGCCCTTCGTGAAGGAAGTCGAACGCCGCCGTGACGGGGATGTCGCCGCAGGTGAGATCGATATCGGCAGCCAGCGGCGACATCCGGCCTTCCGGCACGTGCAGGTTCGCACGGTGCACGACCCAGTCGCCGGGGAGGATCTCGGTCACGATCGACAGCGCGTTGATGCCGGGATCGAACACACCGAACCCGCCTGCTTCCAGGATCCAGTCCTGGCCGGGGTGCCAGCGCCGGATATCCTCGCGCCATGCGATCGTGACGCGCTCGACGGTGCGATCGGCGAGCCACGCGCGCGCCGGCGCGACGCCGGCCGCTTCGCGCGAATGCCAGGTTGCGAACAGCGATGGGCCGGCGGCAACCGCATGTGCCTCGATCCGCGCGACCTCGGACAGCGTCGCGGCGGGCGGCTTCTCCATCATCACGTCCAGACCGGCGTCGAGCGCCGCCATCGCGATCGCCGAGCGGCCGACCGGCGGCGTGCAGATCGACACGGCATCGAGGTCATGCCCGGCCGCGAGCAGTTCAGCGATGTCGTAGTAATTATCGACGCCGTCGACCACGGCATTGCGACTGACCGCCGCGACCAGTTCGAAGCGCGGATCGTTCGCGATCGCCGGCAGATGCTGGTCGCGTGCGATCTTGCCAACGCCAATGATCGCCAGCCGGATCGGCTTTGCGGACACTGCTTCGGTCGCCATTAGAAATCCTCTCGGTTATAATATTAGGGGTGGCGAGCGTCCGCTCCGTCCGCGATCACCTCGCGCCGGACTTACTCGTCGCCGATCAGCGTCAGCACGTCGCCGATGATCCGCGTCATCGCGATCCGCGCCGCGGCGGGGTCACGTGCGATGATCGCGTCCGCAACCGCGGCGTGATCGGGGATATTGGCGGAACGGCCCTTGATCCGGTTGGTGAAGCGGATCGATGTCCGCAGCGCGGTCGAGACCACCGATTGGAACTGCGCGTAGAACGGGTTCTTCGACGCCCGCAGGATCGCCATGTGAAACGCGATATCGGCCTCGAGCGGATCGGTCGTTCCCGCCTCGCCCGCTTCCATCTGCGCCAGCCCGTTGCGGATCGCCGCCTCGTCCGCGGCGTCACCGAACCACGCCGCCAATGCCGCGGCCTCCGGCTCGATCGCGACGCGCAACTGGTTGAAATGCCGCACCAACTCGACCGAGAACTTGCGCTCCAGCGTCCAGCGCAGCACGTCCGTATCGAACAGGTTCCACGAGCTTGCCGGTTGCACGACGGTCCCCTGCCGCGGCCGTGCGCTGACCAGGCCCTTCGCAGTCAGCATCTTGACCGCTTCCCGGGTCACCGATCGGCTCACGCCATGCGTCTTGGCGATCTCCGCTTCGGTCGGGAACGGACGGTTTTCATAGCGTCCGGTAACGATCGCCCGCCCGAGCGTGTCGAGCATCCCATGCGTCAGATTACGGCCCAAGATCGCGGTGGCCGGAAGAACGTCGGTGTCTATCGTATCGGTCGCCATCGGCCGGGTTTTGGCGCAACGCGCTCCTGGTGTCACGCGTCTTGCAACGCGCCGCAACGATATCCGGTGGAAGGCTTGCCGCATTCATCGTACAATTGGCGACAAATGCGGGCCGAGACAGGTGTAATCGTCAAGCTCGCGAGGATGTCGAGGTAGAGTTATGCAGCCTTTCATTGCAGTCGACTGGGGCACCACCAACCGGCGTGCGTTCCGGATCGAGGACGGTGCGGTCGTCGCGACCGAACGCGACGATCGCGGCGCCGCGACCGTGGCGGCCGGCGCGTACGACGCCGAGGTTGCGGGTATCCGCGACCGGCTGGGCGATCTGCCGATGCTGCTCGCGGGGATGGTCGGATCGAACATCGGCTGGCGTAGCGTGCCCTACGTCGCCGCCCCCGCAGGACTTGCAGAGGTTGCCGCCGCGCTCGACCGGATCGATGACCGGACCGCGATCGTCCCCGGATTGTCGTATCGATACGGGGTGCACGCCGATGTGATGCGCGGCGAGGAGGTGCAGCTACTAGGCGCAGTCGCCGCAGGGCTGGTGTCGGCGGACGCGCTGCTCTGCCAGCCGGGCACGCACTGCAAATGGGCGACCGTCGAGGGTGGCAGGATCGCCCGGTTCACCACCGCGATGACCGGCGAACTCTTCGCGCTGCTCCGTGCACACGGCGTGCTCTCGCGCCAGCTCGGCCATCCGGTCGAGCCGGGCGCGGCGTTTCTCGAAGGCGTTGCGGAAGGCGCCAAACGCGATCTCGCCGCCAGCCTTTTCGCGATCCGCGCGCGCGGCGTACTCGGACTTGCCGACGATGCGCACGCCGCCTCGTTCGCGAGCGGGCTGTTGATCGGCGCCGATACCGCCGCGCGAATCGAGCCCGGCGCGACCGTCCACATCCTTGCCGACGCCGCCCTCGGCGCGCTGTATGCCAGCGCGATCGATGCGCTCGGCGGCACGTCGCACCATATAGATAGTCAAGCCGCGTTCGTCGCCGGCATCACCCGCATCCAGGATCTCGCCGCATGACCAACCGCCAAGCTTTCGACGACGCCTTCGCGAAATGCCCGCTGATCGCGATCCTCCGCGGCGTAAAGCCCGACGAGGTCGAGGCGATCGGCGATGCGCTGGTCGAGGCGGGCTTCACAATCCTGGAAGTGCCGATGAACTCGCCCGATCCGCTCGACAGCATCGCCCGACTGGCGCGCCGGTTCGAAGGTCGCGCAATCGTCGGCGCAGGTACGGTATTGCGCGTCGAAGACGTCGAGGCGGTCGGCGCTGCGGGCGGCACGCTGATTATCGCCCCCAACGCGAACGTACGGGTGATCGCCGCAGCGGCGGACAAGGGCTATGTCGCACTCCCCGGCATCGCGACCCCGACCGAGGCGTTCGCCGCGCTCGACGCCGGTGCCGCCGCGCTGAAGCTGTTCCCCGCCGAAGCCGCTAGTCCCGCGGTACTCAAAGCGATGCGCGCGATCCTCCCCAAGGACACGCGCGTGCTGCCGGTCGGCGGGATCGTGCCGGAATTGATGGCGGATTGGCGCAAGGCCGGCGCGGCTGGCTTCGGCCTGGGCTCGGCCCTGTTCGCACCCGGCATGTCCGCAGCGGACGTCGGCGCACGCGCGAAGGCGTTCATCGAGACGTGGAACGCGGGTTAGACCCAAGACTGGACAGAGGGATCGTCTTCGCGGCGCGCAGGGTTTAGGGCGGCGCGATGATGTTTGCCGAACAGGAACGAGACCTCGCCAGACTGACGGCCGCCGACCGGTATCGATCGCTCAGGCCGCGTACAGGCGTCGACTTCGCCTCGAACGACTATCTCGGGCTCGCCGGATCGGACTGGCTTCGTGCGGCAATGACCGATGCGTTGCAGCGCGGCGTGCCGGTCGGGTCGGGCGGATCGCGGCTGTTGCGCGGCAATGCGCCCGAGCATGAAGCACTGGAGGCGGACGCCGCGCGGTTCTTCGGGACCGAAGCGGCGCTGTTCTTCGCCAGTGGCTATGTCGCCAACACGATATTGTTCGCGACGCTGCCGCAACGCGGCGACCTGATCGTCCACGACGCGCTGATCCATGCCAGCGCGCACGAAGGCATGCGTCTCACGCGAGCGACCTTCGTCGGCGCCGCGCATAACGATGCCGACGCATTCGCGGACGCGATTGCCACGTGGCGCGCGTCGGGCGGCACGGGGCGCGTGTGGATCGCGGTCGAGAGCCTCTACAGCATGGACGGCGACCAGGCTCCGCTCGCGGCGCTAGCCGAAATCGCAGACCGCCACGACGCCGTCCTGCTGATCGACGAGGCGCACGCAACAGGCGTGTTCGGCACCGATGGCCGCGGACTGGCCGAAGCGCTCGACGGTCGCGAGAACGTCATCACCTTGCGGACCTGCGGCAAGGCACTGGGGTGCGAGGGCGCGCTGTTGTGCGGGCTCGCTGTGATGCGCGACTTTATCGTCAATCGCGGGCGCGGGTTCATCTTCTCGACCGCGCCGTCGCCGCTGATGGCACTGGCGGTCGGTGAAGCGTTGCGGATCGTGGCGGACGAACCGGCGCGACGGGAGCGGCTTTGGGCGTTGATCGATACGGCGGAGCGCGTGCTTGCACCATACGGCGTCGTGGCGACGGGGTCGCAGATCCTGCCGCTAGTGTTGGGAGACGCCGCGCGGACGATGCGCGTCGCCGGTGCGATCCAGGCAGCGGGGTTCGACGTGCGCGGGATACGGCCGCCGACCGTGCCCGAAGGCGGATCGCGGTTGCGGATTTCGTTGACGCTGAACGCAACCGTCGAGGATATCGAAACTCTGGGAACAGTCATGGAAGAGGCATTGCGATGACGATCGTCGTTACCGGGACGGACACCGATATCGGCAAGACCGTGTTCGCCGCCGGGCTCACCGCGGCACTCGGCGCGCGCTACTGGAAGCCGGTGCAGGCCGGACTCGCAGACGGCAGCGACACAGCCTCGGTCGTAACGCTCGGCGTCCCCGCGGACCGGGTCCTGCCCGAAGCGTACCGGTTGACGACGCCATGCTCGCCACATCTCGCCGCCGAGATCGACCGCGTGACGATCGATCCGGACCGGCTTGCGCTACCCGAAGTCGACGGACCACTGGTGGTCGAGGGCGCTGGCGGGGTGATGGTCCCCGTGACACGCGACCTGATTTTCGCAGACCTGTTCGCACGGTGGGCCAAGCCGGTCGTGCTCGTCGCACGGACGGGTCTCGGCACGATTAACCACAGCCTGCTCTCGATCGAGGCACTGCGTAGCCGCGGCGTCTCGATCCTCGGTATCGCGTTCGTCGGCGATGCGGTCGAGGACAGCGAGGCGACGATCGCCACGCTCGGCAAGGTCCGTCGGCTCGGCCGCCTGCCTCGCCTCGATCCGCTCAACGCCGCAACGCTGGCCGAGGCGTTCGCAGCGAACTTCGACTTGGAGGCGTTCCGATGAGCGACTCCCCCGTCTGGCACCCCTTCACGCAGCACGGCCTGCGCGAGCCGATCCCGCTGGTCACGCATGCCGAGGGCGCCGCGCTCTACACGTCGGATGGGCGGCGGATCGTCGATGCGATCTCGTCCTGGTGGGTCACGACGCATGGCCACGCCAACCCGAAGATCATGGCGGCGATCGCCGAACAGGCGGGGAAGCTCGACCAGATCATCTTCGCCGGCTGGACGCACCAGCCTGCCGAAGATCTGGCGCGCGGACTGACCGCGATCATGCCGCCGGAACTGACCCATGTCTTCTTCTCGGACTCAGGCTCGACCAGCGTAGAGTGCGCGCTGAAGATGGCGCTCGGCTATTGGCTCGACCGCGGCGAGGATCGCCACCGCATCCTCGTGCTCGAACACGGCTATCACGGCGACACGATCGGCGCGATGTCGGTCGGCGCGCGCGGCGTCTACAACCGGGCCTATGCGCCGTTGCTGTTCGATGTGGGCACGATCCCCTTCCCCGCCGCCGGCCACGAACATGTCACGCTCGACGCGCTGGAAGCCGCATGCGCCGAGCATCCCGCCGCGTTCATCGTCGAGCCGCTGTTACTCGGCGCGGGCGGGATGCACATCTATCCCGCGCACATCCTCGCCGAGATGCGGCGGATCTGCGCAGCGCACGACGTCCTGTTCATCGCCGACGAGGTGATGACCGGCTGGGGCCGCACCGGCACCTTGCTCGCCTGCGAACAGGCCAGCGTCGTGCCCGACATCCTCTGCCTGTCGAAGGGGCTGACCGGCGGCGCGATCCCGCTCGCAGTAACGATGGCGACCGAGGCGATCTACCAGGCGCATTACGGCACCGACCGCGCGCGCATGTTCTTCCACTCGTCGAGCTACACCGCCAACCCGATCGCCTGCGCCGCCGCCAATGCGAACCTCGCGATCTGGCGCGACGAGCCGGTGCTCGATCGGATCGCCGACCTCGCCACACGCCAAGCCTCGCGGCTGGAAGCTCTCGCCCTCCACCCCCGCATCGCCAACGCGCGCCAGATCGGCACTATCACCGCGGTCGAACTCCGCGGCGAGGACGGCTATCTGTCGCAGATCGGCCCGCGCCTGCTCGCGTTCTTCGGCGAGCGCGACCTGCTGCTCCGCCCGCTCGGCAACACCGTCTACGTCATGCCGCCCTATTGCATCGATGATTCCGATCTCGACGGGATCTACGCGGCGATCGCCGAAGCATGCGATGCAATCCGACATTGATCCTGACGTTCTTGCTGCACTGCAGCAACAAATGATGTACGTGCGACGTTGAGATAAGATCGCGGCCGAGTACGCTGGCGACGAAAGGCTCGATTACCGTGAGAAACATCGCCGATACCCTTGCCCGCATGGCGCGCGCCGGAGCGCCGACGCCGCGCGACACTGCGCCCAGCCGCCTGACGCCACTGACCGAATTCGGGACCAATCCGGGCGCACTGCTCGGCTTCAGCTACGTTCCAGCCGACCTGCGCGCGAACGCGCCACTGGTCGTCGTCCTCCACGGCTGCACGCAGACCGCGGCAGGCTATGACCATGGTTCAGGCTGGTCGAAGCTCGCCGATCGCGCAGGCTTCGCGCTGGTCTTCCCCGAGCAGACGCGCGCGAACAACCCCAATCTCTGCTTCAACTGGTTCGCATCGGAGGACACCGCACAAGCCGGCGGCGAGGCGGAATCGATCGCGCAGATGACGGAGGCGATGATCACGCGCCATAGCCTTGATCGCAGCCGCGTGTACGTCACCGGGCTGTCGGCGGGCGGCGCGATGACGATGGCGATGCTCGTCACACGCCCGGACCTGTTCGCGGGTGGCGCGGTGATCGGCGGGCTCGCCTACGGTACCGCGACCGGCGTGTCGCAGGCGCTCGACCGGATGCGCGGGCATGGAGATACCAGCGATACCGCGTTGGTTGACGCGGTCCGCAGCGGCGCGCGTGGAAACCACGGACGCTGGCCGACGCTCGCGATCTGGCACGGCGGCGCGGACGCGACGGTGAGCGTAGCGAACGCGGACATCATCGCGCGGCAATGGCGCGGTATCCACGGCGTCGATGCGAAGGCCGTGCGCACCGAGCGAGTAGGCACCGCCGTCCACCGGATCTGGTCGGACGCGGAAGGCCGCGATGTCGTCGAAGACTGGACCGTGCCGGGCATGGGCCACGGCACGCCGATCGATCCGTTGCGCGGCGAGCGCTTAGGCGCTGCGGGGCCGTTCATGCTCGACGTCGGGATTTCGAGCACGGCGGTGATCGCGAAATCCTGGGGTTTGGTTGCGGCGGCAAAAGCGGAGACTGCGATCAAGCCGGCACCAGTCGAACGCGTCGCCAAGATCGCGATTCCCGTCTCGCCGAAGCCTACATCGAAGCCACGAGCCGAAGCGCCCACCGGTATCCAGGCGACGATCGAGAACGCCCTCCGCGCTGCTGGGTTGATGCGGTAGAATGGAGCCCAGCGTGGGGTCGGACGTCAGCGCGCGCGCGCCCCGTCATCCTGACGAAAGTCAGGATCCAGAGCCAAACAGGGCACTACCCGTTACCCTGGATCCTGACTTTCGTCAGGATGACGGAGTGGTTGGGAAGCGTTAGGCAATTCGACTCGTGCCGTTCGCACCGAATTCGTGCCCTATCGATCCTCCCCCGCCAGGGGGAGGTGGCAGGCACTCGCCTGACGGGGGGGGCGGCATGGATGACATCCGTTGCGTTTCCTCCCCCTCCGTCGTCTCGGACGCCCCCGCTCCCGGGGGAGGATCGACGGGAGCAATCGACAAGCCCCCCAACCAAGCTAAAGCCAGCGCATGACGTCCACCCCGCCCCGCCCCTGGCGTACCGAGTTCGCCGCCACGCTGAAACTCGCTTGGCCATTGGTCGCGACCAACCTGGCCCAGGCGCTGGTCGGCGCGACCGACGTCGCGATGCTCGGGCGGCTCGGGTCGGACACGCTGGCGGCGGCAACGCTCGGCCTCAACCTCTACCTCGTCTTCCTGATCTTCGGCATGGGCCTCACCACCGCCGCCGTCCCGATGATCGCACGCGAGCGCGGCGCGCGGCCGCACGCGGTGCGGGATATCCGGCGGACCGTGCGCCAGACGATTTGGGTCGCCGCAACGCTCTGCCTGCCCTCGTGGATCGTGTTGTGGAACGCCGAGCCGATCCTCGTCCACCTGCTCGACCAGGATCCGCTGCTCGCGCACGAGGCGGCGCGGTTCGTGCGCGCGGTGATGTGGGGGATGCTGCCGAGCCTCTGCTTCCTCGTGCTCCGCGCATTCGTTGCAGCACTTGAGAAACCCGCTTGGTCGCTGGTGGTGATGGTCGGGCTGCTGATCGTCAACGCCGGGCTCAACTGGCTGCTGATCTTCGGCCACGCCGGCCTCCCCGCGCTCGGCTTGCTCGGTTCGGGGATGGCGAGCAGCATCGCCAACGGCCTGAGCTTCGTCGCGATGGCGGCGGTCATCGTCTACGCCAAGCCGTTCCGCCGCTACCGCCTGCTCGGCCGGTTCTGGCGCGCCGACTGGCCACGATACCGTGCGGTGTGGACGCTGGGCCTGCCGATCGCGATCACGCTCGGGTTCGAATCCACCGTGTTCATCGCGGCGGTGTTCCTGATGGGGCTGCTCGGCACCGTACCGCTGGCAGCGCATGCAATCGCGATCCAGATCGCCAGCGTCACCTTCATGGTCCCACTCGGCATCGCGCAGGCGGCGACGATCCGCGTCGGCCTGGCGTCGGGGCGTGGCGACCGGGCCGGCATAGGGCGCGCTGGTTGGGCGGCGTTCGCGATCGGCGAGAGCTTCATGGTGCTGACCGCCGCGCTGCTGATCCTCGCCCCACAGTTGCTGATTGGGATCATCCTCGACGTCGATGCGCCTGCGAACGCACCTGTGGTGGCGCTCGCGATCTCGCTGCTCGCGGTGGCTGCGATATTCCAGGTGGTCGACGGCGCGCAGGTAATCGGCGCGGGCATGTTGCGCGGATTGGGGGATACCACGGTGCCGATGATCTTCGCTGCGATCGGCTATTGGGGGATCGGCATCGGGGTCGGCGCATGGCTCGCCTTTGCCCGCGGCTGGGGCGGCGTCGGTATCTGGACCGGGCTGGCGACCGGATTGGCGGTGGTGTCGGTGCTGATGATGGCCCGGTGGCAGGCGCGCGAGCAGCTCGGCCTTGGTTGACGCTCCGCTGGGCGTGTTTTCGCGATAGGCCGGTACCGTTAACGCGTAGAGCGCGTTAACTTATATTGCACCACGGGAGCCTAACATGTCCGACCCAGACCGTATCGTCGCGATCGGACTTCTCACGCAACGCGACGTGTTTGCGTTGGGTCACGATCTGTCGCGCGTCTATCCGATCGACGATGCCCCCTGCTTCGGCGCATTGCTCGGCGCGATCGACGACGCCGACCGCGCGTTTCACCGCGAACACGATGCCCGCCAATCGCTTGCGGATCAGCAGATCAAGGTTGCAACACAAGCACGCTAGCAGCGTTCGAGACCCGCTGCCCTAGCGGAGATTGATCATGACGCATTTACCGACGGAATTGCTGCTGCTGGGCTGGTCGACAGTCCTGCTGTTCGCGTACGTCATGATCCAGGGCCAGACCGCGACGCGCGACCGCGGGCTCGACTGGAACGCGGGCCCCCGCGACGGCGAGCAGAAGCCGCTTGGCGAAATGGCCGGCCGCGCCGAACGTGCGCTCAAGAATTTCCAGGAAACCTACCCGGTCTTCGTCGCGCTCGCGCTCGGGCTGGCGGTCACCGATCGCACCGGCGGACTGGGTGCGATCGGCGCCTGGCTCTGGTTCGGTGCGCGGATCGCCTACATCCCGCTCTATCTGTTCGGCATCAAATATGTCCGCAGCCTGTGTTGGACGGTGTCGATCCTCGGCCTGCTGCTGATGCTGATCCGCTTCCTCTAAGACCTAACCGCGCAGCGTGCGGATGATCGCCGAGAAGTCGAGCCCGCCCTGCCCGGCCTCGGCAAACGCCTCGTAACGCTCGGCAGCCTTCGCACCCATCGGCGTATCCGCGCCGGTGTCCTTCGCCGCCGCCATCGCAAGCCGCAAGTCCTTGAGCATCAGCGCCGCCGCAAAGCCGCCCTGATAGTCATGATCGGCCGGCGTATCGGGACCGATGCCGGGGAGCGGCGCGTACGTCGTCATCGACCAGCTCTGCCCCGACGCCACGCTCGCTATGTCGTAAAACGCCTGCGCATCGAGCCCGAGCTTCTCCGCCAGCACGAACGCCTCGCAGGTCGCGATCATCGTCGCGCCGAGGATCATGTTGTTGCAGATCTTCGCCGCCTGTCCCGCACCGTTCGCGCCGGCGTGGATGACCGCCTTGCCCATGTCGGCAAGGATCGCCTGCGCCCGGTCGAACGCCTCCGCCGAGCCACCGACCATGAAGGTGAGCGTCCCCGCATTCGCCGCGCCGATCCCGCCCGAGACGGGCGCGTCAACCGCGACGAGTCCCTTGGCCTGCGCGGCGGCGACGACCTGCTTGGCGGTGGCGACGTCGATCGTCGAGCAGTCGATCAGAATCGCGGAGGGCGATGCGACGGCGAACAGCGCGTCATAGACCTCCGCGACATGCTTGCCGGCGGGGAGCATCGTCACGATTGCCTCGGCACCGTTCGCGGCTTCGGCAGCCGATGCAACCGGCAGGCAGCCCGCGGCCTTCGCCTTGTCCAGCGCGTCGACGCTCAGATCGAACGCGCGAACGTCGTGGCCCTTCTTGGCGAGGTTCGCCGCCATCCCGCCGCCCATGTTGCCGAGCCCGATGAAACCGATCCGTGCCATGTTCTCTCTCCTAATCTTGCTCCCCTCCCGTTCACGGGAGGGGCTGGGGGGGGGCAGTGCCGCACACGTTGCGTCGGCAATCGAGGCACGCCCCTCCCCTGACCCCTCCCGCAAGCGGGAGGGGAATCCGGTTCATTTCCCCGTCCAGGTCCCGGCGCGCTTCTCGACGAACGCGGCCATGCCCTCGCTCTGGTCCTCAGTCCCGAACAGCCCGTGGAACAGCCGCCGTTCGAACTGCACGCCCATCGCGAGCCCCGTCTCGAACGCCGCGTCGACCATTTCCTTGTTCGCCAGCACCGCCAGCGGCGCCATCGCCGCGATCGTGGCCGCCGTCTTTACCGCTTCCTCGACCAGATCCGCGGCGGGGATGATCCGCGAGACGAGGCCTGAGCGCTCCGCTTCCTCGGCATCCATCATCCGCCCGGTCAGGCACATCTCCATCGCCTTGGCCTTGCCGACCGCGCGCGTAAGCCGCTGCGATCCACCCATGCCCGGCGACACGGCGAGCTTGATCTCGGGCTGGCCGAACTTGGCGGTATCCGCCGCGAGGATGAAGTCGCACATCATCGCCAGCTCGCACCCGCCGCCAAGCGCATAGCCTGCCACCGCCGCGATGATCGGCTTGCGCGTCCGCGTGAAATGCTCCCAGCCGGCAAAGAAGTTGCTCGCGTACATCTCCGCGAAGCCCTGCGACTGCATCTCCTTGATGTCCGCCCCCGCCGCGAACGCCTTGGCCGACCCGGTCAGCACCGCGCAGCCCTGCGACGCATCCGCATCGAACGCGGCGAACGCGGCGATCAGGTCGGCCAGCACCTGCGAATTGAGCGCATTCAGCGCCTGCGGCCGGTTCAACGTGACGAGCGTGACGCCGCCACGCTGTTCGACCAGTATCGTTTCATATTCGGCCATGTCGTTCTCCAATTACTACGTCATCCTGGACTCGATCCAGGACCCAGAGCCACACATGTGGGCATCTGTAACCCTGGATCCTGACTTTCGTCAGGATGACGAGTCAGCCCGGCGTCCACGCCTCATGCTCCGGCAACGGCGCGAAGATCTGGTCAATCACATGATCGGTCACATCCTCGGGCGTCGCCGGATCCCAGCGCGGCGCATTGTCCTTGTCGACGATCACCGCCCGCACGCCTTCGATGAAATCATGCCGCTGCACGACCTGCGCGCCGACCGCATATTCCTGCCGCATCTCGTCCGCGAAACTCGCCATCGCCGCGCCTTCATGGAGCAACCGGAGCGACACCTTCATCGTCTGCGGCGACTTGGTCTTCAACGTCGCGAGCGTCTGCGCGGCCCATTCCCCGCCATCGGCTTCGAGCGCAGCGTAGATGTCCTCCAGCACGTCGGAGGCGAACAGCCGATCGATGTCGTCCTTCCACGCGAGAATCTTCGCGTCGGGCGCCGGCACCGCCAAACCGTCGAGCACGCCCGCAATATTCTGCGGCGTCTCCGCGATCCCCGCCTTGGCCGTATCGAGAGTATCGCCCGCGAGAAAATGCGTCGCCAACCCTAGCGCGAGACACTCCGCGCCATCGAGCCGGTGCCCGGTCAGCGCGAGATACTGCCCGATCCGCCCCGGCAACCGCGACAGATACCAGCCGCCGCCGACATCCGGGAACAGCCCGATCCCCGTCTCCGGCATCGCGAACTTGGTGTTCTCAGTCGCCACTCGAAACCGGCACGGCAGTGCAAGGCCGACGCCGCCACCCATCGTGATCCCGTCCATGAACGCGACGATCGGCTTGGCATAGGTGAACAGCCGGTGGTTCATCCGGTACTCGGCATGAAAGAACGCCCGCGCCTCGACGCCATCGGTCGCGCCGGAAGCGGCAAGCATGCGGATATCCCCGCCAGCACAGAACCCACGCCCTTCGGCATGATCCACCACGATCGCCTCGACCGCCGCATCGCCACGCCACGCCTCCAGCGCCTCGAGCACGCCTTCGCACATCGCCAGAGTCAACGCGTGCAATGCCTTCGGTCGGTTCAACCGGATACGGCCGACAGGCCCTTCACTCTCGACGATCAGATCATCGGTCACGCTTTCACCTCCAAAGCACCATCTCCGCGCCTCCGCGTCTCCGCGTGCAAAAATTCTTGATTCACGCGGAGACGCGGAGCCGCGGAGCAGAAGGAATTAGCAAAGCTGCGCGGACTCACTGCCGCGTCAGTTCGCGACCGACGATCATCCGCATGACCTGGTTCGTCCCCTCAAGGATCGAATGCACGCGCAGGTCGCGCCAGAAGCGCTCGATCGGATAGTCCTGCAGATACCCGTAGCCGCCATGCAGCTGCAACGCACGGTCGACCACCGACGAGCCGGTATCCGTCGCCAGCCGCTTCGCCATAGCCGCGAACTTGGTCTTGTCGGACGCGTTCGCCGTCACCTTCGCCGCCGCCATATACAGCAGCGCACGCGCCGCCTCCAGTTCGGTCGCCATGTCGGCCAGCATGAACTGCGTGTTCTGGAAATCGGCGATAGCCTTCCCGAACTGTTTCCGGTCCTTGGTATAGGCGATCGCCTCATCGAGACACCGCTGCGCCCCACCGAGCGAACACGCACCGATGTTCAGCCGCCCGCCGTCGAGCCCCATCATCGCGATCCGAAAGCCCTCGCCCTCCCCGCCGACCATGTTCGCCCCCGGCACGCGGACGCCATCGAAGATTACCTGCCGCGTCGGCTGAGAATGCCAGCCAAGCTTCTTCTCGTTCGCCCCGAACGACACGCCCGGCATGTCCTTCTCGATCACCAGACACGAGATGCCCTTCGGCCCGTCCTCACCGGTGCGGACCATCGTCACATACACCTCGTTCTCGCCCGCACCCGAGATGAACTGCTTCGAGCCCGTCACGATCCAGTCGTCACCGTCGCGCACCGCGCGCGTCTTCAACGCCGCCGCATCGGAGCCCGAACCCGGTTCAGTCAGGCAATAGCTTGCAAGCCGGTCCATCGTCACCAGGTCGGGAAGATACTTGTCCTTCACCCCCTGCGACCCGAACCGATCGATCATCCACGCCGCCATGTTATGAATGCTGATGAACGCCGACGTCGAGGGACATCCATACGACATCGCCTCCATGATCAGCGCCGCTTCGAGCCGCCCGAGCGCGATCCCACCGCTCTCCTCGCTGACATAAATCGCCGCGAAGCCGAGTTCCGCCGCCGCCTTGATCGTCTCACGCGGGAAGATGTGCTTCTCATCCCACTCGGCCGCATGCGGCGTGATCCGGTCGGCGGTAAAGCGGCGCGCCAGGTCCTGGATTTCGCGCTGGTCGTCGGTGAGGTCGAACTGGTTGGTCACGAGGAAGCTCCATTGGCTTTTGCGTCTGCGGTCAATCCGACCAGATCCCATTGGTTGCCGTAGAGGTCGGCGAACACGACGACCCATCCATAGGGCTCGTCGCGCGGCGCCTCGACGAAATCAACGCCGTTGGCTTTCAGCGCCGCGTAAGATGCCCAGAAATCGTCGGTGTTCAGGAAATAGGAAACACGCCCGCCACCGGCCTTGCCGACCGCCGCGATCTGCTCATCGCCAACCGCCTTGGCGAGCAACAGCGCCGAACCACCACCTGGAACTGCGACACGCACCCAACGCTTGCCGCCGCCCAGATCGCTATCCTCGACCATCACGAAACCCAGCGTACCGACGAAATACGCAATCGCTTCGTCATAGTCGCGAACGACGAGGGCGACGGTTGCCAGGCGCACCCTAATCACCCCATCGTCGGAATAACGAACGCGTCGTTATTGCGCGCAGGCCCACCATCCTCGGCCATCGCCGGCAGTGCAGACCCGTCCGGCCAACGCTGCGTGATCGTCTTGACCTTGGTCCAGAACTTCACGCCCTCCATGCCGTGCTGGTTCGTGTCTCCGAACGCCGAGCGCTTCCAGCCGCCGAACGTATGGTACGCGACCGGCACCGGGATCGGCACGTTGATGCCCACCATCCCGACGTTCACCCGCGCCGCGAACTCGCGTGCAGCGTGGCCGTTGCGCGTGAAGATCGCGACGCCGTTGCCGTATTGATGCTCGCTCGGCAGCCGCACCGCCTCCTCGAAATCGGCGGCGCGGACGATCTGGAGCACCGGCCCGAAGATTTCCTCCTTGTACGCCGACATCTCCGTCGTCACGTGATCGAACAGCGAAGGCCCGATGAAGAAGCCCTTTTCATGCCCCTGCAACGCAAACCCGCGCCCATCGACCACCAGTTCCGCGCCCTCGTCGACGCCGGTCTGGATCCAGTTCTCGATCCGGGTGCGATGCGCCGCGTTCACCACCGGCCCGTAATGCGCGTCGTTGTCGGTCGACACGCCCACCCGCAAAGCCGCGATCGCCGGGATCAGCTTTTCGCGCAGCGCGATCGCGGTCTTCTCGCCGACCGGGACCACCACCGGCAGCGCCATGCAGCGCTCGCCGGCGCTCCCGAACGCCGCGCCCGACAGGTCGGCGACGACCTGGTCGAGGTCCGCGTCGGGCATGACGATGCCGTGGTTCTTCGCGCCGCCCATCGCCTGGACGCGCTTGCCCGCCTCGACGCCGCGACGGTACACGTAATGCGCGATGTCGGACGATCCGACGAAGCTAACCGCCGAGATCGCCGGATGATCGAGGATCGCGTCGACCATTTCCTTGTCGCCGTGGACGACCTGGAAGATGCCCTCGGGCAGCCCCGCCTCGACGAACAATTCACCGAGCCGCACCGGCACCGACGGATCGCGCTCACTGGGCTTGAGGATGAACGCATTACCCGTGGCGATCGCCACGCCCGACATCCACAGCGGGATCATGGCCGGGAAGTTGAACGGCGTGATGCCCGCACCGATGCCCAGCGGCTGGCGCATCGAATACACGTCGATCCCGGGCCCGGCGCCCTGCGTATATTCGCCCTTTAGGATGTGCGGAATGCCGCAGCAGAACTCGATAACCTCGAGCCCGCGCTGGATATCGCCCTTCGAATCCGCGATCACCTTGCCGTGCTCGGACGAGAGCAATCGCGCCAGTTCGTCCATGTTCGCCTCGACGAGCCGCTTGAACTCAAACATCACGCGCGCGCGACGCTGCGGGTTGGTCGCGGCCCAGCCCGGCTGCGCCTTCTGCGCCGCGGCAACGGCCGCATCCAGATCGGTCGCACCCGACAGCCGCACGCGCGCCTGCACGTCGCCCGAATTCGGGTCGAACACGTCACCGAAGCGCTCGGCCGTGCTGGCCGCACCGCTCACGAAATTCTCGATCGTCCGCATGGGCATCCTCTTCTAGTTGCGCGCATCGTCCGCCATAAGCGTTTCGCAGCCAAGTAGGGCTGTTTGCAGATACGCTCTGCAAATGTGCAGCATGGGGTGAGGCGTTCATGGATTGGGACGACGTCCGGTATTTCCTCGCTTTGGCGCGCACGCACAGGCTCGGGCCAGCCGCGAAACTGCTCGGGCAAGACGCGACGACGGTCTCGCGACGGCTGCAACGGCTCGAGCGGCGACTCCAGACGACGTTGTTCGAGCAGACCGTGGCGGGCTACGCGCTGACCGAGCGCGGCGCCGCATTGCTCCACCATGCCGAAACGATGGAGGCGTCCGCGCTCGGCATCCAGGAGGTGGTCGGCAATGACGCGGGCGTGCTCGCGGGGCCGATCCGGTTGAGCGTCTCGGAAGGGTTCGGCAGTCGCATCCTCGCCCCGCGGCTCGCGTCGTTCACCAACCAGCATCCGCGGATTGCGGTCGACCTGATCGCGTCGACCGGCTTCCTCAATCCCTCACGGCGAGAGGCGGATATCGCGGTGATGCTCGCGCGCCCGAAGAGCGGCCCGTTGGTCGCGCGAAAGCTGACGGACTATCACCTCGGCCTCTACGCGCATCCCGATCACCTCGCGCGTACAGGGCCGATCGCGACCACCGCGGACCTGATGCGGCACCGCCTGATCGGCTACGTGCCCGACATGATCTACGCGCCCGAGCTCCGCTATCTGGCGGAGATCGACGGCCGGCTCGATGCCTCCATCCGCAGCTCGAGCATCGTCGCGCAGGCCGAGCTGATCGCGGCGGGGGCGGGATGCGGAATACTCCCGTGCTTCATCGGCGACCAAATGCCGGGACTGGTGCGCGTGCTGCCTCAGGCAGTCGACATCCAGCGCTCGTTCTGGCTCGTCGTCCACCGCGACGTCCGCCGGATCGCGCGGATCGACCGGTTCATCGCCTGGCTGGACTCGACCATCGGCGAACTCAAGCCGCTGATGCTAGGCGTGTCGCCCCCGCCGATTGCCGCCCCCGAGTGAGGGCCGTATAGATCGATGTTGCATGGCAGCATCGCCGGGCCTGGAGCAGCGCGTTGATCCCCAAACTCTATCACCAGATGATCGACGCGATTGGCGACGGCACCGGCCTGCCGGATATCATCCTCCATATTCATGCAGGGATGGCGCTGTTGATGATCGCGCGGCTGATCACGCGGCGGTCGTTCGGGACGTTCATTCCATGGTGGGTGGTCGTCGCGGGCGAGGCGTTCAACGAGATCATGGACCGGCTGAACTTCGGGTCCTGGCGCTGGGAGGATACCTCGCTGGACATCATCAACACGCTGCTCTGGCCGACTGTGATCTGTGTCGGGGTGCGGTTGCGGCCGATGATTGCGCAGCGGGTCATGGTCAAGACGGGTGTGGTGGAGACCGGGCCGGATGCTGTTGTCCCGGTGGAAAGCGTTCCTGTCGAGCCTGAGCACTAATCTGCCCCCCTCCCTGGAAGGGAGGGGTTGGGGGTGGGTCGGTCGGTTGGCTGGCGTACCAAGTTACAAGCAGCCAACCCACCCCTAGCCCTCCCTTTCAGGGAGGGGTACGCGTTGTGGGCGGGCTGGCTTGGTCTATTCCAGACAGCCAATAGGCCCGGTTCAGCCGAGCGCGATGTAACGTTGGAGGTGATAATCCTCGTCGCCCAACTGGTGATCGATCATCACCAACCGCTTGGCGTAATGCGACACCGCATATTCCCACGTCATGCCGATCCCGCCATGAAGCTGGATCGTTTCCTCCGCGACCAGCGCCCCGGTCCGCCCGATCGTGTATTTCGCAGCCGCCAGCGCACGCGCGCGCGCCGTCGCATCGTCGCCGTCGAACGCCGACGCCGCATTGATCACCGCGGAATGGGCCTGCTCGATCTCGAGCAACACCGTCGCCATGCGGTGCTGGAGCGCCTGGAACTTGCCGATCGGCACGCCGAACTGTTTCCGGTCGCGGAGGTAGCCGAGCGTCGTTTCCTTGACGAACTCCATCGCGCCGACCGCTTCGGCGGACAGCGCGAGCAATCCCGCCCCGACCGCCGCATCGACGATCGCCTGCCCCTGCCCTTCGCCACCGACACGCGCATCGGCGCCAAGCGTCATGTTCTCGAACGTCACGTCCCCGGCTGCGCCACCTTCGACGACGTTGAAGCTGCGGACCGACACCCCGGCCGTATCCGCCGGCACGAGCAGCACGAGCGGGTCGCCATCCTGCTCGACCGTGACGACGAACACCGACGCCGCACCGGCCTGCGAAACGACAGCCTTCGTCCCGCTGAGCGTCCAGCCATCGCCGCTCTTCGTCGCGGTCACCGGCGTCGCGCCATCCTCATGCGCGAACGCGGCGATCGTTTCGCCCGACACAATTCCGGCGAGCGTTTCGTCATGCCCGCCAGCCTTCGCGAGCGCACGTCCCGCCATCAGTGCGCCGAGGAACGGCTCGACCACCAGCGCGCGGCCGAGTGCCTCGAACACCACCATGATGTCGAACCCGCTGCCGCCGAAGCCGCCCGCCGCCTCGTCGAACAGCGCGGATACGATGCCGAGTTCGGTCAATTGCTGCCAGACCGCCGGATCATACCCCGTCTCGCCATACGCGCCCGCATTGCGCGTCTCGATCGGATAGCCGTCGCGCAACGCCCGCACGAGCGTGTCGGCGAGCATGCGGCGGTCGTCGGTGTGTTCGAAGTTCATGGTATCACAGACCCAGGATGGCTTTGGAGATGATGTTCTTCTGGATCTCGTTCGACCCGCCGAAGATCGACAGTTTGCGGTTGTTGAAATAGCTCGGCGCCGCCATCGCCGCGTCCTCCGGGCCTACATCCTCGCCGTTCCACCCGGCCTCCAGAGCTTCGGGTATGTAAGGGGCCGCGTACGAACCGTAGGCACGACGCGTCAGCGAGGTGATCTCCTGGCGGATTTCGGTGCCCTTGATCTTGAGCATCGAACTCTCCGCACCGGGCGCACCGCCGCCCGCGACCGCCGCGAGCACGCGCAGGTTGGTCGTCTGCATGTTCGCCAGATCGATCTCGACCCGTGCCATCCGCGCCGCGAACAAGGGATCATCCGCCAGCGAGCGCCCGCCCTTCTTCTGCATCTGCGCGAATTCCTTCAGCCGCTCGAACGACGCGATCGAGAAGCCGACGCCGGCGATGTTGGTGCGCTCATAGGTCAGTAGGTATTTGGCGTAGGTCCAGCCCATATTCTCTTCGCCGACGAGGTTCGCCACCGGCACCTCGACATCGGTGAAGAACACCTCGTTCACCTCCTGCTCGCCGTCGATCAGCGTGATCGGGCGGACTTCGATGCCGGGCGACTTCATGTCGATCAGCAGGAACGAGATGCCTTCCTGCTTCTTGGCCGCTGGGTCGGTACGCACGAGGCAGAAGATCATGTCGGCATGCTGGCCGAGTGTCGTCCAGGTCTTCTGGCCGTTGACGACATAGACGTCGCCCTTCCGGACGGCAGTCGTCTTCAGGCCCGCGAGATCGGAGCCGGCGCCGGGCTCCGAATACCCCTGGCACCACCAGTCGGAGCCGTCGAGGATCCGCGGCAGCCACTGCTTCTTCTGCTCTTCCGAGCCGTATTTGATCAGCACCGGCCCGAGCATGTTGACGCCGAACGGCACCACGCGGGGGGCGTGCGCGAGCGCGGACTCATTGTCGAAGATGAACCGCTGGATCACGCTCCAACCGGGACCACCCCATTGCTCGGGCCAGTGGTTCGCCAGCCAGCCGCGTTCGTTGAGGATCGCGTGCCATTCCTCCATGTCCGATTTGCGCAGGCGCTTGCCCTCGCGGACCAGCGTCGAGAGCCGCGCGGGCAGTTTGTCGCGGAAGAAGCTGCGGACTTCCTCGCGGAACGCTTCTTCATCGGGCGTGAAGCTGAGATCCATGGTCATGTGACTCCTGATGTTGGAGCCTGTGTGCCACAGTCGATCGTGGAATTGAAGGACCGGTATGGCCTGGATAACCGAATTTGTCGTGCGGAGCGACGCAGGTTAATCCGCACGGTATCGAAGCCTATAAATCCTCCCCCGCCAGGGGAAGGTGGCACCGCAGGTGACGGAGGGGGCGGTCACGGAACCTACGTTGCCCTTACCTCCCCCTCCGACTGGCAAGCGCCAGCCACCTCCCCCTGGCGGGGGAGGATCAGTAAAGCGTCAGAACCGGTAGCTGATCCAGCCGGCGAGGAAGTCGGAGTTCTTGTATCCCGCATTCGTCAGCGCAGGCCCCGCGATCAGATGCTCGTAGCGCCCGGTGAACGATAGCCGCGAGGTGAACGGGTACACCGCCTGGAACCGCAGCGTATCGGCGATCTTCTTGCCCCCGAAATTCTGCGTGCCGGCAAACGCCGAGCCGTTCGCGCGGTACACCGCATCGCTCGTCGTATCGCGCCACGAGCGCTGATATTCCGCGGTCAGCCGCAACTTGTCGAACACGCTGAACGTCACGTTTGGCGCCAGCGCGACCAGGTTGGTCGGCGTCGCGAACAGCTGATAGCTGTAATAGATGTTGTTGCCGAACGGCGCCAACGAGTTGCGCAGCGTGCCCGTACCAAAAGCGCCACCGCCGCTTGCATAATCGGCGTGGAAGCCGACGCGCGGCGCGGACTTGCTCTCGCCGAGCTTGTAGGTCTGCGCCAACAGGATCAGCCACGCCTTGATCGAGCGGTTGTCGTACGAACCGCCTTGATAGTTGATTGTCCAGTCGAGATTGACCGGACCCGCGTCACCCCAGACTTGCAAACCGTAGAAATTGCGGACTTCGCGCGCATTGTCCGCACCCCATACCGCCCCGCGGTTGCGCAGGCGCCAGAGGAACGGATCGACGTACAACTTCGAGCCGCCGAACAGCGTCTCCGGCACGACGATGCCCGTCGAGATACCCGAGAAGCGCCGCGCGCTCTCCGCGTTGTCGTCCTGTGTCCCGCCATTGCCATACGCGGTCGGCTTGAAATCGAACACGTCGGCGCGAACGCCGGCGGTGCGTGCCCAGGCGCGGAAGCCGTTGAAGCCGAAGAACAACGTGTTGTTGTCGCGCGGCACGACCAGCAGGTTGGGACCGTCCGCAAACGTCTGGCGGCCATAGCGCACGCCGACGTCGACATCGGCGACCGTCCCGGTCAGGTCGACGAACGCCTGCTGCACGGCCAGCTTGTTGCGCAGATTCGGCAGCGCCGTCCCGAGATTCTGACCCTCCAACGTGCCGTGCGCGAGTTCGCCGTAGAAGCGAAGGTGCTGGCCGACATGCAGGTCGGCGCCACCGAACAGGCGGAGGATATCCTGCCGCTGTGCCTCGGCATCGCGCAGATTGGGGTTGGTCGTCTCGTTGACGCGGAACCGCGCCTCGCCCGACAGCGTCAGATAGACGTCGCCATCACCCGCGATCGAGATGAACTTCAGCTGGTCGACGATGTCCTTACGCTTCTTCGGATCGCGCAGCTTCGACCAGTCCTCCGCCCATCGCGACTGGTTGTAACCACCCGCCGTCACGCCGTCGCCGATCGCAGCATTGGGATAGCTCTCGGCGATCGGCGAGGCCTCGGCGGTGCTCGACACGTCCTTGGCACCCGCATTCGCCTGTCGCGAGGGCGGTGCTTCGGCCTGCGCCATCGCCACGCTCGAAAAGGCCAGGGTCGAAAGCGCGGACGCGGCAAAGCCGGCCGCATACGCCATGCGGCGGATCGTCATCGAGGTCATAAGCAAATATCCGGTACAGGACGCGGGACCGGCGAACCGGCCCCGTACGCGTCAGTGGGCGGTAGCAGCGGCGGGGATCGCCGCCGACACGAACTCGGGAAGCTTGCCCGACAGCGCAGCATCGAGCTTGTCGCGGTCGAGTGCACCTTCCCAGCGGGCGACGACGATCGTCGCGACCGCGTTGCCGATGAAGTTGGTGAGGCTGCGGCACTCGCTCATGAAGCGATCGACGCCGAGGATCAGCGCCATGCCGGCGATCGGCACGGTCGGCACGATCGACAGTGTCGCGGCCAAGGTGATGAAGCCCGCGCCGGTAACGCCCGCCGCACCCTTCGAAGAGATCATCGCGACGACCAGCAGAAGCAGTTCCTGGCCGAGCGTCAGATGCGTGTTGGTCGCCTGCGCGATGAACAAGGCCGCCAACGTCATGTAGATGTTGGTACCGTCGAGGTTGAACGAATAACCGGTCGGCACGACCAGCCCGACGACCGACTTCTCGCAGCCTGCCGCTTCCATCTTCTGGATCAGGTTCGGCAGCGCAGCTTCCGACGACGACGTACCGAGCACCAGCAGCAATTCGGCCTTCAGATACTTGATCAGCTTGAAGATCGAGAAGCCAGTCAGCCGCGCGACGGTGCCGAGGATGACGATCACGAACAGCGCAGCGGTCAGATAGAAGGTCGCGACCAGCGCGCCGAGATTGGCGAGGCTGCCGATCCCGTATTTGCCGATCGTGAACGCGATCGCACCGAACGCACCGAGCGGGGCTGCGCGCATCAGGATGCCAACCAGTTTGAAGACGATCAGGCTGAGGCGCTCGAGGAAGTTCAGCACCGGCTTGGCAGGCTCGCCGACCAGGCTCAGCGAGATGCCGAACAGGATCGCGACGAGCAGGATCTGGAGGATGTTGCCCTCGGTGAACGCGCTGACCATCGTGTCCGGGATGATGCTCATCAGGAACCCGGTGATCGTCGTCTCGTGCGCCTTCACGGTGTAGTCGGCGATGCCTTTGGTATCGAGCGTGGCGGCGTCGATGTTCATCCCCGCGCCCGGCTGGACGACGTTGGCCACGATAAGCCCGACGATCAGCGCCAGCGTCGAGAAGAACAGGAAGTAGGCGAACGCCTTGCCAGCGACGCGGCCGACCGAGCCGAGCTCCTTCATCCCGGCGATGCCGGTAACGAGCGTCAGGAAGATCACCGGTGCGATGATCATCTTCACCAGCTTGATGAACGCATCGCCGAGCGGCTTCAGCGCCGCGCCGTACGCCGGATAGAAATGCCCGAGCGCCGCGCCGAGCGCGATCGCGATCAGGACCTGGATATAGAGCTGGCCGCTCCAGCGCTTCCGTGCGGTCGTTTCCGCGACGCCATATGTCTGGGTGGGTAGGGTCAACATCGCCTCCTGGTATTCTCGTCCACTCACGCGGGACGTTGTGTGCGACGGTAATGCCGGGCCGAACCCAGGACTACAAGAGCGGCACCTTCAGCGCTTAGAACGTTGGTTTTTAGCCATTTATCAGCATACCCATTGTTCTGACGTGCGGAAATTGCCGCATTTCATCAATGGTGCGGGCGGTGCGTGTGTGATAATCCGCACAAAATGACGCGACTCCGATCTCCCCTTTTCGTCACGGCGTTGACGGTGCTGATGGCGTTCGCGGCGCTAGGCGTGATCGTCGCGGGAGTCGCCTCGATCTACGGCCAGCGCGCCGCCGAGGACGCGCGTGCGGGCGTGCGGATGCGCGCGGTCCAGCAGACGCGGAGCAACCTTCGCCTGCTCGAAGCCGAGCTGCAGACCTATCGCCTGCTGCCGATCATGCTCGGCGAATATCCCGATGTCCGCGCGGCGCTGGCCTCGGGCAAGGTCGACCCCGCGCTGAACACCAAGCTCGCAATGCTGGCGGAGCGGACCGGCGCCCCGGTGATCTACGCGCTCGATACGCAGGGCATGACGATCGCCGCCTCGAACGCCGAGCGCCCCGACAGCTTCCTCGGCCACGACTACCGCTTCCGCGACTATTTCACCAAGGCGATGGCGTCGGGCGCAACCGAGTTCTTCGCGCTCGGCAGCGTCAGCGGGCGGCCCGGCCTGTATCTCTCGCGACGGATCGACCGCGCCGGTCGACCGCTCGGCGTGGTCGTGGTCAAGGTCGAGTTCGAAAAGATCGCGCGCGCGTGGATCCAGGACCGGATGGCGACCTTCGTCACCGATCCCGACGGCGTCATCCTGATCTCCAGCGATCCGAAGCTCGAATTCCGCACCACCCGCTCGCTCTCGCCTTCGCGCCGCGCCGAGCTGGTCGAGACGCGCCAGTTCGGATCGTCGCCACTGGCCCCCGCCCCACTGACGCTCGCCGACGGGGTTTCACGGCTGCCCGACGGATCGCCTGCGATCACGGTGTCGCTGCCGGTACCGATCTCGGGCTGGCGGCTGGTGCATATGGAGCCGCTCGACGCTGCCCTGCGGACCGCCGCGGCACGCACGCGCTGGGCCACCGCAATCGTCGCAATGTTGACGATCGCCGCGATGCTCGGCGCGTGGTGGCTGTACGAGCGGCGCAAGCGCAACGTCGGCGCGCGGGCGGAACTGGAGGCGGAGGTCGCCCGCCGCACCGCCGAGCTCCGCGCCACCGCCGACCGCCTCCAGATCGAGGTCGAGCAGCGCGAGGCGTCCGACCAGCGGTTCCGCCAGGCACGCGAGGAACTCGCGCACGCCAACCGCGTCGGGTCGATCGGCACGATCACCGCCAGCGTCGCGCACGAGATCAACCAACCCGTCGCCGCGATCCGCACCTTCGCCGACAACGCCGCCGCCTTCCTCGACCGCGGCGAACCCGCGCGGGCCGCAACCAATCTCCAGTCGATCGTCGACCTCACAAGCCGGATCGGCACGATCACCGCTGGGCTCAGGCGCTATGCACGGCGTGGCGCAGGCTCGATCGGCCCCGTCGCGCTAGACGAGGCGATCGACGGTGTCCGCCTGCTGATCGGCGACCGCTTCCGCGCGAAGGGCGTGACGCTCGACCTGCCGAACGGTCCCGAGGCACGACTGACGGTGATCGCCGGTCGCGTTCGCCTTGAACAGGTGCTGGTCAACCTCCTCCAGAACGCGCTCGACGCGGTCGCCGACCGCCGCGATGCCCGCGTGAGTGTTACCGTCGGGCGCAAAGGCCGCGACGTCGTCCTGACCGTCGCCGACAACGGCCCCGGCATCGAGGCCGACATCGCCGACCACCTCTTCACCCCGTTCGCGACGAGCAAGAAGGACGGCCTCGGGCTCGGCCTTGGCATCGCACGCGACATCATGACCGAGTTCGGCGGCACGCTAGACCTCGTCCCCGCTCCAGAAGGCGCTATCTTCCGTATGATCCTGGTGAAGGCATGAGCGAGCAAGCGGTTCTGCTCGTCGACGACGACGACGTGTTGCGCGGTGCGCTCGAGCAATCGTTCGAACTCGCCGGCATCGCGGTGATCGCCGAGCGCGACCCGACCGTCGCGCTTGCCCGCGTGACCGCCGGGTTCGACGGTGCGGTGGTGTCCGACATCCGCATGCCGAAGATGGACGGCATCGAACTCTTCCGGCGGATCGCCGCGATCGACCACGAGATCCCGGTGCTGCTGATGACCGGCCACGGCGATGTCGCGATGGCGGTCGCCGCGCTGAAGAACGGCGCGTTCGACTTCATCCCGAAACCCTTCGCGACCGATCACCTGATTGCAGGCGCGCGCAGGGCACTGGAGATGCGCCGCTTAGTGCTCGACAACCGCCGGCTTCGCGCCGCGGCGGAGGAAACGATCGGCGCCGAACCGCTGATCGGCGAGACCCCGGTAATGGTCCGCCTCCGCGAGACGATGCGCCAGATCGCGCAGGCCGACATCGACGTGCTCGTCGAAGGCGAGACCGGCACCGGCAAGGAACTTGTCGCCGTCCTCCTCCACCGCTGGAGCAACCGCCGCTCCCGCCCGTTCGTCGCGGTCAACTGCGCCGCGCTGCCCGAGGCGGTCGCGGAGATCGAGCTGTTCGGCCACGACGGCGACTCCCGCCTCCCCCGCACCGGCCGGATCGAGGCCTCGAACCGCGGCACGCTGTTCCTCGACGAGATCGAGAGCACGCTCCCCGCGTTCCAGGCGAAACTGCTCCGCGTGCTGGAAGAGCGCGAGGTGATGCCGGTCGGTGGCGACCTCCCCCGCGCGCTAGACCTGCGCGTGATCGCCGCCGCCAAACCCGGCCTCGAACAGGCAGTCGAGGAAGGCCGCTTTCGTGCCGACCTCCTCTTCCGCCTCGACGCAGTACGCCTCCGCATCCCGCCGCTCCGAGAACGCCGCGACGACATACCCCTGCTGTTCGGGCACCTGCTCCACCAGGCGGCGGAGCGGTTCGGCCGCGAGGTCCCGACGATCGACACCGCGACGCTAGCGTATCTCGGCCAACACGATTGGCCCGGCAACGTTCGCGAACTCGACAATCTCGCGAAACGCCTCGTGCTCCGAGTTGAGGCGGAAGAGGCGGTCGACGAAGACAGCGACATCCCCCTCCCCGCCCGCGTCGACAAGTTCGAGGAAGCGACGATCCGCGCCGTGCTGCAACAGGTAAGTGGCGACGTCCGCTCGGCGCTGGCCGCGCTTGGCATCCCGCGAAAGACATTCTACGACAAGCTCAAGCGCCACGAGATCGACGTCGAGGCGTATCGCCCGAACAAATCTCCCCCGTCATCCTGACGAAAGTCAGGACCCAGAGCCACGACCGCTACCCCTGTAACCCTGGGTCCTGACTTTCGTCAGGATGACGGGGGTATATGAGGCCCCATCGCGCTAAGTCGGAATGACCGGCGGCGGCACACCCCCCTGCCGCGTGGCCACGAACTTCGCGAGCGGCGGCCCGATCAGCAGCACCCCCAGAAACCGCAAAACCTGAAGCGCCATTACGAACGGCACGTCCACCGGGCTCGACGCAGCGATGATCGCGACCGAATCCATCCCGCCCGGACTAGTCGCCAGATACGCGGTAACCGGATCGATCCCCCACCACCGCGTCAACGCCGCCGCGATCCCGCCGCAGAACGCGATCAACAACGCCACCGACAGCAGGATTCGCGGCATCGCCTTACCCGCCACCCGCAGCGTATCGCGCGTGAACGACAACCCGATCCGCCACCCGACCACCGCATAGCTGATCGCCAGCAGCCACTGCGGCAACACCGGCTGCGCAACGCCGGTAACGTTGAGCGCCGCCCCAGCCACCAGCGACCCGAGCAGCGCGCCGGCGGGAAGCTTTAGCACAACCCCGATGCCAGCCCCGACACCGGCAATCGCGATCGTCCGCAGCACGGCAACCGGATCGACCGACGCGAACCACGTACCCGCAACATGATGCCCGCTCCCGCCACCGACCATTACCGCCGCCAGTACCGACGCGACCACCGCCACGCTCACGACCCGCGTGTAGGTCATCACCGCGACCAGCCGCGAGTCCGCGCCATACGCCTGCGCCATCAACACCATCGCGCTCGCCGCACCCGGCGTCGATCCCCACACCGCGACGGTGCCCGGCAACACCTGCCACCGGCTCAGCAGGTATCCGAGCACGCTACTCGCCGCGAGCGTGACGAAATTGACCATCAGGAACACCGGCCAGTGATCCGCCACTGTCGCGACGATCCCCGTGGTGATCGACCCCGCAATCAAAGTCCCGACCGCCGCCTGCGCCCCGCGAAACGCCGAAGTCGGCACGCTCAGAGACCATCCCCGCACCGCCAGCACGACCGCGGCGACCATTGGCCCGAGCAGCAACCCCGCAGGCAGCCCGACCAGCTCCAGCAGCCCCGCGATCACCGCCGACAGCGCGATCAAGACGGCCCAGCGCCAGATCATGCCTTGGTAGCGAACCAGATCGTGTGCCGCGCGCCGCCCTTCCGCGTAGCCCGCGCGATAACCTCGTCGACCGCGAATCCCGCTTCGGCAAGGCGCGTGGCGAACGGCTTGCTCGGCGCTGACGACCACACGGCAAGCACCCCGCCCGGCCGCAAAGCCGCTCGCGCCAGAGACAATCCGCGCGCGCCGTAAAGCCGGTCGTTACCCGGCCGAGAAATTCCGTCCGGACCGTTGTCGACGTCGAGCAGGATCGCGTCCCAATCGCCCTCCGCGATCGCCGCAGCGACGTCGCCCTCGAAAATGCGCGTCCGCCGATCGGTCAGGCTATCGCCGTGCAGCGCCGCCATCGGTCCCCGCGCCCATTCGATCACCGCCGGTACGATCTCGGCAACCGCCACCTCCGCATCAGCACCAAGCCGTGCCAGCGCCGCGCGGAGGGTAAACCCCATCCCAAGCCCGCCGATCAGCATCCGAACACCCGGCCGCCCACCGATCCGTTCGCACGCCTGCTCCGCCAGCGCCTCTTCCGACCCGCTCAACCGGCTGTTCATCAACTCGTTCGCACCGAGCATGATCGAGAACTCGGCACCACGCTGGAGCAACCGAAGCTCACCCCCACCCGGCACCTGCGCCGTCCCGAGTAGAACCCGAGGAATCATGCCGACCAAGCCGCAATATCGTCCTGCTCGCCGATCAGCGCGAGCCCGTGCGCGATCGAGGTCAGCTCGCCGCCACTCATGATCGCCGCCTCGCCGAACCGCTCGACGAAGATCCGGCGGATGCGCGGGATCAGCGACGATCCGCCGGTCAGGAACACCCGATCGATCTCGCCGCCACCGACGTTGGCGACTTCCAGAGCCCGGTCGACCGCCGCCTCGATCCGCACGACGTCGTCGGCGATCCAGCCCTCGAACTGCGCCCGCGTCACGTCCGCCTCGATCTCCAGCCCCGCGCCCGCAAAGTGAAAATGCGCATCCTCGCCACTCGACAGCGCACGCTTCAAAGACCCGACCGCATCGTACAGCGGATAGCCGAGTTCGTTCTCGATCACCGCGATCATCCGCCCGATCGCGTCCGGGTCAACCGCGGTCTTCTGCAACCGCTCCAGCTCGGTCATCGTCTTGCGGTTGCGCATCAGCGCAAGCCTGGACCAGTCCGCGAAATCGGCGAAATACGCGCGTGGAATCTCCAGCTCCTTGCCGAACGACTTGTACGCGCCGCCCTTGCCCAGCATCGGCAGCACCAGCCGGTCGAGGATCCGGTAATCGAACCGATCCCCCGCGATCCCCACGCCCGCATGACCCAGTGGCGTACACCGCCGCGCCGCGCCCGGCTCGGCAACGCGCACGACCGAAAAGTCGCTCGTACCGCCACCGAAATCCGCCACCAGAATCGTCGCCGGCTCGGTCAGCCGCGTCGCGTAGCTATACGCCGCCCCGAGCGGTTCGTAGACGTAATGGATCTCCGCCCCAAAGCCCTTGAACATCGCGTCATAGCGCGTGCGGGCGAGCGCTTCGTCAGGCCGCGCGCCGGCATATTCGACCGGCCGCCCCACCACGATCCGGTGCGGCCGCGTGTCGAGCTTGCCGCCTGCGTGCGAAATCAGCTTTTCGAGAAACAGCTGGCCCATCTCCTCGAAGCGATAGCGCTTGTCGAACACCGATGCCTGTTCGAACGTCTTCATCGCCGCGACCGACTTGAACGACTGAATGAACCGGCTGTCGAGCGGATACTCCATATATTCGGCGATCGCCCACGGCCCCGCATCCGACGCGAGCCCCTTGCCGCTGTCGTCCTGCCAGAAACACAGCGCCGAGCGAAACACCGGACTCGTCTCGGCAGGGGCAGCGAACGTCACGAGTTCGGGCGTCCCGCCGTGCGTCCCCAGCGCCACGACGCTGTTGGTCGTGCCGAAATCCAGCCCCAAAGCGGGGCCGCCAGCGTCCGTCTGCATCGCGTCGTCCTTCAATGAACGCGCGCCTATGCCGACGCGGGGTGCGGGATGGCAACCCCGCGCGTGCTTCGGCGGACCAGTTGAGCGGCTTTGGTCGAGCTTAGACCTATGACTGGATGACCGCGCACAGCGGAAGCGCGTTAAGAGTCGGTCTCCAGCGGTTTGCCTTTTTCCAGGCAAGCCGTTCGCCCAGATTTTATCGGGCACGCCCCTTTTCCCGCGGACGAAATAAGGCCGGTCCCTCGCAGCGTAACCAAACGCTAAGCTCTTGGGGATAAGCATGCCGCGATGTTCGTATCGCTGACAGCGCGTATCACCGCGATCGGGCTCATAGTCCTTATCGCGTTGGCGTCTTTGGCGGGGCTCCTCGCCGATGCGTCGTATCAGGCCAGCCAGAGCGTTCACTGGGCCGCGCATTCCGCCGGGATCATCGAAACGACCGAGGCGGCGCTGGGCGATCTGCGCGAGGCCGAATCCGGCCAGCGTGGCTTCGTCATCACGCGCGATCCAGCCTATGCTCGGTCGTACGCCGAACGTGTGGATAGCGCTGCCCGAACCATCGCCCGAGTCGTTGAACAGACCGACGACAATCCGCTTCAGCATGCACGGGCGCAAGAAATCGCGCTGCTGATGAAGGAGCGCTCCGCCTTTTTGCTGCAGCCGTTGAATCTTGCCCGCCGGGGTGATTTTTCCGGCGCGGTCGCGGTCATTGCGAGTGGCCGCGGCCGCGAACTGATGGATGCGATCAGCGTGCGCGCACAGGGCTTTCTCGACGAGGAACGCGCGCTCCAGTCCACGCGGCAGGACGCGGCGGTTCAGCGGCTGGAAAGCGGCAAGAAATTGGCGATACTCGGCGCGATCGCCGTCGCCCTCGTCGTCGTCGGCAGCTTTGCGCTGCTCGTTCGGGCGATCCGCCGCCCCCTGGCGACCATGATGCGAGCGATGACCGCGCTTGGCAGCGGCGAACAGGACGCCCGCATCGATACTGCGATGGGATCGCGCGAATTTACCCGCCTCGCCGTCGGCTACAATGCGATGGCCGACCGATTAAGGGGTGCCGTCGCAGACCAGGGCACCAGCGAGCGGCAATTGCAGATCGTCAACACGGAACTGGAGCAGAACACGAAGTCGCTTCGCGAACGCGGCGAGGTGATCGAACTGCTCGGCGGCATGGCGCATCGCATGCAGGCCGCGCGCACCGACGACGAGTTGGCGCAGATCGTCCGGGTGTTCGTACCACAGGTGCTCCCCGACATTCCCGGCGCGCTGTACGCGCACAACAACTCGCGCAATTGCCTTGCCCCCGTCGCGAGCTGGGGCGGCATCACCGTGCCGATCGAAGGCTTTGCGCCGGAGCGGTGCTGGGCGCTGCGTCGCGGCCAGAGCCACTCCGTCGAAGACCCCAGCCGAGAGATCGTCTGCGGGCATGTCGCGGAGAACGAGGTGTATCATTGCGAACCCCTGCTCGCGGGCGGCGAGGTCATCGGCGTGCTCTATCTTCAGGGACGGATCGGAGCCGAGAACCGCTTCCGGATGAACGTGCTGACCGAGAACATCGCATCCGCGCTGGTCAACCACCGCTTGCAGCGATCGCTGCGCGAGCAGACGATCCGCGATCCGCTCACCAGCCTGTTCAATCGTCGCTACATGGAAGAAACGCTCAAGCTGGAGATCGCCCGATCCTCGCGCGCGGGAACTCCGCTCAGCCTCGTCATGTGCGACATCGATCATTTCAAGCGGTTCAACGACGAGTTCGGCCACGATGCCGGCGACTCGGTGCTGCAGATGGTCGCGGCGGAGATGCGCAGCCGGTTCCGCGACGGCGATGTCATCTGCCGCTTCGGCGGCGAGGAGTTCACGATCATCGCTCCGGGCACGACCGCGGAAGCGCTTGCCGGTCGCGTCGAGACCGTGCGGCGCGCCATTGCGGAACTGGCGGTCCGACACGGCAACCGCACGCTGGGCTCGACCAGCATGTCGTTCGGCATCGCGACCTGGTCCGACGCCATGGACAGGGATGGCGCGACACTCATCCAGGCGGCGGATATGGCACTGTATCAATCCAAGCGTGACGGCCGCAACCGCGCCACCATCAGCATGCTCGCGGCTTGATCCGGGCCGTTCGGACCGGTCCCGGCGCGCCGTCGACTGGAACAGCGTCGCATTGAGAACCGGATTGCACGGATAGAGTATCTTGACGGGCTGAAGACTCTCTCCGACCCCGGCCCGCTTCCAATCGGCTGCGGCAGGAATCACGTCAGCGGTAGCGCGCAAGCCACGCGGTGCGCCGGTCAGTCTGCTTCGTCAGGCAGGCGGGATGGTTCAGGCGTTCGATCGTGCCGACGCCGTCGCCTTGATCGAGCGGGCAGGCAGCGTCACGCTGCTTGATCCAGGCGCGCTGCGACGTGCGCAATGCGGCGCGACGCGCAGACGGCAACCGTTTCATGGTGACGGCATAGGTCCTGTTCAGTCGCCCATCGGCCCGCTTGTAATCCGCGCCGAAACAGGCCGCCATCGCTGGGGTGATACCCTGTGCGGCCTCCCCGGTGTTGAGGCAGCGGTCGAGATCGGGCGAGCCAGCTAGGGTGAGGGCAAGCGCTAGAATCAGCATTTCAGGTCTCCTTTCCCTGTCCAACGTAGCAAGGCCGGGTCGGTTCTGTGGCGCCTGCGTAAATCGTCCGCGACGCGAAGCCACGTATCGGCACGAAGCGCGATTGCGGTATCTAGCGCACCGGAATTGACAGTTCGGAGGTCGCGATGCGCGTGTTGGTGACGGGATTGGGCGACATCGCTCACAAGGGATATCTGCCGGTGCTGGCGGCCAACCCCGAACTGGAACTCCATCTGGCGACACGCGATCAGCGGGTTCTCCGTGAAGCCGGACGTTCGTTCCGCGTGCCCCACCTCCATGCCAGCGTAGAGCGTGCATTGGAGGCGGCGACCTTCGACGCGGCTTTCATCCACACCGCGACCGGTGCGCATCCGGCCCTCGTTCGCCTGTTGCTGGAGCGGCGTATCCCCACCTTCGTCGACAAACCGCTCGCCGACAATCTTGCCGAAACCCAAGAACTTCTGGCGCTGGCCGAACGCCAGGAAACCCTCCTGACAATTGGGTTCAACCGCCGGTTTGCCCCGGGCTACGCGGCGCTTCGTGGTACCGGCGCGAGCTTGATCGTGATGGAAAAGCACCGTCACCGCCAGGCCGACAAGCCGCGCAAAGTGGTGTTCGACGACTTCATCCATGTCGTCGATACGCTGCTGTTTCTGGCGCCTGCCCCAGTGCAACGCCGCACCATCGAGACTCATGTCGAGCATGGACTGCTGAAGGCCGTGACGCTGATGCTGGCGGGCGACGGCTTTACGGCCATCGGCACGATGCACCGGGATAGCGGACTGGACGAGGAACGACTGGACGTGATCGGTAACGGCGTGCGGCAGTCGGTGCGGAACATGGCGGAACTGGTGCGCTCGGCAGGCACGGAGTGCCACCACCGGCGTGGTGACTGGACCTCCGTCGGACGTCAGCGTGGTTTCGAAGCCATGTGTGCGGACTTTCTGACGGCAGCACGCGCGGGCCGTACCACCCCGGCCGCAGACATTCTGGCGACACACGCGCTCTGCGAAGCCATCACCGCCCATGCAGATGCGCAAGCAACACCCGACCGACCATCTTATACAAACATTTCAGCTAATTAGAACATCATCCGAGACACTTGAGCAATACGCGTCAAGTATCTCAAAACCAAATCGGTTGGGTTTGAGCGTATAATTCTCCTCGTCGTAAGCAACCAGTCCGCATCGATAACCGATACAATTATCCGTCCGATCCGGACATGTTATCGTCAGGAACCCACTCGGTCGGGAATCGTTGGTGACCCGCAGCCGCAACGGCTGTTCCATGAGAAGAGTGACTTATGATTAAAACATTGATTCTCGGCGCGTCCGCCGTCGCCATGACTGCCCTGCCAGTTGCGGCCAGCGCTGCGCCTGTCGCCAATTCGGCACAGTCGCTCTCGGTCGCGTCGCCGGTTCGTGCAGGCACGTCGTCGAAGAAGGCAAGCAATCTCACGGGCGTGAGCATTGTTCCGCTGATCATCGGCGTCGGCATCGTCGCTGGTGTGACGTACCTGATCGTCGACCATGAAGACGACAACAACTCCGACAGCAACTAAGTGAAATGGGTCGGGTAACACCGGCCCATTTTTCTATCGAACAGATTGCCGCGGATCGACCCGCATCGAGGCGAACCGATGACCCGCGCATGGCTTCTCCTGACGCTGCTGGCATCGCCCGCCGACCTCGCCGCAATGCCGTCGGCCGATCCTACCGGCGCCAGCTTGGCGCGTTGCCTGGAGCGCGAGGCCAACGCGTCCACCGCGGGCCAGACCGAATGCGAGACCAAAGCGCTGCGCGACTATGATCGGCGCATGAACCTTGCGTACGCGGCCCTGCTGCGGCGGCTCCCTGCCCCGGCAGCGCAATCCCTGCGCCAATCGCAAAGGGCCTGGATCATCTTCCGGGATGCCGAGGACAGGGCGCGAAATGCCCTCTACGCCACCCGCCGCGGCACGATGTACGTTCCGATGGAGGCGGCCGCCGGGACAATCCTGACGCGAGACCGCGCGCTGCAACTGGAAGGCTATGCGCGCATACTCTCGATCGAGCGCTGACCGTCCGATCGCTTAACTGGCCAGTCGGGCGACGAGAAAGTCGACGAACACGCGCACGCGCGCCGGCGTGTTCGTGCCGCCGACGAACACCGCGTGGATCTGCTCGACATCGCCTGGATTGAAGTCCTCCAGTACCGGCACGAGCCGTCTCGCGGCGATGTCGTCGACGACGCTGAACGCGCCGACACGCGCGATCCCGACGGCTGCACACGCAAGCTGACCCAGCGTTTCGCCGTTGTTCGCCTCGATATTGCCCCTCACCGACAACGCGATGTCCTGCCCATCGCGGCGGAATGGCCAAACAGGTTCGACGCGTCGAAAGTTGAAGTTGAGGCAATTATGCGCGTGCAGGTCTTCGGGGACCGTCGGCGTCCCGCACCGTGCGAGATAGTCGGGCGCCGCGACGATGACGCGGCCGCTTTCGCCAAGTTTGCGCGCGGTCAGCAGGCTGTCGGCCAGCGGACCGAAGCGCACCGCGACGTCCGCCTGTCCGCCCGCGACATCGACCAGCGTATCGGTCAATGCGAAATCGACCAGGATATGCGGGTACGAACGCGCAAACTCGCCCAGCAACGGCACGATGCACAACCGCCCATGCGATAGCGCGGCGCTGATCCGCAGCCGCCCGCGCGGCGCGCCCTGATCCGCGATCTGCTGTTCCGCGTCGTCCAGGTCGGCGAGTATCCGCCGCGCGGTCTGCAGATAGACCTGCCCCTCGACGGTCGGCGTCAGGGCCCGCGTCGAGCGTAGCAGCAACCGCACGCCAAGCCGTGTCTCGATCCGGTCGATCGACCGCGCCACCGCCGATGGCGTCAGCCCCAGCGCGCGCCCAGCAGCCGAGAAACTGCCCTCGCGCATCACCGTCGCGAAGATCTCCAGCGCACGGGCCCGGTCGGCGCCTATCCCGATCTTTGCGTCCACGTCACAAATCCTTCGCCGTCACATCGTCTAATAAGGGGGCACCACACCGTCCATCTATGCACCAACGCGAACATCGGGGATACGCACATGGACTATCGGCAATTGGGATCATCGGGCTTGCGCGTTCCCGTGTTGAGCTTCGGCACCGCGACCTTCGGCGGCACGGGGCCGTTGTTCGGCGCGTGGGGACGCAGCGACGAGACCGAAGCCCGGCGGCTGGTCGATGTCTGCCTGGAGGCGGGCGTGACATTGTTCGACACCGCCGACGTCTATTCCAACGGTGCCTCGGAGTCCGTGCTCGGCGCGGCGATCAGGGGGCGGCGCGACCGGGTGTTGATCTCGACCAAGACCGGCCTCCCGATGGGTGACGGCCCGCAGGACTGGGGCGCGTCCCGGTCGCGACTGATCCGCGCGGTCGAGGATTCGTTGCGGCGGTTAGGGACCGATTACATCGACCTGCTCCAGCTTCACGCCTTCGATGCATCGACCCCGACGGAGGAGGTGATGGGCACGCTCGACATGCTGATCGCTGCGGGCAAGATCCGCTATGCGGGCGTGTCCAACTATCCCGGTTGGCAGGTGATGAAGGCGCAAGGCATCGCCGACCGCCACGGCTCGCCGCGGCTGGTCGCGCACCAGGTCTATTACTCGCTGATCGGTCGCGCGTATGAGGCGGACCTGATGCCGGTCGGCGCGGACCAGGGGGTCGGCGCGCTGGTGTGGAGTCCGCTTGGCTGGGGTCGCCTGACCGGCAAGATCGGGCGCGACCGGCCGATCCCCGCGGGCAGCCGCCTGCACGACACCGAACAGTTCGCACCGCCGGTCGAGGCCGAGCACCTCTACCGCGTGATCGACGCGCTCGAGGCGGTCGCGGCGGAGACGGGCAAGACGGTGCCGCAGGTCGCGATCAACTGGCTGTTGCGCCGCCCGACCGTATCGTCCGTCATCATCGGCGCACGTAACGAAGCCCAGTTGCGCGACAATCTAGGGGCGGTCGGCTGGGAACTGACGGCCGCACAGGTCGCTGTGCTCGATACGGCCAGCGATGTGCTGCCGCCCTACCCCCATACGCCCTATCGCCAGCAAGAGGGTTTCGCCCGGCTGAACCCTGCGCTGGTCTGAGGAATGACATCATGAAACTCAATCCCGGCCTGCTGGCCCTCGCCGTCGGCGCGTTCGGCATCGGCGTGACCGAATTCGCGCCGATGGGGCTGCTTCCGGTCATCGCGACCGATCTCGGCGTGTCGATCCCGACCGCGGGATTGCTGATCAGCGCCTATGCGCTCGGCGTCGTCATTGGTGCGCCATTGATGACGTTGACCACCGGGCGGGTGCCGCGGCGGACGTTGCTGATCGCACTTGCCGGCATCTTCACCATCGGCAACCTGCTCGCGGCGGTATCGACCGGCTACGGCATGCTGATGGCCGCGCGGATCCTGACCTCGTTCAACCACGGCGCGTTCTTCGGCGTCGGGTCGATCGTCGCGGCCAGCCTCGTGCCGGCGGAACGACGCGCGGGCGCGGTGGCGGCGATGTTCATGGGGCTGACGATCGCGAACGTCGTCGGCGTGCCGCTCGCGACCTGGGCAGGCGACCATCTCGGCTGGCGCGCGTCGTTCTGGGGCATATCGGCGCTCGGCGTGGCGACGATGGCGGCGCTGCGGCTGACGCTGCCGGCTTTGCCTGCGCCCGAGGGCAGCGATGCGATGGCGGAACTGCGCGTACTGACACGGGGCCCCGTGCTCGGCGCGCTGGGCCTGACCGTGGTGGGCGCGAGCGCGATGTTCACCGTGTTCACCTACATCACGCCGATCTTGCGCGAAGTGACCCACGCCTCGCTCGGCTACATCACCGCGATGCTGGTGACCTACGGCCTGGGGCTGACGCTCGGCAACTGGCTCGGCGGCCGTTTCGCCGATCGCTCGGTCGACCGGACGTTGATCGTCACGCTCGCCTCCCTGACGGCAATCTTGATCGTGTTCGCACTGCTGATGCCGTTCAAGATTCCGACCGCGATCCTCATCTTCCTCTGGGGTATCGCGAGTTTCGCGCTCGTTCCGCCGCTGCAGATCCGCGTGATGCATGCCGCGGCGGACGCGCCCAACCTTGCATCCGCCATGAACATCGGCGCGTTCAATCTGGGCAACGCGATCGGCGCGGCGGTCGGCGGTGGCGTGATCGCGGCAGGGTTCGGGTATCCGGCGGTGGCGATGGCGGGTGCCGTCTCGTCGGCTCTTGGGCTGATCGCGGTCGTCGTCAGCGTTCGTAGGGTTGCCACGCGCGGTCGCCGCCATCCTGCGTCGGTGGGCACGGTCGAGGCTATGTAGAGGCCGACCCCTGATCGATGGGGACCGAACGCGCATCGCCTGCGTTGTACGGCCGCTATCATCAGGAGACGCACCATGAACCCGACCGGCAACACTATCCTCATCACCGGCGGCGGGTCGGGTATTGGCGCCGCGCTGGCGCAGCGTCTCCACGATGCGGGCAACGCGGTGATCGTTGCCGGCCGACGTCAGGAAGCGCTCGACGAGGCGATCGCAGGGCGCGAGAACATGAGTGCGATCACGCTCGACATCGACGACCCCGCCGCGATCGAGGACTTTGCCAAGCGCGTCGTCTCCGAACATCCCGCGCTCAACGTGCTGGTCAACAATGCCGGCATCATGAAGCTGGAGGACGCCGCGACCCGCCGTGATCTGACCGACGCGGAGGCGACGATCGTCACCAATCTGCTGGGTCCGATTCGGCTGACCAACGCGCTGGTCGATCATCTTGCAGCGCAATCCGGTGGCACGATCGTCAACCTGACGTCCGGGCTCGCCTATGTCCCGCTGACCGCCGCCCCCACGTATTCGGCGACCAAGGCGGCGATCCATTCCTACACCGTGTCCCTGCGTCGCGTCCTGGAGGGCAAGGTCGAGGTGATCGAGATCGCACCCCCCGGCGTGCAGACCGGCCTTACCCCCGGGCAGGAAACACGTCCCGGCTATATGCCGCTGGAGGCGTTTGCGGATGAGGTCATGACGCTCTGGACGCAGCAGCCGACGCCAAACGAGATACTCGTCGAACGTGTTCGGCCGTTGCGCAATGCAGAAGCCGATCATCGCTTTCCGGAAGCCGTCGTGCAGTTGAACGAGATGGCCGAACGCGCGCGCCGCGGGGGCTGATCGCTGGTGCCTCGACGTACGAAACGTCGAGGCACTACCCGCCTTTTCTGCTAACTATTCTCAGTAGCCTTGATCTGCCTGTCGCGAGCCGATAGGCGGACGACTGTGAACGCCTCCCAAACTTCCCCGTCGCCCGCGACGATCGCCAAGCGCAAACGCAAGTGGCGAAGCTGGTGGCTCAAGCAATTGCACAGCTGGCACTGGATCAGCGCGGCGCTGTCGCTGACCGCGATGCTGCTGTTCGCGATCACCGGCATCACGCTGAACCATGCGGCGACGATCGGTGCCAAACCGGTCGTCGTGGAGAAAAGCGGCACGTTACCGAGGTCGCTGCTTCACATGCTGAGCGCGCCGCATACCGCCGACGCGCCGCTCCCCGTTCCCGTCGCCAAGGCGGTCGCGAACGCGGTCGGGCTCGATCCCGCCGGCAAGCCCGTCGAATGGTCCGATAGCGACGCCTATGTCGCGCTGCCGCGACCCGGCGGCGACGGCTGGGTCAGCATCGCGCGCGCGACCGGCGCGATCACCGCGGAAACCACCGATCGCGGCTGGATCTCGTACCTGAACGACCTGCACAAGGGTCGCAACGCGGGCGCGGCGTGGTTCTGGTTCATCGACGTCTTCGCAGGGGCGTGCATCCTCTTCACGCTCACCGGGCTCCTGCTGCTGCAACTCCACGCGCGGCACCGGCCCTCGACCTGGCCGATCGTCGCCGCCGGGCTCGCGCTCCCGGTCTTGCTCGCCATCCTGTTCATCCATTGAGGGGTTTCGCCATGCGTCCTACCGCGTTTCTGTTGCTCGGCGGGGCGATCACCGCGCCTGCCCTGTTGTCGCCTGCGATTGCAGCGCCGCCTGGTGCCGTGACGATCACGATCCCGCGGCTCGACGTCGCGGAATATCATCGCCCCTATGTCGCGGTGTGGCTGGAGCCGGTCGGCGGGGGCGCGCCGCGGACGCTAGCGGTCTGGTACGACCTCAAGAAGCGAGGCAACGATCCCGGTACCAAATGGCTCGCGGACCTGCGCGCATGGTGGCGCAAGGGCGGCCGCAGCATGACGATGCCCGCCGACGGCGTCAGCGGCGCGACGCGGACGCCGGGCCAGTACACCATCCCCCTGCCCGCCGACGTCAAACCCGGCCAGTATGTCCTCAACGTCGAGGCTGCGCGCGAGACCGGCGGTCGCGAACTCGTCTCCGTACCGCTTACCGCCGGAGCCCGCACCACGGGCAAGACCGAGCTCGGCGCCGTCGCCATCTCCGCCCGCTAAGGATCACAGCATGAAGCCTTTTGTCGCACGCCTGATGGCCGCCGCCGCGCTGTTGTCGATCCCCGCCGCGCTGTCGGCGCACCGCATGTGGCTGTTGCCGTCGGCCACCGTGTTCTCGGGGACCGACGGCTGGGTGACGGTCGACGCCGCCGTCTCGAACGACCTGTTCTTCTTCGATCACCAGCCGCTCCGCCTCGACGGCATGAAGGTCTGGCAGCCCGACGGCAGCGAAGGCACGCTGCAGAACGGCGCGACCGGGCGCTATCGCTCGGTGTTCGACGTGAAGCTCGACAAGCCGGGCACCTGGAAGATCGGCACGCAGATGTCCGCCGTCATGGGCAGCTTCAAGGTCGATGGCGTCGAGAAGCGCCTCGGCGGTCGTCGTGGTCCGCCGCAGCCGAACGCCCCCGCCCCGCTGACCGTTGCCGACATCCCCGCCAACGCGACCGACGTTAAGGTCACCGAGGTGTCGGGCCGCAACGAGATCTTCGTGACCGCGGGCGCGCCGACCACCACCGTCTTCAAGCCGACCGGCAAGGGCCTCGAGTTCGCACCGATCACGCACCCCGACGAACTGGTCGCGGGCGAGACCGCGAAGTTCCGCTTCCTGGTCGACAGCAAGCCCGCTGCCGGCCTGAAGGTCACGGTGATCCCCGGCGGCAAGCGTTATCGCAACGACGAGGGCGCACGCGAGCTGACCACAGGCGCGGACGGCGTGTTGAGCGTTTCGTGGCCGACCGCGGGAATGTACTGGCTCAACGCGACGCTGACCGACGCCAAGGCGACCACGCCGCGCGCGACCGAGCGCCGGATGAGCTACGTCACGACGCTCGAAGTGCTCACGCCCTGATGCGTCCGTGAGTTTGGCGGCATGAGTTTGGCGGCATGAGGATCGCGCTGCCACCGACGATCGACGCCGCGGCGTTCGCGGCGCGCGATCCGTCGGCGGTGGTGCTCGATCTGCACGGCGAGACGATGGGCACGTCGTGGAGCGCGCGCTTCGCTGCGCCCGCCGGCACCGATCCGTCGTCGATCCACGCCGCGATCGTCGCGCGGCTGGCTGGGCTCGTCGCGGAGATGAGCCACTGGGCACCGGACTCGCTCCTGTCCCGCTTCAACCGGTCGCCAAGCGGCACCTGGACGACGCTCCCACCCGACTTCGCACACGTCATGACGCGCGGCCTGGCAATCGCCGAGATAACCGGCGGCGCGTTCGATCCGGCGATCGGCAAGCTCGTCGATGCCTGGGGTTTCGGCCCCGTCCCCGTCACACGCCCCCCAAGCATGCCCGAGATCGAGACGGCCCGCGCGACATCGGGCTGGTCCCGCCTCTCGTTCGTCCCCACCGGCGCGCACCTTCGCCAACCCGGCGGCACCGCGCTCGACCTTTCGGGGATCGCCAAGGGCCACGCGGTCGACACCATCGCCGACCTCTTGCGCGACGCCGGCATCCCGAACGCACTGGTCGAGATCGGCGGCGAACTCGTCGGTCGCGGGATCAAGCCGGACGGCGATCCCTGGTGGGTCGACCTCGAAAGCCCGCCCGGCCTGACGCTCCCCCCGCTCAGGATCGCGCTGCACGGCCAGGCAGTAGCGACCTCCGGCGACTACCGCCGCGGCGCGCACACGCTAGATCCCCGCACCGGACGCCCGATCGATACCGGCGTCGTCTCCGCCAGCGTCATCCACGAGACCGCGCTCGACGCCGATGCTTGGGCAACCGCACTCACCGTGCTGGGGCCGGACGGCCTCGACCTCGCGCACAATCATCGCATCGCCGCCCGCCTCGTCACCGAAATCGACGGCACCGCCCGCGAATACCTGACTCCCGCACTCGCCGCGATGCTCGCAGACTGACGGCTAGAACCGAACGTCCCTGTTTCCCCGCGAAGGCGGGGACCCAGACTGGACTCCCGCCTTCGCGGGAGAACAAGCTTAACTGCGCCGGATTGCACCGCCCCACCTGCGAGTGACTCCCCCCCACGACGCTACCCGATCCCGCCCTCGCGCGTTACCAAAGCCAATGACCGACGCGCTCCCCCCCGCCATCCCCGCCGCGACGCTCGTCATCTTCCGCGACACGCCAGCCGGCCCCCCGGAACTGCTGATGGTCGAGCGTGCCAAGGCGATGGCGTTCGCGGGTGGCGCATTGGTATTTCCCGGCGGCCGCGTTGATCCCGGCGACCGCGCGCTGGCGGCGCTGCTCGGCCGCCCCGACGACGAGACGGCCGCGCGCATCGCCGCGATCCGCGAAACGATCGAGGAGGCCGGGCTGCCGATCGGCCTGTCGCCGATGCCCTCCATCCAAGCCTTCGAGCGGTTGCGCGCCGCCCTTCACGCCGGAACCGCGTTCGGTGAAGCATTGGTGGACGCAGACACGTCCCTCGATCTCGATGCGCTGGAATATTTCGCCCGCTGGCGGCCAGCACACGCCCATGCGCGCATCTTCGACACGCGCTTCTATCTCGCCCGCCTGCCCGCCGAGGCCCCTGCGGCGCGGGTCGACGAGACCGAAAACGTCCGCCTGTTCTGGGCCACCGCGGTGCACGTTCTCGCCGAGACCGATGCCGGACGCGCGACGATCATCTTCCCGACCCGCCGCAATCTCGAACGCCTCGCGAAGTTTACCGATTTCGACGCCGCAGTCGCTGACGCCCGCGCGCATCCCATCCGCACCGTCACGCCGTGGACCGAGATACGCGACGGCGTCGAGCATCTCTGCATCCCCGACGACCTCGGTTATCCGATAACGTCAGAGCCGATGTCGGACGCGGTGCGCGGCTGACATGCGCGCGGTGCGAAGGACGATCGGGTGGCTGGTGGCGCTGGTCGTCATCGCGACGTTGGCGCTGATGCTGTGGGCGGGCCTGCGTGGACGGCCGCAGGACGTGCCTTGGGCGCCGCTCGATATCGGCCAGCCGATCGGCCTGCTCACGGGCCGCAAGCTCACCGCGCTGACCGAGGATTTTCCGCAATGCCGCGCGCTGCTCGACCGTGCCGGCGTCCGCTACACCGTCCTGCCGCCGCGCAAAGGCGAAGGGCAATGCGGCTATGCAGACGGCGTGCGCCTGACCGGCGGTGCTCGAAAGATCGCCTTCGCACCTGCCGGGTTAGGCGTCGCCTGTCCCGTCGGCGCGGCGATGGCGATGTGGGAATGGGACATCGTCCAGCCTGCCGCCGAACGTCACTTCGGCGCACGCGTCGCGACGATCGATCATTTCGGCAGCTATAGTTGCCGCCGTATCGCCGGCAGCCATTCGAGCAACTGGAGCGAACACTCGACCGCCGACGCGGTCGACATCGCCGGTTTCCGCCTGACCGACGGCACCCGCATCACCGTCGCGCGAGACTGGAAGGGCGACGATCCCAAAGCCGCATTCCTCCGCGACGTCCGCGACGGTGCATGCCAGCTGTTCGCGACGACGCTGTCCCCCGACTACAACGCCGCGCACGCCGATCACCTGCATCTCGACCAGGCGAACCGTGGGTCGATGGGATGGCGTGCGTGTCGGTGATCCGATCCCCCTCGTTACCCCCCTGGCGAAGGCCGGGGTCCAATTGGGAGACCTGGCTAAACGAAGGGGTGCGCATCGTTACTGCGACCTCTCCAATTGGGCCCCGGCCTTCGCCGGGGTGGATAACGCCCTGACAGTCCGCCTCGCTACCCGCGAGATTTCAACTCGCCAAGGTCGTCCCCGAATCCACCTTCTCGACCCAGTAAGGAAAGAAAGCCGGCTGCCGGTTCGACCAACCCGAGGCAGTTGCCGCCGCCTCGCTGATCGACTGAAGTAGTTTGCGCCGCAGTTCCGGATGCAGATGCGGGAGTGCCGCCGCCGCGCAGAACGCCGACGGCAACCAAGGCCGAACTTCCGCGCCGATCAACCGCTCGTACAAAAACCGCAACGCAGAGAAGCTTGTCAGCCGCCCCTGCCCCAGGTCGAACGCGACGAGCGTCATCAACGGCGCCAGGAACGGCTCGATCGCATCGAGGCCGCTATCGTCCGGCACCATCGCGCGCAGATCGGGAAGGTTGTTATAGAGCCGCGCCTGCGCCCGGATGCTCGCCGCCTCGACGACGTCGCGCGACCAGCGCTGCATCGCGTCCTCGCGGTCCAGGCCTACGTCGAGCGATCGCCGGATATACCGCTGCGTCGAGCTCGGAAAAGCCGCGAATTCCTTCATCTCGGCGAGGGTCATCGACCCCTGTGCCGGTTTCATTCTGGAAGCCATGTCGTCACCCCGCTCTCGTCAAGGAACCGGTAGACTATGCGCTCGGATGGTTAACAACGACCCTATCGCGCGTCATCTTTCCGTAACAGCAAGCGACCATGAAAGCTGTTGCGCTGCAACAACGCTGCGACGAACCGAACGAAACTAAGCGATTTGATCGTCTTGCGCGGCGTTTGGGCAACAAAAAAGCGCCGGTCGTTGCCGACCGACGCCCGTTCGTTGAGCAGATGCGAGGGTTACGCCTGCTTTTCGCGCAGCGCCCGCTCGGCATCCTCGTCATAGCCCGACGACTTCGCCGGCTCGGTGCCAGAGCCCGGCTGCGTCGCCGAAATCGGATCGCTGCCGTCCATCGACTCGTCGAGCCCGTTATCGAGACGTGCGTCGGCGCTATCGGGGTTCTTCTGAAGCCGCTTGCCGATCGACTTGTCCTGGCCCGCTTCCTGGCGTGGATCGCGACCCGAGCTTTTGCCGTCGGCATCCTTGTCGTCGGGCGCTACGGACAGGCTATCCAGCGCGCTCTTATCTATGTCGGTCATTACGACGTCCCTTTTTAATCTTGGCGAATACCAACGGTCGAAGTGCGCTTTGTTTCCCCGCGAAGGGCCCCGGGAAGCGGCTCAATCGAGCGGCGTCACCTTGACCGTCTGCTCCCACAGATATGCCTGCCCGAACACCGTCATGAACGCGATATCGGTCGCATCGCGCCCCACGCAGACCCGCGCGATATCGCTGCACGTCGCCATCTTGGTCGCATCGATCAACCGCCAGTCGCCGGCGAGCCACAGCTCCGCGACCGCATGGAAGTCGGGCGGATCGACCCCCGGCGCATAGGCCGACACGCACCGCGCCGGTATCCCGCCCGCCCGCGCGAGCGACACCAGCAGATGCGAATAATCCCGGCACACGCCCGAGCGCGACGCGAATGTATCGAGCGCGGTCGTCTCTCCGCTGCTCGATCCACAGCGATAGTCGAGCGACTGGTACACCCACTCGGTCAGCGCCGCCGCCAGCGGACCGCCTTCCAGCCCGCCGAACTCGCGCGCGACGAAGCCCTCGAAGCGGTCCGACGGACAATAGCGGCTCGGCATCAGATACGGCGTCAGCTCGCCATCGAGCATTCGCGGCGGCGTCGCCGGATACAGCTCGAGCTGCACCCGCTCGCGATTTACGGCGACGATCGCCTTATACTCCGCCGTGAACCGCCCATGCCCGCGCGACCAGCAACGTTGCCCGATCCCATCCTCGCCGCGCACCGCACGGATCGGACTGTCGGACCACAAGGTAAGGGATTCGGACTCGATCGTCTGGTCGGCCATCGCCGCCGCCTCGATCTGGAGGAGCACATCGGCATCCCCCGCGATCCCGTAATCCAGACGCACGTCGATCGAGAGCCGCATTGCGCGTCCCATTCCTGTCCCGAGGCCAAAAGAAAAGGGCCCGGCGGTGTCCCGCCGAGCCCTGCGTTCGTCACACCCTTAGCGGGAGTTAGTTGCGGCTGCTACCAAACAGACGCAGCACGAACATGAACATGTTGATGAAGTCGAGGTACAGGCTCAGCGCCGACATGATGACGACCTTGCCGACCATGTCCGTACCAGCGACCTGCGCATACAGCGCCTTGGTCCGCTGCGTGTCGTAGGCGGTGAGGCCCGCGAACAACAGCACGCCGACACCGCTGATGACCAGCTGCATCACGCCCGACTGCAGGAACATGTTGATCAGGCTCGCGACCAGCAGGCCGACGACGCCGATGATCAGGAACGTCCCGAACGCCGACAGGTCGCGCTTGGTCGTGTAGCCGTACAGACTAAGACCAGCGAAACCGGCGGCGGTGGCGAAGAACGCGCCTGCGATCGACGTGCCGCTATAGACCAGGAAGATGGTCGACATCGACAGGCCCATCAGCACGGCAAAGCCCCAGAAGAGCATCTGCATCGTGCCGGTCGACATCTTGTTCTGGCCATAGCTCATGCCGAACACGACCGCGAGCGGCGAGAACATGATGACGTACTTCAGGATGCCGCCGCTCATGAACACCTGTGCGGCAGGCGACTCTGCGCCGCCCCATGCGAACAGCATCGCGACGATGCCGGTCAGCAGGACAGCCGAGCCCATGTAGTTATACACGGACAGCATGTACGACCGGAGACCAGCGTCATAGGCCTCGGTACGCTGGCCCGTGGCCGTCGTTCCGAACGGCGCGGCGCGGGGCTGGGGGTCAGACCAATTAGCCATTGTGAAATTAGCTCCTTTGTCCGGCATGGTGCCGGTTACGGTGAATATCGTCTTTTACAGGACGCTTTTCAAGCAGAGTGGTTGCATCGGCATGGTGGTTCGCGGTTAACCTGCCGCAATCCATGATCCGCCTTTTCGTCGCCCTTCGCCCGCCACCCGCTATCCGTCAGAGCTTGCTCGACATAATGGAGGGCGTGCCGTCCGCGCGCTGGCAGGACGAGGAACAGCTGCACGTTACGCTCCGCTTCATCGGCGAGGTCGAACGGCCGATGGCGGAGGACGTCGCGATCGCTTTGAGCCAGATCGTCGCGCCGGTCCCGAGCGTCGCGCTCACCGGAGTCGGCCGGTTCGAGAAGCGAGGGCGAACCGATACGCTGTGGGCCGGCGTGACGCCGCACGAGGCGCTCGCCGCGCTCCACCGCAAGGTCGACCAGGCATGCGTTCGTGCCGGCCTCCCGCCCGAACACCGCGCGTATCTCCCGCACATCACCGTCGCGCGGCTGGCGCGGTCGGCGGGCGTCGGGTTCGCGATCGAAGACTGGCTTGCGACGCATGCCGCGCTGACAAGCGCGCCCTTCCCGCTACCCCATCTCGTGCTGTACCAGAGCCATCTCGGCCGCGACGGCGCGACGTACGAACCCGTCGCGCGCTGGCCGCTCGATAGCGGGGGTGGAACCTGAGCCACGGCGAAGGGTTCGCCAAGAGATCAACAGGGAGAAACACTATGCGGATTGCGACACTGGCATTGCTCGGCGCGGCGACGATCGGGCTGACCGCCTGCGAGAAGACTGGCATGGAGACCGGTGCCCCCGTATCCGGCGGCCAGCGCGCCACCGCGACGCTCCAGACCGCGACCGGCAGCGATGTCGGCCGAGCAACGGCAACCGAAGTCGCGGGCGGCCTCCGCTTCACGCTCGACGCCAAGGCGATGCCCCCCGGCACGCACGGCGCACACATCCATATGGTCGGCCGTTGCGACGCCCCCGACTTCACGACCGCGGGCGGCCACTGGAACCCGACCGGCATGAAGCACGGCAGCATGAACCCGCAGGGTCCGCATGAAGGCGACCTGCCCAACCTGATCATCGGCAACGATGGACGTGGCACGATCGGCATCACGATCCCGGGTGCGACGATGGCGGGGCTGATGGACACGGACGGCTCGGCGTTCGTGGTGCATGCCGGTCCCGACGATCTGATGACAGATCCGGCCGGCAACAGCGGCGGGCGCATCGCCTGCGGGGTGTTCCAGGCGGGGTAAGCACATAGCCCCTCATAACGCTTCGGGAGGGGCGCGTTCGCTTGTATAATTTCCGTTCGTGCTGAGTAGAGACCGAATAGTGGCCGAAGGCGGCGTATCGACGGCTCGTATCGAAACACAGTTTTCGCGCACCGACCTGCCCCCTCCCCGTTCGCCCTTAGCGAAGTCGAGGGGCATGCCCCAAGCGTAGGTGCTTCGACTTCGCGCAGCACGAACGGAAGAGGGTGACCGGGCTAGGGTCAACAGGGGCGGTTAAACCGCCTCCCCCGCCGCCCGAGCCCTAGCCTCTCGCGTAGCCTCGGCCCGCGGCGCCAGTCGATACGCCGCCACCGCACAGGCCAGCGTGATCGGCGTCACGACCAGCAACGAAAGCATCCCGATCGACAAGCTCCCGGTCAGCGTCGACACCCGCCCCGCCATATATGGCCCGAGTGCCAACCCGATCAGCGTCGTCCCGATGAAGAACGTCGCGGTCGCCGTCCCCCGCATCCGCGGCAACACCATGTCCTGCGTAGTCGCCGCCGCAGCCCCCAGCGCGCACGACGCGGTCAACTGCGCGAGGAATATCCCCGTATAGAACGCGACCGGCGACGACGCGGTGAAGGCGAGGATCAGGAACGGCACCGGCACCACCGCCCCGAAGATCACCACCCACAACCGCCCCGCCGGGTTGCCTTGCCGCAACCGATCCGACACCACCCCGCCGATCGTCAGCCCCAGGAAGCCAGCGGTCGCGCCAAGGCTGCCGATCATGAACCCCGCCGACGCCGGCGTCGCACCAAGCTCGCGGAGCGCATACGGCGCCGCCCAGAAACTCGCGGCATAGCTCAGGAACGCGTTCAGCCCATAGGCCACCACCGTGCAGAGGAACGCCGGCGTCCCGACGATCAGCGCAAAGGTCGGCGGATCGCGCCGCTTCAGCGCCGACGCCCACGAGAACACCGCGTAAACACCGATCCCGATCGCCACCCATTGCGGCCACGGTTCACCCGCCGCGACCAGCCCCGACACCGCCGCAACCACGACTGCGAGCGCAATGAGATTATACCCCAGCGCCTTCGCACCACCCATCGCCGCACCGATCAAGGTCAGCGGCGGCACGATCGTCACCAGTTCGGCGCCGAACGCGCGGAACGGCGCCGGATGCTTGTCCGGCTCGGGCAGCCCCTCGACAAGCCCGCGGATTGGCTCCTTCAGCGTCGCGATCCACACCGCCAGCAACAGCCCCGGCACTCCGACCGCCATGAACGCCGCCTGCCAGCCGACCAGGCCAAGCGGTCCGCCGCCGGGATAGGCCTTGTTCCAGCCCTGCACGATCAGCCCGCCGATGAACAACGAACACCCGCCGCCGACATAGAGGCCTGCGGAGTAGATCGACAACGCGGTCGCACGCAGCCGCTTGGGAAAATAGTCGGAGATGATCGAGTATGCCGAAGGACTAGCCGTTGCCTCGCCGATCCCGACCCCGATCCGCGCGGCGGCAAGATGCCCGCCGGTCTTTGAAAAGCCCGACAGCGCGGTCATCACCGACCATAGCGACAGTCCGATCGTCATCAGCCTGACGCGGTGCCAATTATCCGCCAGCCGCCCCAGCGGAATGCCGAACAGCGAATAGAACACGCCGAACGCGGTGCCGTACAGGAACCCGAGATCCTGGTCCTTGAGCCCCAGGTCGCGCTTGATGTCCTCCGCCAGGATCGAGATGATCTGCCGGTCGACGAAGTTCAGGACGTAGACGAGGAACAGGATCGACAACACGTACCAGGCGTAGCGCGATGCACCTTTCTCCGGCTCGCCCATAACGGTTTCGGCGTTTGCCATGATCCCTCCCCGATGTTTTTCGAGCTATGGGTATCAGAGGCAAGAAGAGAGAAACAGCGCTTTCGACAGCCTCGGGTACGCCAGGGCGACCGGCGCGCGTCTACCTTAGTGCGACCCGATCCGCCCCCGACGCAGCGCCCCCTGTTCCAGTCGCTGCAACAGCGTCTCGATCGTCGGCGGCGTAGTCGGCTCGGCCTGCGCACGCAGAGGCCGGGCGATCGGCGTCGGCGCGCTGACCTCCTCCACCGGTTGCGACGTTTCGACGACCAGCGGCTCGACCGGCTTTGGCACAGGCGCGGTCACGAAGGTCGCCGGCTCGGCCGTCGACGCCGACTCGATCACCGGCGCGACCATCGTCGGCTGCGCCAGAGGCGCGACCGGTCGGGCAGGCTCCATCGGCACGGGCCGCATCGCCTTCGGATCATAGGCGGCCAGCGGCAGGTCGAGATCGGCGGGAATAGCCCGTTCATCACGCGCGGCCCCATCGGCCGAACCCGCGACGCCAACCTCCATCAACGGCGTACCGAGATCGGCCGCCGACATCGGCTTGCGCGGCGGCGCGTCGGGATGTGCGTCGGCGCGACGGATCACCGGCACGCCGTCTTCCCGCGGTCGCGTACCAGCGAACACCCCACCCGGCCCGAACAGCAGATAAAGCGACGACCACAGGATCGCCGCGACCAACGCCCCCGCCCCCAGCGCCAGTATCGCGCGCGCCGTCGCCCCGAGGGGCGGTGCCGCCATCGGGATCAGCGCCGCGATCCCCGTATCCGATACGAGCGCCTCCAGCGCATCGCCCGACGACAGCATCACGCCCGCCGCCGCGATCACGCCCCCAGCGATTGCGCCCATGATCGGCACCAGACGATTCAGATTGCCGCGCTGCAAAGTCCGAAGAGCAAACTCTGCCATTAATTTTCCCGCACCGCGGCCGCGATCAGCCGTTCATAGACTGGAGCATAACGGCGAATGTTTGACGACCAGTTACGCTCTTCCTGCACGAAAGCACGCCCCCGTGCGCGCCGTTCGTCCCACCCCGAGCGGTCCGCGAACATCCCCGCCAGCGCGGCCGCGATCGCCTGCGGATCGTCGGGCGGAAACAGCGTGCCCGTATCGCCGTCGCGGATCAGTTCGCGGTGCCCACCAACGTCCGACGCGGCGACCAGCCGCCCCTGCGCCATCGCCTCCAGCGGCTTCAGCGGCGTGACCAGATCGGTCAGGCGCATGCGCTTGCGTGGATAGGCGAGGATATCGACCAGCCCGTAATAGCGCTCGACCTCCTGGTGCGGCACGCGCCCGACGAAACGGATCGCATCCGCCACCGGCGATGCCTGTGCCTGCGCGCGCAACGCCGCCTCCATCGGCCCGCCGCCGACCAGCACCAGCCGCGCCTTGGGACGCGCAGCGACCAGCGCCGGCATCGCTGCGATCAGGTCATCGAGCCCTTCATAATCGTAGAAGCTGCCGATGAACCCAACGACATCCGCGCCTTCGAGCCCCAGCTCAGCCCCAAGCGCATCGTCACGCGGCGGAGCATTGCCGAATAGGTCGAGGTCGACGCCGTTTGGCGAGACCATGATCTTGTCCCTGGAGATGCCCCGCGCGACCAGGTCGCCGCGCAGGCCCTCGCAGATCACCGCGACCGCATCCGCCCGCCGCACCGCCCACGTCTCCAGCGCCCGCGTCGCACGGTAGCGCATCGACGTCGCCGTCCCCGTCCCGTTGCCGACCGCCGCATCCTCCCAGAACGCGCGGATCTCGTACACCAGAGGCAGCTTCCGCTTGCGCGCGACGATCAGTGCGGCGAGCGCATCGATCACCGGCGAATGCGCGTGGAGGATGTCGGGCTTGAAGGCATCGACCGCCGCCTCGATCCGCTTGGCGAACGCCGCGATCCCGACGGCTTCGCCGACCGGTCCCGGCTTCACCCCCGCATCCGTACGGTGGAAGGTCAGCCCGTCGACTGCCTCAACCGAAGCAGGCGCGATACCGTGCCGCGGGCCGGTCACTGCAGCGACGGTCCAGCCGAGCGCTTCCTGCGCCTTGAGGATCGCCCGGGTGCGGAACGTGTAGCCACTTTGCAGCGGCAGGCCGTGATCGAGGATATGAAGGATACGCATCGTGGACGTCGTCTGCCACAGATCGCTTAACGGCGCGTCAACCGACTATGCCTACAGACGATTCCGTGATGCCCGCATGTCCGGAAAGGAGGCCGTACCCATGATCGACAATCTCGCGCTCGGCCTCAGCCACGGGTTGATGATGCTCGCCGCCTTCCTGTTGCTCAAACGTCCCGACCTCGATCGCGAGCCTAGCCCACACGACGCGCCTGAAAAGAAGCCCGCGCCGATAGAGAAACCCCGCCGCGATGCGTGATCTCGCGTTCATCGCCTTCCTGCTCGCGTTCTTCGGAATGGGGTTCAAGCGGCCGTTCCTGCTCGTGCTCGTCTATGTCTATATCGACATCGTATCGCCGCAGCGGCTGACCTACCTGCTACTGAACAGCGTGCCGATCTCGCTGATCGCGGTCGCGCTGGCGGTCGGCGGGTGGATCATCGCCGACGACAAGCGGGACACGCGCGTCGGTGGGCGACAGGTGCTGATCGTGCTGCTGCTGCTCTATTGCTGGGGCACGACGATCGCCGCAGACTTTCCCGTCGAGGCCAAGGAGAAATGGGACTGGGTGTGGAAGGCGCTCGCCTTCGCCGCGTTCCTCCCCCTGACGCTGCGCACGCGCGTGCGGATCGAGGCGTTGTTGCTGTTCATGATCCTCGCCGCATCGTCGATCATCGTCGTCGGCGGGATCAAGACGATCGCCAGCGGCGGCGGCGGTTACGGCCAGTTGAACCTGATGGTCGACAATAATTCAGGACTGTACGAGGGCAGCACGATCAGCGCGGTGGCGATCGCGATCGTCCCGATCATCGTCTGGTTCATGCACCACGGCACGATCTTCAGGCCGGACTGGCGGGTGAAGGCCTATTGCCTGGCGCTCGTCTTCGCCTGCCTGCTGATCCCGGTCGGCACGTCGACGCGCACCGGGCTGCTCTGCATCGGCCTGCTCGCGCTGCTGTCGATCCGCAACGTGAAACGCAAGGTCGCGTATCTGGCGATGCTCGGCGTGCTGGGGCTGGCGGCGATCCCGTTCCTGCCCTCGACCTTCACCAACCGCATGAACACCATCAAGACCTACGACGCCGACGAATCCGCCTCGACGCGGCTCGCGGTGTGGAAATGGACGATCGAATACGCAAAGGCGAACCCGTTCGGCGGGGGCTTCAACGCGTATCTGGGCAACCACATCCGCTACGATTTAAAGACCACGCCCGGCGCTGCCGAGGCACCCAAGGTCGAGGTCGACAAGGCCCGCGCGTATCACAGCGCGTATTTCGAGATGCTCGGCGAGCAGGGCTATCCCGGCCTTGCGATATGGCTCGCGATCAACCTGATCGGCATCGTCCGCATGGAATTCATACGCCGCCGCTACCGCGATCCGGAGGGCGAATATGCCTGGGCCGGACCGCTCGCAGCGGCGCTGCAAAGCGGGCACATCGTTTACCTGCTCGGCGCAGGGTTCATCGCGATCGCGTTCCAGCCGTTCATCTACATGCTGATCGGCGCGCAGATCGGCCTCGACACGTATCTGGCGCGCAAGCGGAGCGAGCAATCGTTCCGGCCGATGCGCCGTGTGGCCCCCGCCGCCAAGCCTGTGGTTCCGGACGCACTGTCGGCATGATCGACCGGGCTCCGGTTCACGAACTGCGCGCGCTGACCGGCGTTCGCGGGATCGCTGCGTGGTTCGTCGTCTTATACCACATCCGCTTGTCTATCTCCGGGTTGCCTACGGGACTGCGCGACGTCTTCGCCAAAGGGTATCTGGCGGTCGATTTCTTTTTCCTGCTGTCCGGTTTCGTGATCTGGCTGACCTGGTCCGACCGCATTCGTACCGGCGGCGCGGCAAGCATTCCGCGCTTCCTGCAGAAACGCATCGCCCGCATCTGGCCTCTGCATCTGGTCACGTTAGGCGGCGCCGTCGCACTGGCCCTGCTGCTCCGCGCAACCGGCCGCAGCGATCCGCAGTTCGTCTTCCCGGAATTGCCGCTCCACATCCTGCTGCTCCAGAACTGGGGCTTCACGCATCACCTCGCCTGGAACGACCCGGCTTGGTCGATCAGCGCCGAACTAGGTGCGTACCTGCTGTTTCCGTTGCTGGTTATGGCGGTGGACTGGCGGCGTTTGCCGAGCTGGGCATTGCTGGCAATTGCCGGCTGCTTGCTGGTCGGCCTGCACCTGGCGATGGATGCGACTACCCTCGGCGCCAATATCCCGCGCTACGGCCTGCTTCGCTGCCTGGTAGAGTTTACGACGGGCAGCATCGTCTGCGTCCTATGGTTGAGGTGGCGCGGCGTCTTGCGAGCGCCGCTATGGGCGGCGCTGGCAGCCATGGTCGCTGCCGGTAGCTGGATCGCGGGTGCGCCGGAAACGCTGGTCGTCCCCGCGTTGTCCGCCGTTGTCCTGCTGCTGCTGGCACTGACTGCAGGCAAGCCAGGAAACCCGTTCGAACTGGGATCGACGCACTATCTAGGTGAGATCAGCTATGCGACCTATCTCAGCCATTTCATCTTGTGGAAAGCGTTCAAGCTCGTCTTCGTCAGAGACGCGACCGCCGTGTCGCCGATGTATGTAGCGTTGTATCTGGGCTTGGTCCTGATGGCCTCGATTGCCCTCTATCACCTGATAGAACGCCCCGCCCAACGCTGGCTCAACAGGCTCCCCTCCCGCTCGCGGGAGGGGTTGGGGGAGGGGCAGCCATAAACGTTGGTGCCACTCCCCTCCCCTAGCCCCTCCCGCAAGCGGGAGGGGAACAGGTCAGTCGACCGGCTCGTCGGCCAGTTCTTCCTCAAGCGCGGCGATGATCGCCTTGTTGAACGCAGGGATATCATCCGGCTTGCGGCTCGTGATCAGGTTGCCGTCGACCACGACCTCCTCGTCCACCACGTCCGCACCCGCATTCTCCAGGTCCGTGCGGATCGACGGGAAGCTCGTCACGCGGCGTCCATCGATCACGTCTGCTTCGGCGAGCAGCCACGGCGCATGACAGATCGCAGCGATGATCTTGCCGTCCTCCATGAACTCGGTGATGATCTCGATCGCGCGCTCCTGCTGGCGCATCGTGTCCGGGTTGGCGACGCCGCCCGGCAGCACCAGCGCGTCGTAATCGTCGGTATCGACCTCGTCGAGCGTCAGGTCGGGCGTCGCCGTCTCGGCCTTGTTGATGTCGCCCTTCATGCCCTGGATCGGGTCGGTCTTGATCGACGCGAGCGTCACTTTCGCCCCCGCCGCCTCCAGCGCTTTGCGCGGTTCGAACAGTTCGACGGTCTCGAAACCATCGGCAGCGAGCATCAATACGCGAGCTTGGGAAAGATCGGCCATGTCATGTCTCCAGTGAAATCCCGTGCCCCCTCAACCAAGCGCAGCCCGCCTCGTTCCGGAACGATGCGCCTTCCCGAACATTTGCAGAGATAGTCAGAATCAGACGCCCCCAAGGGACCACCGCATTGCCCACTAAGATCGTATATTCCGACGACTCCAAGCCCGGCATCACCCGCAAGAAGATGCGGAACGGCTGGGGCTATTGGGATGCCAAGGGCGAGCGCATCACCGACCGCGACGAGATCGACCGGCTGAACGCGGTCGGCCTGCCCCCCGCCTACCGCGACGCCTGGTTCTGCCCTAAGCCCAATGGCCACATCCAGGCAGTCGGCTGGGACGAGAAAGGGCGCAAGCAATACCGCTATCACCTGGGTTTTCGCGAAGCACAGGAAGCCGCCAAATACGAACGTTGCGCCGATTTCGGCCACGCCCTCCCCAAGATCCGCAAGGCGGTCGAGGCCGATCTCCGCAAACGCTCGCTGACCCGCGAACGCGCGGTCGCCGCAGTCATCCGCCTGCTCGACGGCGGCCATATCCGCATCGGCAACGAAGCCTATGCCGAAGCGAACGAGAGCTTCGGCGCCACCACGCTGCGCAAGCGCCACGGCGAAGTGAAGGGCTCGACGCTGAAACTCCAGTACAAGGGCAAGTCCGGCAAGATGCGGACGCTCAAGATCACCGACCGGTCGCTCAGCAGCTTCGTCAAGAAATGCCAGGACCTCGACGAACAGCATCTGTTCGCATGGCTCGACGATGCCGGTGTCGCGCACCCCGTCACCTCGACCGACGTCAACTGCTACATCCGCGACGTCACCGGGACCAATTTCACCGCCAAGAATTTTCGGACCTGGGCCGCCAGCGTTGCCGCGTTCGAGGCGCTCGCGTCGGCCGAACGCGACCTCAGCCTCAAGACGATGCTCGAACCCGTCGTCGCCCGCCTCGGCAACACCCACGCGATCGCGCGGAAGAGCTACGTCCACCCGTCGCTGATCGCGCTCGTCAAGACCGGTCAGTCGACCTTCCGCAAGGCGCTCCGCCTCCCCCGCGCCAAGCGCTACATGAGCCGGGAGGAATGTGGCCTGATTACCTTCCTCGAAGCCGGCACGCCCGCTGTTGCGACACTGGCAAAAGCGGCCTGACGAGTATTCCCATGACAAATACCACTGCTGCCGCCAAGCAACCGATCTTCGACGCGGGCGACGTCGGCGACCAGGCCCAGGGCTTCGTCACCGCCAGTGTCGCTTGGATACAGGCATACTGGCTCCAGATCCTGATCGCGTTCGGCATCGGCGCGGTCATCGTGATCGTCCTCCACACCGCACGCCGCTTCGGCAGCAAGCTCTGCGAACGCCCGCGTGCGCTGAACGGCTGGGGCATCGTCGTCGGCAAGGCGATCGCGCGGACCGGCAATTTCTTCATCGTCATGCTCGCCGCCAAGCTGGTCGCGGGATACTCCGCCGCCCCCGGCGAAGTCGCGACGACGATCAACTTCCTCTTCACCGTCGCCGCGGTGTTCCAGGCCGCCGTCTGGGTGCGCGAGATTATCCTCGGCGCGATCGAGCACCGCACGCAGTCCGAACATTATTCGGGCGAAGCGCTGCTCTCGGCGATGGGCCTGATCCGCCTGCTCGTCACGTTCGTGGTGTTCGCGGTGGCGCTAGTGGTTGTGCTCGACAATCTCGGCGTGAATGTCACCGGCTTGGTCGCCGGGCTCGGCGTCGGCGGCATCGCGGTCGGCCTGGCGGCACAGGGCATATTCGCCGACCTGTTCGCCGCGCTCGCGATCATCTTCGACCGCCCGTTCCGCCGCGGCGATTCGATCAGCTACGACACGGCCTCGGGCAGCGTCGAGGCGATCGGCCTCAAATCGACGCGCATCCGCGGCATCGACGGCGAGGAACGCGTAATCTCGAACAAGAACCTCCTCAACAAGGAGATCCTCAACAACACGCAGCGCAACCACCGCCGCGCGAAGTTCGTCATCGGCGTCACCTATTCGACGCCCCCCGAAGTCTGCTCGCGCATTCCCGCGATGCTGAAAGAGATTGTCGAGGCCAACGACAAGATCTTCACCCGCGCCGGCTTCACCGGCTTCGGCGCGTCGAGCCTTGATTTCGAGGTCCAGTTCGACAGCAAGGGGCCGGATTATGCGAGCTTCTACGATGGCCGCACGGCGGTGGGGATTGCGATCCTGAAGCGCTTTAACGGTGAGAAGATCGAGATCGCCTTCCCGACCCAGGTGAACATGATGGCGGCGCCTGATGGGTCGGTCGTGATGCCGTATCCTGAGGGGCGACGGGCGGAGGCGGAAGCAACGCCCGCCTGATGATCTACCCGGCCGCTCGACACCTTCGCCTTCGGCTTCGGAATGTAAGCGCCGGTTAGGGCAGCCCTACCCTACCTTGTTCTCCCGCGAAGGCGGGAGCCCAGTCTGGGTCCCCGCCTTCGCGGGGAAACAATGCTTTCTAGGATAACGCGAAACCACAGCCGCCGAGATAGGCTGGACGTGAAGAACTCGCCGCCACGCCCAACACCACTCCGGCGAAGGCCGGGGCCCAATTGGCAAGGTCGCAGTAACGAAGCGCAACGGTCGTCAGCACCGTTTCCCAATTGGACCCCGGCCTCCGCCGGGGTGGTGCTCTATGACGTCGGGGACTTGCCTTATAAGACGAACGGAGGCCGAGTTCGGTGGGCCGGCAACTAAATCCCCCCCTCATCCAGCGACAACAACGTCGCATTCCCCCCAGCACTCGTCGTATCCACCGAAACCGCCCGCTCCGCACAGAACCGGTACAGATACCGCGGCCCGCCAGCCTTAGGCCCGGTCCCCGAAAGCCCCTCGCCCCCAAAAGGCTGAGACCCCACGACCGCCCCGATCATCGACCGGTTGATATACAAATTCCCCACCGCAGCCTCGGCCTCGATCACCTCGGCCGCGCGCGCGATGCGGCTGTGCAGCCCCATCGTCAGGCCGTAACCCTTGGCGTTGACCCGAGCGATCGTCTCGCTAAGCTTCCCTGCCTCCCAGGTCGCGACATGCAGGATCGGCCCAAACCACTCCTGGTTCAGATCCTCGATCGCCCCGATCCGCACCAGCGTGGGCGGCACGAACAACCCTTCGGCAGGCGCCTCCAGCGTCTTGACGATCTTTGCCTTCACGCTCTCGCGATACGCCATCAGCCGGTCATACGCGGCCTGGTCGATCACCGGCCCGACATCGGTCGCGGGATCGCCCGACCGCCCGATCCGCAGCGTCTCCATCGCCCCCGACAGCATCTCGATCACGCCGTCCGCGATGTCCTCCTGCACCAGCAGCAAGCGCAACGCCGAGCAACGCTGCCCCGCCGACCGAAACGACGAGGCGATCACGTCCGCCACCACCTGCTCGGGCAATGCGGTGGAATCGACGATCATCGCGTTGATCCCGCCGGTCTCCGCGATCAGCGGCACAATCGGCCGCGTCTCGTCGTCGAGCAACGACCGCGCGATCTTCCGCGACGTCGCGGTCGATCCGGTGAACGCAACACCCTGGATGCGAACGTCCGCCGTCAGCGCTGCACCAACCTCCGGCCCGCCGATCACGAGCACCAGCGCATCGACCGGCACGCCAGCCTCATGCGCAAGCTCAACCGCACGTGCTGCGATCCGCGGCGTCTGCGGCGCAGGCTTGGCGACTACGGTGTTGCCGGTGACGAGCGCCGCCACCGTCTGTCCCAGGAAGATCGCCAGTGGGAAATTCCATGGCGCGATCGTCGCCCAGACACCGCGTCCCTCGATATGCAGCGTGTTCCGCTCGCCCGTCGGCCCCGGCAGCTCGATCGGATGCAGGTTCAACCACGCCTGCTGCGCGTAATACCGACAGAAGTCCGCCGCCTCGCGCACCTCGCCGATCGCGTCGCCAATCGTCTTGAACGCCTCCTGCACGCAGATCGCCATCAGTTCGTCGCGATGCTTCTCGATCAGGTCGGCGAGGCGTTCGAGGCAAGCAGCGCGATCGTCGACCGGCGTGGTCGACCAACCGGGGAACGCCGCATGCGCCCGCGTAATGGCAGCCGCAACAAAACTCCCCTCCCGCTCGCGGGAGGGGTCGGGGGAGGGGATGACCAACCCGCGATCGGAACCTGTGGAGGAAAGGTCGGCCCCTCCCCTGACCCCTCCCGCAAGCGGGAGGGGAGCAGAAACCGCAGCAACCGTTGCCTCAAGCGTCCCCACATCACTCAAATCCAACCCGGCCGAATTCCGGTGCCCCCCAGCCCCGAACAAATCCACCGGCAACGGAATGCTGGGATGCCGCTTCCCCCCCACCGCAGCGATCTTCGCCACAGGATCCGCCAGAATCTCCGCCTCGGTCAGCCGCTCGTCCGCCAACTGATGCACGAAACTGGAATTCGCCCCATTCTCCAGCAACCGCCGAACCAGATACGCCAGCAGGTCGCGGTGTCCGCCAACCGGCGCGTACACCCGGCAATGATAGCCGTTCTCCTGCACCAGCCGCTCGTACAGCCCGTCGCCCATACCGTGCAGCCGCTGAAACTCGAAATCGCGCGAGTTGCCAGCCCACTCCATGATCGTCGCGACCGTCAGCGCATTGTGGCTCGCGAACGCCGGCCGGATATTCTCCGCGGCCAGCATGTCCTTCGCCACGGCCAGGTACGACACGTCGGTCGCCGCCTTGCGCGTGAACAACGGGTAGTCCGCCAGCCCCTCGACCTGCGTCCGCTTGATCTCGCTATCCCAATACGCGCCCTTCACCAGCCGCACGTTCATCACGCGGTCCAGCCCGTTCGCCCATTCGATCACCGGCCGCGCGCGCTTGCCATACGCCTGCACCGCCATGCCGAACCCGTCCCAGCCCTTCAGCGACGGCAAGCCCGCGACCGCGCCGATGATGTCGAGGCTCATTTCGAGCCGCTCGGATTCCTCAGCGTCGACAGTTAGCGCGATGCCCTTCGACGCCGCCTGCACCGCCAGTGCCTCCAGCATCTCGGTCAGCGCGGGCACGCACTCGCTCCACCGCGCCACCTCGTACCGCGGGTGCAGCGCCGACAGCTTGACCGAGATCGAGTGCCCCGCCGCCGGATCGCGCCCGACCGCATCGACCGCACCGACATACGCCTGGAAATAACGCTGCGCATCGGCATGCGTCCGCGCCGCCTCGCCGAGCATGTCGAAGCTCGCCGTAAAGCCCTTGTTCTCGGGGCGCCGCATCCGCTTCATCGCCTCGTCGATGGTGCGACCCATCACGAAGATCTCGCCCATCATCTTCATCGCCGCGCCGACCGCCTGCCGCACGAACGGCTCGCCCGCGCGGCTGATCAGGCGCCGCAGCGGCCCGGTCGATCCCTCGCCGACCAGCACGCGGCCGACCACCAGACCCCAGGTCACCGAATTGACGAGCTTCGAATTCGACTTGCCCGCATGCGCACGCCAATCGGCATCGCCCAGCTTATCCGCGATCAGCAGATCCGCGGTCTCGGGATCGGGCACGCGTAGGAACGCCTCGGCCAGCGACAGCAACGCGACGCCTTCCGACGAATTCAGCCGATATTCCTGCAGGAACTGGTTCACCCACCCCTTGCTCTGCGCCGCCCGCAGGTCCGCGAGCAGGCCCAGTGCATGCCCCATCACCCGCTCGCGCGAATCCGAATCGAGCGCGGCGCGGTCCAGCAGCGGTTTTAGAACATCGGGTTCGCTCGCGCGGTACAGCTTCGCCATGATATCGCGGGCATGGGACGTTACGGCAGTCGACATTTTCCAGCTTCCGGTTGGGTGAGGCTTGCGATCCGCTCGCCTGTACGCCTAGAGACATTTCAGCGCTTAGCGCCAAATGAGCTTTGAGGGGAATGCCGTGGCGACGATCACCACCGCACAGATGCAACAGCGCATCGGCACCGAGACGGTTTCCGACTGGGTGGAAGTCACGCAAGAGATGATCGACAAGTTCGCCGATGCGACCGGCGACCACCAGTTCATCCACATCGATCCGGTCCGCGCGGCACAGACCCCGTTCGGCGGCACGATCGCGCACGGCTTCCTGACGCTGTCGCTGATGCCGCTGCTGTCGTCGAAAGTGCCCGACGCGCCCACGATCGAGGGCGCGAAGATGGGCGTCAATTACGGCGGCAATTCGGTCCGCTTCCTGACGCCCGTCCGCTCAGGCTCGAAGGTGCGTGGTCGCTTCAAGCTGCTCTCGTTCGACGAAAAGCGCCCCGGCCAGTGGCAGCAGACCAACGCGTTTTCCGTCGAGATCGAAGGCCAGGAAAAGCCCGCCCTGATCGCTGAATGGATCAGCCAGATTTTCGTTTGAAACTAATTCCCCTCCCGCTTGCGGGAGGGGTCAGGGGAGGGTCCGAGATAGCCGCGATTGCTTCGGCTGCTTTGGCCACCCCCTCCCCCAACCCCTCCCGCAAGCGGGAAGGGAGCAGATAAGGATAAAATCATGCGTTCAGCCGTCATCGTCTCCACCGCCCGCACCCCCATCGGCCGCGCCTATCGCGGCGGTTTCAACAACACCCCCGCCCCCACGCTGGCCTCGCATTCGATCAAGGCCGCGTTCGAGCGTGCCGGCATCGACGGCGCGGAAGTCGACGACGTCGTCTTCGGCTGCGCGCTCCAGCAGGGTCACCAGGCCGGCAACATCGCCCGCACCTCGTTGCTGCGCGCCGGCCTCCCCGTCACCGTCTCGGGAATGTCGCTCGACCGCCAGTGCGCATCCGGGCTCATGGCGATCGCCACCGCGGCCAAGCAGATCATCACCGACAACATGGACATCACGATCGGCGGCGGCGTCGAGAGCATCAGCCTCGTCCAGACCCCACAGATGCGCGTCGCGCCCGATCCCCAGCTGATCGCGATGCACAAGGACGTCTACATGCCGATGCTGCAGACCGCCGAAGTCGTTGCCAAACGCTACGGCATCAGCCGCGATGCGATGGACGCCTATGCGCTCCAGTCGCAGCAGCGCACCGCCGCCGCACAGGCCGCGGGCTATTTCGATGCCGAGATCGTCCCCGTCGATGCCAACATGGCGATCGTCAACAAGGAGACGAAGGAGGTCACGTACAAGGACGTGACGATCACCAAGGACGAGGGCAACCGCGCCGACACCACGCTAGAGGGGCTCCAGTCGCTGAAGCCAGTGATGGGCCCCGACTTCACGATCACCGCGGGCAACGCCTCGCAGCTCTCGGATGGCTCGTCGTCGTCGGTACTGATGGAAGAGAAGATCGCCTCGCAGCGCGGTCTCCAGCCGCTCGGTCGCTATGTCGGCATGGCGGTCGGCGGCACCGAGCCCGACGAGATGGGCATCGGCCCCGTGGTGGCGATCCCCAAGCTGCTCAAGCGCTTCGGGCTGAAGATGGACGATATCGGCCTGTGGGAACTGAACGAGGCGTTCGCAGTGCAGGTCCTGTACTGCCGCGACAACCTCGGCATCCCCGACGAGCTGCTCAACGTCAGCGGCGGCGCGATCTCGATCGGCCACCCCTACGGCATGACCGGCGCCCGCGCGACCGGCCACGCGCTGATCGAAGGCAAGCGTCGCGGTGCCAAGTATGTCGTCGTCACGATGTGCGTCGGCGGCGGCATGGGCGCAGCCGGGTTGTTCGAGGTGCTGTGAATTCGAAATGCAGCGCCGGTGTAGCCCACGTACTACACCGGCGCTGCCCCCATCGTCTTGCCTATATGGTCTCCGGCCGTGTTAGCAGCTCCGTTCAATATACTGGAACAGCACGCAGTCGGATCCCTACGACGCATTACGAAACTAAAACGCCGCCCGGCCCTTCTATTACTGAACTGCTCGACGCCTGGCTACGCTTGCGTCGGCTACTCGACGCGCCGCAGGACATCACGGTATTGGCGCCGCTTTGCGAGCGTGAAATCCTTTGCTGCCTACTTCAGGGCCCGCAGGGAGCGATCGTCCGCCAGTTCGCGCTCGCGGATAGCCGCCTTTCGCAGGTACGCCGCGCGTTGCGCTAATCCGCGAACAGTTCGACCAGCCTTTACGCGTCGAAGCGTTGGCCGATGAGGCAGGCATGAGTTCGGCTTCGCTACATCGACATTTTCGAACGGCGACGGCGATGAGCCCGCTACAGTATCAGAAGAGCTAGCACTTGCAGGAGGCTCGTCGACTAATCGTCAGCGGCCGCAACGTTGCCGCGGCCGGCGATGCCGTCGGGTACGAAAGCGTATCGCAATTCAGTCGCGAGTATGCCTGTCTCTTTGGCTCACCACCCTCTCGCGATAGCTAGAGCGCAAAGGCGACAGACCAATCCAACTAGGTTCTCGCGGAATGAGGCAAGCCGGCCCAATCCCGGACGCTGAGACTGCCTAGCGCCACCGCCAGCTTCGGTCCCGATACGGCGCCTGCTCTGTCGGCGTCGCGGTATGCGTCAGGCAAACCTGTTGGCGAGCACCACGTCGAGCAGGCCCGGGAAACGCCGGTCGAAATCGGAGCGACGCAGCGTGTTGATCATTTCGCGCCCAGCCTGCATCGTCTCGATCAGCCCGGCGGCGCGAAGCAGCTTCAGGTGATTGGACAGCGTGCTCTTGGGGATCGACTCGCACGGTGCCGCGTCGGTACAGCTCAGGCGCTCGGTCGCGGCCAACCGTGCCACCATTGCCAGCCGATTGGGATCGGCCAGCGCGTGGAGAGCGAGATCGAGCGGAACGTCTTCAAGACGGGGATGCGTGAAACGGGGCATCGGGCTCATATAATGGAGCCGTCTCACTTTAATAGTTCGGATATGTTGAACTGTGGAAGCGTCAGCTTATGTTCCGTCTTGCCGACAGCACACGACGGCGTGATCGCGGGCCACATTTCGGAGAATTGACATGTCACTTCAGGGCAAAAAAGCGCTCGTCACCGGTGGATCACGCGGCATCGGCGCAGCAATCGCCAAGCGACTAGCTGCCGACGGTGCGGCCGTCGCGATCACCTACGCCGGCAACAAGGCTGCCGCCGACGCTACTGTGGCGGCAATCGAGAGTGCCGGCGGCACTGCTTTCGCATTCCAGGCAGACGCTGCCGACCCTACATCACAGCGCGCGGGCGTCGAACAGGCGGCCGCCGCGCTCGGCGCGATCGACATCCTGGTCCACAATGCCGGCGTGGCGGAATTCTCTGCCGTCGCCGACGATACGGACGAGACCTTCGATCGCCAGTTCGACGTCAACGTGAAGGGCCTCCACGTTGGCACGCGCGCGGCGCTGTCGCACCTGAACGACGGTGGGCGGATCATCCTGATAGGCAGCGTCTCGGGCGAGCTCGCCTTCCCGGCGACCGCGGTCTACAGCGCGACCAAGGCGGCCGTTGCGGCGTTGGCGCGAGGCTGGGCGAAAGATCTCGCATCACGCAATATTCTGGTGAACACGGTGCAGCCAGGCCCGATCGACACAGACATGAACCCCGCCAACGGTGAGTTTGCGCAGCAGATGATCGGATTCATTCCGCTTGGCCGCTACGGCAAGGTCGAGGAAATCGCGGGTGCGGTCTCGTTCCTCGCCGGTCCCGATGCGAGCTATATTACGGGTACCACGCTCAACATCGACGGAGGCGCGGCTGCCTAACGCTACCGGTCAGCCCCTCCGCCAAGTTGGAGGGGCTGATCGCGCTTGGGCGAGGGTGCGATCGAAGGGAGCACGGCTGTCCTGGAGTATCTCAAGCTGATCGCATCACCCGGGCTTGGCGCATCCTGCGTCTCGGTGCCAGGTACGCTGTTTCGACACTTTCGAACTCGAGGAAGATCTGTGCGGAAATAGCGCGATGAGCGACTAACCCGCCATGACGGCGGCCCCTTGCGAATGGCAAGTAGACGTTGGCGAACACGCTTGGACGGTCCGGATTACTCCAGGAGATTGATCGGGATCTTGGCGATATGCAATCAGCCTTGCAGCGCTGGTGGAAGCCTCAGAACAACGTGATCAGGCTCAGGTAGCCGTTCAGTGCTGGCCCGAACCTTGGGCTGAAGATCGGATGCACCGTTACTCCTAGGCCCGGCTGGATATAGATCCCCGCCGCAGCGCGATAGGCGTAGCTGGCCGTGGCAGCCCAGGTACCTTTGTAGAATGATTGGTTTGTGGGGACACGAGCGCGCAGTCCCTTCGGACTATACACGTTATACGTTGTTACCAACGACGCCAGATCGAACGGACGACTTTTGATGAGACCGACGCCATAGACACGGCCCTCGTAATATTGCGTGTAAAAGTTCTGTTCGGGTGGTGCGTAGTTGAATGTCGCTCCGGCATAGATTCCGCGAAAGGGTTTTGCCGGATCGGTCTGCGTCAGCTGTCGATCGGCCGCGGCGAAAACCGCCCAATTATCTTTTTGCGCACCATCCGAGAAACGAGTGTAGCGCGTCGAATTGTGAATGCCGCCGAACCGTACCCAGGCAGATTTCGTTCCGGGCGCCGATACCCGATTGAAACCGATTTCGTCGATCAATAAGACGCCAGTACCTGGCGGAGAGAAACGAAAACCTCCTGGGTTTACGGCGTTCTCCGCGGTCGCACCCCCGGGTGGCAAGCTGCGCCGAATACCGAATTTGTTATAGAAGCCGGTCTTCGATCGTACCCGGACGTTGATGCCGGGCGCTGCGAACCCGCCATAACTCAGACCGAGTTGGAACGGGATCGTCGCCTGCGGTCCAAGGTTTCCGGTTGCCAGATTGCCACCGACGTTGATCCCGAGGAACTCCTGCGTGTTGTCGATGTAGCCCGCTTTGAAGTCCAACACCCCGGCGATCACATCCTGATAATAGTGCAGACGACCGATCCGGATTTTCTTCGGACCGTTCACTGCTGGAAAGCTGTTGTCAACGATGCTCAATGTCGTCGCGACCTGTCCGCCCCTGAGGCCAATACGGCCGAGATCATAGGTTGCGGTAAGGCTGGCCGTGGTATTGGTTCGTGTTATCCGCTGGCCGTTATAAAGCTGTGGTCCACGATAGCCGCGATCGTTCTGCAAGAAGTCATACTGAAAATTAGCCGTATTGATCGGCGAAATGCCTATGCCGATATCGGCGAGAGCATCACGAACGCCCAGATGATCGGCGAGGATCGTATCGGCGACCTTCGGATACGAGATCGCCCAGCCCTTCAGACTGAGATCGTCGAACCGCTTGAAGCGATCGGGCGCGGGCAACGCGCTGTCGTCTGGCAGCGCGCTCGTCGTGGCAGGCTGAGTCGCCTGTTCGGGGGGAACCGGTCGCGCGGGCACCTGAGCAAGAGCCGCGGCGGGCGTTGACAACGCCAATAGCGCGGCAACGCAGCGGAATGCGGTAGGATCGGACATACGCAACTCTCCAAATATCAGCGACGCGTCGCGCGCTCCGCCTGCGCCCAGGCCAGCGCCATCAATTCGGGCAGCACCGCGACGCGCTGGCGTGCCTCGGCAGACGCCGCCGTACCGTTCAGCACGCGGCCCTTTATTCCGTGGAAGATCGCGGCGAGGCGGAAGAAGTTGAACGCGATGTAGAAGTCGTATCCGGGCATCGAAGCCAAGCCACGCCGAGCACAATAGGCCTGCAGATACGTCTCTTCGGACGGGATCCGCAGCGAAGCTGGATCCACACCACCAAGCCCGGCGACGATATGTGCCGGCATCCGGTACATCATGGCATGATAGGCGAAATTCGCTCCCGGATGCCCGAGTGTCGACAATTCCCAATCGAGCACAGCCAATATCCTGGGTTCGCTAGGATGAAAGATCAGATTGTCGCAGCGAAAGTCGCCATGCACGATGGACGATGCATCGTCGTCGACGGGAATGTTCGCCGGCAGCCATTCGACGAGCCGGTCCATAGACGGGTCCCGCCCCGCAGCATCGTCGGAGCTCGCGAAGTCGCCGACGGGCGGTGCGATCGTCAATATGTCGTCGATCCGCGGCATCGCGGGCGCCGCCAACACCGGCGCTTACTGTGCGGCAAAGGGCGGCGTTCGCATGTTCACCAAGGCCACTGCACTCGAATGCGCGGCCTTGGGCAACGGGGTACGCGCCAACTCCATTCACCCCGGACACGTCGCCACGCCCCTGACAGCGGGAGCGCACGCGTCGGAGGAAGGACAGCGCGCGCTGCTGGCGGACACGCCGCTCGGGCGCAAGGCCTCGCCGGACGAGATAGCCGACGCCATTGTCTTTTTGGCCGGAGACGGATCGCGCTACATGACGGGCTCCGAACTGGTCGTCGATGGCGGATCCACCGCACAATAGGAGACAGTCTTGAAGATCAACGACATAGCCGCCATCGTCACCGGTGGCGCATCCGGACTGGGCGGGGCCACCGCTGCGATGCTCGCGGCCAGAGGGGCCAGAGGGGCCAGGGTAACGATCGTAGATCGGGATCGTGACGCCGCAGAAGCTCACGCCACCGAAATCGGCGGGCGCGCCGCGATCGTCGACGTAACGGACGACGCCGCCATCGAAGCTGCACTCGCCGAGGCGGAGCAGGCCCACGGCGTCGCCCGGATATTGGTCAATTGTGCCGGCGTAGCGCCCGCGATCAAGACCGTCGGCAAAGAAAACGTTCCGCATCCGCTCGACGCCTTCCGCCGCGCCGTCGAGATCAACCTGATAGGCACCTTCGCTATGATTGCCCGCTTCTCGGCGAGACTGGTCGCGGCCGAGCCGATCGGTGAGGAACGCGGCGTGATCATCAACACTGCCTCGGTGGCCGCCTATGACGGACAGGTAGGCCAGGCAGCCTATGCCGCCTCGAAGGGTGGCGTCGTCGGCATGACGCTCCCGATCGCTCGCGATCTTGCGCAGCATCGCATCCGGGTGATGACGATCGCCCCCGGGATCTTCCTGACGCCGATGCTCATGGGCCTGCCACAAGCGGCGCAGGATTCGCTGGGAACGCAGGTGCCGCACCCTAGCAGGCTGGGGAAACCAGACGAATACGCCGCGTTGGTCGAAGCGATCCTGACCAATCCCATGCTCAACGGCGACGTGATCCGCCTCGACGGTGCAATCCGGATGGCACCCCGATGAGCGGCGCCACGATTGCTGCAGCCGTCGCAGGCTTCGTTCGCGACCAAGTGGTGCCGTACGAACACGATCCCCGGCGTAGCGCGCACGGTCCTTCGGACGAACTCGTCCGGGAGTTGCGCGATCTGGCGCGCGTGGCCTGTGTTCTGACCCCGCATATCCTTTCCGACGGCAGCCACCTGTCGCACAGAGATACCGCGAAGGTGCTGCGCGCTGCCGGGTTGTCGCCACTCGGGCCATTGGCGGTCAACGTCATGGCGCCCGACGAGGGCAACATGTATCTGCTCGGCAAGGTTGCCAGCACCGAGCAGAAGGCGCGCTTCCTCTCGCCGCTGTTGGACGGCACGGCGCGATCCGCCTTCTTCATGACGGAGCCAGCGGCCGATGGTGGCGCTGGCTCGGATCCGTCGATGATGCTCACGACCGCCGCTCGCGACGGAAACCACTGGGTCGTCAATGGTCGCAAGGCGTTCATTACAGGCGCCGACGGTGCCAAGGTCGGCATCGTGATGGCGAAAGCCGACGAAGGCGCGACGATGTTCCTGGTCGACCTGCCCGATCCTGCGATCACGATCGAACGCGTGCTCGATACGATCGACAGTTCCATGCCGGGCGGTCATTCGGTCGTCGCTATCACCAACCTGCGCATCCCGGCCGACCAGATGCTCGGCAATCCGGGCGACGGCTTCAAGCTCGCGCAAGTTCGGCTGGCGCCTGCGCGGCTTACCCATTGCATGCGGTGGCTGGGTGCCTGCGACCGCGCGAACGAGATCGCGACCGACTATGCCTGCCGCCGCCACGCGTTCGGCAAGCCGCTGGTCGATCACGAAGGGGTCGGCTTCATGCTGGCCGAGAATATGATCGATCTGAAACAGGCCGAACTGATGATCGATTGGTGCGCCGACGTGCTCGATACCGGCGCGCTTGGTACCGTGGAAAGCTCGATGGCAAAGGTTGCGGTCAGCGAGGCGTTGATGCGGATCGCCGATCGCTGCGTGCAGGTCATGGGCGGCACCGGCGTGACCGACGACACGATCGTCGCGCAAGTGTTTCGCGAGGTACGCGCCTTTCGAATCTACGACGGTCCCACCGAAGTCCACAAGTGGAGCCTCGCCAAGAAGATCAAGCGCGACTGGCGCGACGCCCAAGGTCCGGTTCATCCATGACAGGCCTGTCGTTCGAGCGCGTTGGACGCCCCTTTTATCCTGCCAGCGCCACATTGGACGACAGTAATTCCGGAGATAGTATGACCTCGTCGACGAACACTGGCCCGATCCGCACCGAACGCCATGACGACGTGCTCGTCATCATCTCGAACAATCCTCCCGTCAACGCGCTCGGCGCTGCGGTCCGCCAGGGCCTCGAAGCGGCGATCAAGGAAGGCGTTAACGACGACAGCATCACCGCGATGGTGATCCGCTGCGACGGCCGCACGTTCTTTGCGGGCGCCGACATCACCGAGTTCGGCAAGGAAATGGTCGAGCCCGGCCTGCCGACCGTCGTCGACATGATCGAGGCGTCGTCGAAGCCCGTCGTCGCGGCGATCCACGGCACCGCGCTCGGCGGTGGGTGCGAAGTCACGCTCGGCTGCCATTACCGCGTCGCCGTTCCCTCGGCGAAGATCGGTACGCCTGAAGTGAAGCTTGGCCTGCTGCCCGGCGCTAGCGGCACGCAACGCATTCCGCGCATCGCCGGCGTGAAGCTCGCGGTGGAGATGACCGCGAAGGGCGATCCGATCTCGGCGAAGAGGGCGCTCGACGCCGGGCTGATCGACAAGATCGTCGGCGAGGACTCGCTCGAAGCCGATGCCGTCGCGTTCGCGCGCGAGATCGCGACCAAGCGCCCCCTGCCCCGCGCGTCCGAGAAGACCGCGCAGGCCGATCCCGATGCGGTCGCCGCGTTCAAGAAGGAGAATGCGCGGCGTTTCCGTAACTTCGACGCGCCGGCCGCCAACATCGCCTGCGTCGAGAAAGCCGCGGATGGCTCCAGCTTCGAGGACGGCATCGCGTTCGAACGCCAGGAGTTCATGAAGCTCATGATGGGCGTGCAGTCTGCAGCCCAGCGCCACATCTTCTTCGCCGAACGCCAGGCCGCCAAGATCGACGACGTTCCGGCCGACACCAAGCTTCGCGAGATCAAGCGCGTCGGCGTGATCGGCGCGGGCACGATGGGCGGCGGCATCTCGATGAACTTCCTGTCCGCGGGCATCCCGGTCACGATCGTCGAGATGCAGCAGGAGGCGCTCGACCGCGGCACCGGCGTCGTACGCAAGAATTACGAAGCGACCGCCGCCAAAGGCCGGATGAAGCCCGAGCAGGTCGAGCAGGCAATGGGTGCGCTGAAGCCAACGCTCGACTTCGCCGATCTGGCGGAATGCGACCTGATCATCGAGGCGGTGTACGAGACGATGGAGGTGAAGAAGGAGATTTTCACCAAGCTCGACGCGATCGCCAAGCCGGGCGCGATCCTGGCCTCGAACACGTCGTATCTCGACATCGATGCGATCGCGGCGTGCACCAAGCGGCCGCAGGACGTGGTCGGCATGCACTTCTTCTCGCCCGCCAACGTGATGAAGTTGCTCGAGGTCGTGCGCGGCGACAAGACCGCGGACGATGTGCTGGCGACCGTCATGGCGCTCGCGAAGAAGATCAAGAAGGTCGCTGTCGTTGCCGGCGTTACGTACGGGTTCATCGGCAACCGCATGCTGATGCCCCGGCAGGTCGAGGCGACCAAGCTGCTGCTGGAAGGCGCGAGCCCGGAGCAGATCGACAAGGTCCATGTCGCGTTCGGGATGCCGATGGGGCCGTTCCAGATGAGCGATCTCGCGGGCGTCGACATCGGCTGGCATCGCGATCCGAGCCGGATCGAGAACATCCGCGATGCGCTGGCGGCGGAGAATCGCTGGGGCCAGAAGACCAAGGCCGGCTTTTACGATTACGACGAGAAGCGGACGCCGTCGAACTCGGCGCGGGTCACGGAGATCATCGACGATTTCCGCAAGAAATCCGGCGTGACGCCGCGCGAGATCAGCGACGAGGAGATCGTCGTGCGGACGCTCTACACGATGGTGAACGAAGGCGCGCTGATCCTCGAAGAGGGCAAGGCACAGCGCGCGTCGGACGTCGATGTGGTGTGGATCTATGGATATGGCTGGCCGGTGTACCGCGGCGGACCGATGTTCTGGGCGCAGTCGGAGGGGTTGGCGAAGGTCGTCGCGGGGCTGGAGAAATACGGGTTCACCGTTGCGAAATCGCTCAAGGCCGGTTCGCTATGACGGCGTTTCCGGTCTCCAAATCCAATCGAGTTTACGACCGCCCGAACGGTGGCAGGAATGAAGCCGGGATCGATACTCTACTGATCTGCTAGATCTCTCAATACCGTTACCCAGTGATGGTGGATCCTCAACGAACGCGGCCAGCCCCCGATCGCATCGTAAGGTCCCGAATGGCAATATTGCCGGCGCGCTGCCGTCGGATTCGGGCCAGTAGACGGAAGCCGTGTCGTCTGGGCGATGCAGTTGCTCCAGTCGATCGCTATGCCCACGAGCGGTGGAGTTCCGTTCCTTCTCGCCGACCGGATGTCATGAACGGTGTTTGCCAATTCACCATAATAGCGCTCCGCAACTACTCTCCATTGTGAAGCAAAACTACGCCCGCAGATCGAAGTGTTCGTCGTGATCGAACGCCGCGAGGACCGTTTCGAGAGCGAGGCCGATACGCGGCGCAGAGCCAGCAGCGGACAACGCGACGGCGCTGGGCGCGATGACAGCAGTTTTAATTGATTTCACAGGCCGGTTTCCTGAAGGGATACAGCCAGTACCTGCCACATGGCAGCGTTCGCGTCTTGTATCAGCTCAACATATCGTGATTTACCCCAATAGGCAGGAGTTATGTCGAGACGAGACTGGAAGGTTCGGGTCAGGTGGGACTGATTGACAAAGCCTGCTAATTGCGCGACGTCGGCTAGCGACGCGACACATTTTCCCAGCATCGCTACAGCTCACTCTAATCGGTACTAGAGCTTTATGTCACTCGCCCTTGGGATGGGCCTGCTGTCGAGTAGCGCGTCAGAGAGCAGCGATGACCACGAGATGATCGCCCAATCAGGCGCATCGGAAGTGGCAGCTGTTACTGCGCGGCGGCATTGGAGCTGTTGACCGAACCTTTCGCCATGCGCGCATTGCCAACCAGGGTAGCAGAAATGTTCAACGGGAATGACCCCGTACAGGCGTACGCCCGCTCTGGAAGGTCAACCAAGACACCACCGGCTAGCTGCGCTACCTGCCTTCGATGCTCGCGACTCGTCGCCTCTTAGCGCAACGCTATTTTGCCGTGCTTTTGTGCGCGGCAGCGTTGTTACTGAAGCTGCTTGTACCGACCGGGTACATGATCGGCAGCGAGCATGGCCGGATTACGATCGAGCTATGTTCCGGCGTTGCCCCCAACGCCACGACGATGGCCATGTCGGGGACGCACGGCGACATGCCCGATCACGGCAAGTCGCAGGATCACGGCAAGGCTGAAATGCCGTGCGCGTTTGCGGGCCTGTCAGCCGCAACGCTCGGTGCGATCGATCCCGTTCAGCTCGTCGCCCTGATCGCCTTCGTCATGGCGATCGGGCTGTCACCAGCCGTCCAACCGGCGACGGTCCGCCGCGGCTACCTACGGCCTCCGCTTCGCGGTCCCCCGGCCGCCCTTTGACCGACTGATCGTCTGCTCCTTCGAGAGCAACCACGTCCACGGACCGCGCGCTATCGCGAGGGCCGGTCAAAGGCCTATCCATGATCCGAACTCACTTGCTGGCAGGGGCGTGCCTGCCCTGCCTGCTGCTCGCCGTACCAGCGTCCGCTCAGGATGACGCGGCACGCATCACGAAGTCCGACCTAACAGTCACCAATGCGCAGGGCCTCCACGCAGCGCAAACCGGCGACATCATCGTCACGGCGCTGAAACGCCCACAGGCGCTCCAGGACGTGCCGGCAAGCGTCACCATCCTTTCCGCCGACCTGCTTCGCCGCCTCAACGTGCAGGACTTTTCTCGCGTCGCGGACTCCGTGCCGGGCTTGGCCTTCGCGACCACGGGACCCGGCAACTCGCAGTACATCATACGCGGGATCGGCGGGGTCGGGTTCGTCCAGTCGCCGACCACAGGCGTCTACTTCGACGAGACCCCGCTTCAGACCCGCGCACTCCGCGGCTTTTCACAGCCCGACCCGCAGCTGTTCGACGTCGCTCGGGTCGAAGTGCTGCGCGGACCGCAAGGCGTGTTGTTCGGGTCGTCATCGATGGGCGGCCTGGTCCGCATCGTGACCAACCAGCCCGACGCCACCAGGATCGCCGCAATGGGTCAGGCGAGCGTTTCGACCATCACCGATGGCGGCACGAGCTGGGACGCCAAGGCGATGCTCAACCTGCCGATCGTCGCCGACATCCTGGCGATGCGCGTCTCGGGCGGGTTTGTCCGGCAGGGCGGCTGGATCGACGATCTGCGGCCCACCACCGGCGACCTGACCGAGAATGCGGGAACGTCGGCGGTCCGCAAGGACGTCAACTGGACGCGCACCGGCACGGTACGCGCGGCGCTGCGCTGGAACGCGACGCCGACCCTGACGATCACCCCGTCGTTGGTCTGGCAGGACGTCTATAGCAATGCGGACCGTCCCCATAGCGACGTGACCTTCGGCAAGCGCGCGCGGCTAAAGGCGCGGTATGCGGACACGTATGCCAAGGATCGGTTCGTCATCCGCTCGCTGCTGATCGAGAACCGGTTCGATACGCTCGGTGGCTTCACCCTGTCGTCCAATTCGTCCTGGCTCGACCGGCGAAACCGGCTGTCGTTCGACGTCACCGCGTTCGACTCTCCGATCGTCGAGGACATCGTCGGACCGGGTCCAGGCGGCAGGCTATTCCCAACGCCGCTCAAGGATTTCGGCCGCACGAAACAGTTCACGCAGGAGGTGCGCGCGGTGTCCGATGGACCGGGGCGGCTGCAATATGTCTTCGGCGCGCTCTACCGCGACCTTCATCAGGACTCCGGTCGCAGCATCACCGTCGCCGACCTGTTCGGCGTCACCGCACCGCTCCCCCTTGGTGCCAGCAGTCCGGCCGTCATCCAGGACACGACGGCGCGCTTTCGTGAGAGCGAGATCGCGGCGTTCGGCGAGCTGACCTATGCCGTAGTGCCGAAGGTGAAGGTCGCCGCGGGCGCACGCGTGTTTGCCTATCGCCAGCGCGAAGCGAGCCGACGTTACGGGATCGGTGGCGTCGCAGGCGGCGATCTCGCCTACGATTATGACGAGCGCAATCGCGAGAACGGCGTCACACCGCGCTTCACGCTAAGCTATGAGCCGAGCCGTGCCGCGACGCTCTACGCCAGCTACTCGCAGGGATTTCGCACCGGGGGCGTCAATGCGCCTGTGACGGATGATATCTGCTCGGCTGCGGAACGTCGCGCGGCAGGCATTCCCGATGTACCGCCGCCCTACGACAGCGATCGTACCGACAATTACGAGATAGGCGCCAAGACCAGCCTTTGGGGTGGTCGTGTGCGGATCAACGGCGCTGGCTATGCAATCGACTGGAAGGACTATCAGCAGGCGTTCCAGACAGCGTGCGGGATCAATAACGCAACGACCATCTCCTTCACCGTCAACGCCGGCCGCGTTCGTAGCCGTGGCGGCGAGCTTGAAGTTTCCGTGTCGCCGGTCCGGGGGCTCGATCTTCACGCGGGCGGATCGTTCACCGACGCGACCTACCGCAACGACGTGCCCAATCTGCTGCTGCCGGCAGGCTCGCGTGTGCTCGATGTGCCCCGCTGGCTGTGGAATGTGCGCGGCGAGTACGAGACCGCGCTCACGCATGAGCTGACCGGCACGTTGTTCGCCGCGGCGCGTCACGTCGGCGGATCCAACAGCGGGTTCGGCGAAGGCGAGGTGCTGCCGCGTCCGGCCTACACGCTGGTCGACGCCTCCGCCGGGGTGACGATGCGTGGCGGCTTGGGGGTCGACCTGTTCGTCACCAACCTGTTCGACGCCGTGCCGGTCTTCGGTCAGGAGTTCACGACGTCGCCCGGCAACACCACCGCAACCAGCTACTTCGCCTATCTCGTCGGCCCGCCGCGGACTGTTGGGATACGTCTGACCAAGGCATTATGATGGCGGGCATGGACGCTTCAGCGATGAACACGAACCCACCCGCCGGCCATCGGGCACCCGGCGCGCGGTGGTACAACGCGGTATGGCGCTGGCACTTCTATGCAGGGCTGTTCTGCATCCCATTCATTATCTGGTTGTCACTGACGGGCACGATCTATCTTTGGCGACCACAGCTGGAAGCATTGTTGGACCGGCCCTACGACCATCTCCCCGTTGCCGGGCGGACCGTCTCACCCGACGCGCACGTGCGGGCGGCACTGGCTGCGGTCCCAGGATCGTCGCTGCATAAATACGTACTCCCGGAACATCCGGGAAACGCCGTGCGTGTGATCGTCTCCGCTGATGGCGTTGATCACCGCGTCTATGTCGATCCGCACTCGCTTGCGGTGCTGAAGGTCATCGGCGAGGAAGACCGGCCGCTCAACGTGGTATCGCGCCTTCACGGCGAATTGCTCGCGGGGGTGTGGGGCAGCTACCTCGTCGAGATCGCCGCGTGCTGGGCGATCGTCATGCTCCTGACCGGGCTTTATCTATGGTGGCCGCGCAACAGGAAGGGCCTCGCGGGTGTCCTCTACCCTCGCCTGGGGGGCGGACGACGCTTGTTCTGGCGTGATATCCACGCGACTGCCGGCATCTGGGTTTCGGTGTTCGCGCTCGGGCTGATCCTCACTGGCCTTCCTTGGGCAAATGCCTGGGGCAGCTATCTGGGGGAGGTCCGCACGCTCACCGGCACGACGCAGGGTCCCGTCGACTGGACGATCGGCGGCAAGGCGCCGACGGCGAAAGCGGACGCGATGCTTGGGGCTCACGCCGGGCATGACGGCATGATCATGGCTGCCCCGCCGATCCGGCCCGCTGAGCTTGGGCGCGTGATTGCTACGGTCCGGCCGTTGCGGATTGCACCGCCTGTGCTGCTGTCTCCCCCGCGCATGAAGGCGGGCCGTGGACGGTGTCATCGGACGCAGCCGATCGCCCACTGCGATCGGACGCGCAGGTCGATGGTGCGACAGGCCGCCTTGTCGGCCGTGTCGCGTTCGCCGACCGCCATTGGATCGACCGGGTCATCGGCTACGGCATCGCGGCGCACGAGGGCGCATTGTTCGGCATCACCAATCAGATTCTCGGAACGCTAACCGCGCTGCTGCTGACCGTCCTCGCCGTTTCGGGCGGAGTCATGTGGTGGCGGAGGCGACCGACGGGTTTGCTGGGCGCACCATTGCCGCAGAACCGTCCGCGCTTTCGGATCGGGTTGGTAGCAGCGATCGTCGGGCTTGGGGTCTACATGCCGCTGTTCGGCACGACACTCGTGATCGTCCTCGTAGTAGAATGGGTTGTCCTGCGCCGCATTCCCATGACGCGACGCTGGCTGGGGCTGGGACGAGCAGCTTCTTGCTGAAGGGGATGCTGGAACAGTAGGTGTGATCGCACGGCGCCGGTCGCTATCCACCTGACGAGCCGTTCGCCCCTGTGCCTCGACCGTATTTGACAGTGTCATGCTCCAACGCAAGGCAGCCCATACATCACGGGCGTTTTTAGCCTGACACGCCGACGGATATCGACGCGATGGCGCCGAGACGTCGGAACCCTCCCCCATCCTCCCGCGCTTGAGCCATGAAGGAGAGACGGCATGGACGACCAGCGCGTGTGGGAATTCGAAGGCAGCCTATGGGATGCCAGCGACGAGCATTACCAGGACCGGATCGACGAGGAGATCGTCATGGTCTTGCCCCGGCCACCTTATGTCTTCCAGGGGCAGGAAGCGAAGGATGCGGTCAAGGCTACGCCCGATTGGGATACAGTTGAGCTATCGGATCGACGAGTGTCACGACCTCAAGAGGGCCTGATCGTCGTTGCGTACACCGCGCGATGCGCGAGCGGCGACGAAAAGTACGAGGCACTTTGCACCTCGACTTTGCGGATGCGGGGAAACGACGATTGGCTGGTCGTCCAACATCAGCAGACGCCACCCTTGACCGCCAGCGTCGAGGCCTGACCGCTGGGTTGCCGTTGCGCCCGATACATCCCTGTAACAGGCGCAACGGTACTAAACCGGGAAGTCAGCGCCCCCATTGCTGGTGTGATCCCAACAGCCTCAACTGCGACCGGTTATCGCGACCAATGGATCGCCCAGGCGACCGTCTGCAAGTAGGGAAGCCGTGGCATCGCGGAACCCTGCTGTCTCCAGATAGAGGCGGACAAGCGATGCGTGGCCCTGCGTATCAAGAGCACGCCAGACCGCCACGGCCTTGGTCGGGAAGCAGCGGTTCGAGAAGCTTATGATGACGCGGCCTTCCGGCTTAAGCACACGACGAACCTCGCGCAGTACCGCCAGGGGGTGTTGCAGATATTGAACCCCGACACAGATCAGTACGGCATCGTAGCGCGCGTCCTCTTCGGACAACTCAGGCACATCGTTAAGGTCTTGGACGAACCAGCGATCGAGGCGCGGGTTGGCCGCGAGTTCCTCTGCGTTCATGCCGTGGCCGACGACCTCGCCATAGGCGACGCCGTCCGGCAGGTGGCTCACCCAACTCGACATGAGGTCGAGCACCCGCCCGCTAGCGGGGATCGCATCGCGGTACAGGCTGGTCAGTGCACCTACTGCTGCCTCGTCGATGTGCGTGACTAAACGCGGGGGCGCGTAGAAGCCCAGGTCGTCGCCATCATCCTGTCGGTCGAAGGCCTGCGCCGGCAGTCCCAACTCGATCGCTTCGGTCACGCGGTGAACCCCTCCAATGCAAAGCCGCCAGTATCCGCGACCACAGCGTCACCACAAGATAGCGGTTGTCCTCAATCACCGGCGGCGGCCGAGCCAGACACCGACCCCCGCAAGGCCCAGAACCGCCATGCCGCCAGCCGCGGCTGCCACCTTGCGCCCCCGGTGTGGATCGCGCCGGCCACCATCTGGGCCGGCAGGGACGCCAGGTTCGAACAACACCCCATCGCTGTCGTCGCCGTTGGGCGCGCGGGCCGACCAGGTGTCGAGGAAGCCACTCATGATCGCCGCCAGCAGGTTCGGCGCCGCGAACTCGCCGAGTTTGAATGCAATTGCCGGCGCGCCGACCGCGGTAAGGTTACGAGGGTGCGTGGCAAGCCGCACGACTGCCTTCGCCACCGTCTCCGGTGCGAGCGAACCGGGGGGAAGCGAAAGCCGGGCACCGGTATAGTTGCCAGCATGGTCCACGCCGGGCGTATCGACGAAGGTTGGGCAGACGTCGCATATGTGAATGTACGGGCGCTTCGATACCTCACCGCGCAACGCGGAACTGAATCCGCGCAACCCGAACTTGCTCGCCGAATAGGCCCGGCATAAGGCGTAGCGACAAAACCGCCGGCTGAGATCATGTGTACCCAAGTGCCGTGATCCTGCGCGAGGAAGATCGGCAGTACGGCATGGACGTCGTTCATGTGGGCGACGAGGTTCACATCGACGACACGGGCATGATCCGCGATCGGGACGTCTTCGTACCGGCCAAGCACGCCAATGCCTTCGCAGCTGAACCACAGGTCAATGCCGCCGAGCAGATTGCGCGCCTCGGCAGCGAACACGGCCACTGCGCCTGCATCGGTGCAGTCGACTGGACGGACGATCGCGCTGCCGCCAGCTTCGACGCAGCGCTGCGCGACGTCGTCCAGCCCGTCCTTGCCACGAGACCCCAGGACAAGCCGCGCTCCCGCTTTGGCGAAAGCCACCGCCGTTGCCGCGCCGATACCGCTTGATGCACCGGTTATCACGACACGCCGCCCGGCCAGGTTACGATCAGCGCTCATCGGATGATCCTCAAGGCGGCGGCCTTTACACCTTCGGGAAGACAACGCGGCCGCGTTAGACGAACTGTCTTATCATCATGCATAAACACTAAACGTCCCGAAGGCGCTGGGGTGTCCACCCAACCCCGCGCGATGTTCCTTGAAAGTAATCCCAGGTTGATCAGTTCGGATTGGTATGCGGTTCCTTGGGGCCATCGTTCAAAGACCTGAGCTGGGCTTCGCGAGTTGGGTTTCCACTCCCGCGGTACGGAACCGGGATATCGATAGGGCTGTTCGGCGTCGCACCACCGCTAAGTTTCCCCGATCCGTTCAAGCCACCCGCGGCATCGGCACCGCCTAGCCCCTCGCCGCCCGGCGTTTTGGTCATCTGCGCATCGTCTAAAACGGTCGCAGCGCTCTCCGTGTCGTTCGGCTCCGGCTTCACGTCGTCAGCCACAATGTTCGGCTGTTCGGTCGCCATGTCGATCTCCTTTGCTCGCTCTAAAACCTTTCAAGCGGAGCTAGTTTCCCATCAATTCAACGAATCAAATGCTCGTTGCTAGAACACGGGAGCCCCGAGAATACCGTCTCGGCCCGCCCCCCGATGGCCAATTCGTCCAGCATCACCCGGGAGGACAAGAGGCAAATTCCGCCGCTCCGCCCTCAAGGATATGTTCCAAAATCTACGCGTTTGAACATCGACACAGGGAGAGCATGATGCCCGATACGTTCAAACCAACTGCGAAGATCGCCGCCAATGCGAAGAAGGGGCTAAAGTTACGCGACGATTTCGGACGAGGCGGTACGGACGTCGGGGTTCGTCGTGCCGAGCAATTGGCAGCGCAGGACGACGTGACCACCGAGGATGTGAAGTCGATGCACAGCTACTTCGCTCGTCACGAGGTCGATAAAGACGGCAAAACGCATGAGTGGGGATCGGACACTGATCCGTCCGCGGGCTACATCGCTTGGCTTCTCTGGGGAGGCGATGAGGGCAAGGAATGGGCAGATCGACACGTCGAGAAGCTCGACTAGAAGGCTGTCGGAGCGGAAGATCGCGATCACGATCGTTATCAATAAAGATCGACCACCACTTTTACCGCGGAGGGCCGGCAGCATGCCGTTAGCGCTCCCCGTCCCCTGAAATCGATCGGCGCCTGTCAGATGTACGTTCTTATTTTTGCCGCGGCCGCAGCGCTAGTGCAATCGCCGGTTGCTGCATCCGTGGTGAAGCCAGGCACGATATCGATCGTGGCTGCTGATCGTCCGACCACGTCTCCCGCTATCACGAAAACGTTCACGGACGCCGTGCAGCGAACCCTCCTTCGAACGGCTTTCCTGCCCCTGCCCGACGCAGACCACAGCCTTTACGTCGCCAAGGTCGAGGTATCGCAGACCCAGCGCGGCGTCGTCCGGTCCGGCACCGACCGGTCGGATCGACCGGGCATGGCGGCCGGGCTCGGAGGCCTGTCGCTGACTTTGCCCTCGGGCAAGGATCAGTTGCATGGCCTGATCGTCACCCGTCTCGAGGTGACCGTGTCGCTGCGCCGTGACAATCACGTTGTCTGGACGGGACAGGCGACCACAGTACGCGCAAGCGGGACGCGAACAGGCGAACCCTCGGCTGTTGCCGCAGTTCTGTCCGATGCCCTCCTGAGATGGTTTCCCCGGCAGCTGCCCGGACCGCTGTCTGTGCCATAAGGTTGACTGGCAAAGCGGTCGTCAGACCCTGATCTTCGACAACACGCGCACCGTGACATTGCCGCGCCTGTCAAGCTTCCGCCCGTAGAGCAATGCCATCGACGACGACGATCAACGGAGTGGTTGGACAATCCCACGTCATCCTCACCGGCGCAACAAGTCCGGCATAAGCCCTACGCGCAACGAGTGATTCAAAAGTGCCCTTACCGCCTTTGGCTTGGTGATCAGTATCTTTGCCAGCCCCTGACCAAAACTTTAGCACCACCCGAAAATGGACCCCGTTGACGTCCTGTCGGCCAAGCGAAGCCGTCCCAATGGTGTAGGCGGTGTGCGCGGGGTCGGGCATCTTCCCCTTGAACGTCTCTTGCCAATAGCGCGCGTACCCTGCAATCGCGTCATAAGGCATCGGAGGAAATGATTCGCGCAGCCGACCTCTAGCGCCCCCGCCACGGCGGAAGACGGGCCCCTTGGTGATCGCGCTCACCACCCGCGGAGCCCGATGCGGCTCAGTGGATTAGCGGACAGTGATCCCTAAGCCCCCTGCCCTTTCGTTAACGCGGGCGTGAAGCCTTGCGCAAAAGTGCGTTGAAGGTTTTCGCGCGGCTTTATACTAGCACCGGATCAGCTACTTTGGTCGCCTCGCGCTCGGCAACCGCACCTAGCAACACGCGTAAAGGTAAATCGTCAGGATTTTGGGCCGCAATGAATTATCGTCATTCCTTCCATGCCGGCAACAGCGCCGATGTGGTGAAGCACAGCCTACTGATCGCGCTCGTCCGGGCCTTGCAACAAAAAGAGGGCGCGCTGACCCTGATCGACACTCATGCCGGCTGCGGTCTGTATGACCTTGGCGGCGAGGATGCCCGGCGCACCGGCGAGGCCATGCAGGGCGTGCTGCGGGCCTTTGCCGACCCGAACCCCTTGCTGAACGACTACCGCGCCGCCGTGCAGGCGGTGAATGTCGGGGCCGAGCCGCATCTGTACCCCGGATCCCCGCGGATACTGGCGCAGCTTCTGCGGCCGCAGGACTTCCTGATCCTGAACGAAAAGCATCCCGAGGACGCCTATACCCTGCGCGGCGTGATGCGCGACACACCCGCTGCCGTGCATGAGCGCGACGCCTACGAGCTTTGGCTGGCAATGCTGCCGCCCCGAACCGCGCGCGGCGTGGTGGTGGTCGACCCGCCGTACGAGCAGACCGATGAACGCGCCCGTATCACAGCCACCCTTGCGGCTGCCTCTCGCAAATGGGCGCATGGCGTGACGGTGATCTGGTATCCGCTGAAAGACCGCGCCACGCATTGGCAGTGGAAGGAAGAGTTACGAAAGCTCGGTATCCCGAAATTGCTGGGGGTGGAGCATTGGTTGTACGATGGCGATCAGCCCGGCATCTATAACGGCGCAGGCCTTTATATCGTCAACCCGCCCTACGCTTTCGTGCAGGCGCTGCCGCCTTTGCTGGAAATCCTGCGCACTGTATTGGCGCCGGAGGGGCACGGGGGCGAGATCACAACCGAGTGGTTGCGCGATTAAGGGTAACCCGTCGCCACCCCATTCTTTCAAAGGGGGTATCACCACACCGCAGACTTCAAATTGATATCTCGCGAGATCCGCTCGATGTTGGCTGGCTATCGCGGCCTGCGCTTCGCGTTTCCTAAGAGTGCTGGTAGGTCTGCTTTCTCTAGAAAAATATCGATTGGCGAAGACGCTATGAGCAGTAACTAAAGTAGTTTTTACTGTCCTCGAAAGCCGCGGCCGCTTGTAGACGCGTAGTCTGACATGAACAACCTAAAGTCATTAGACGCGAAATCGCGGCTTGAACAGCCGCCGGGTCTGGCAAAGGCATTGGCTTTGTGGGTCACGCTGCCATATTAATGTTGTCTGCTACACTATAATATTGGCGTTTGGCTTCGGCAGGCAGGGTGTTGCCGACCGCGCCGACTGACGGCTTAATCTCGGCTGTGGCGGTCCACTCGACGTACGTGATCGACGCGTATCGCGAGCCGCAGTCGCTGTGGTGAAAGATGCCGCCGCGTGGGACCGGCCCGCGGCCGTGAAGGGCTTGCCCGATCGCGTTTGGGACGAATGCGAAATGTTGTTCCGTTGGCACGCCACCCGACGCCCCGGCGGGCGTGGTTGTCGATGACGAAGCCTGTCCTGAACCTGTCGAAGAGTCGACGTAGACGAACCTGCCCCAGTCACAACGTAGGTGGAGTCCGACACCCACTGCATGTTCGGCGCTGGGGCGTAGAACTGCCGGTTGACGGGATCGCGCGGGCACGGCGCCGCTTTATCGCTGATGGTCGTGCGCACCGGCTTGACGCGAATTACCTGTGCCAAGCCGATCTCGCGCATCAGCGTTTCCATAGTACAACGAGAGATTGCGCAGCCCTCCCCCATCATCTGCCGGCCGACCTTATGTGCACCTTAGGCCGGCTAGTTCTCTGCGAACATACGGGCTATCTCAGGCTTAACGGCCACATCCTGCCGCGCCGGCGCCGGTAGGCGCGTCAAATTCTGTCGCTGCGCGACGCGCTCATGATATGTGAATGGGGCGATCAGCAAGATGCGGCAGATCGGCGCGACCCCGTGGACACTAGTTATCGTCAATGATCGTGATCATCGCCAGAACGGGTAGTCGAGTTACACCTTAGCAAATACGCGAATGCCCCTCAGGCAGGCAGGACAGGCTTACGCAGTATATCGTTGGCCTGCCGCCGTTCGCGGACCTCGCGCTCTAGCATCTTCGCCTCGTCAGCGACCTCGGTTGAAACATCGGCGTGCCTACCGTTGTTCACCTCTGCCTTCTTGACCTATTCACGCTTAGTTTGCGGAACAGCGCAGCCTCGCGCCAGCCCAAGGTCTACCCAGCGCTGAGCGGGCGACATCGCTTGAGGCGACGAAGGTAGTTTCATTTTTCTGCCGTAACGATCAAACATGAGGCTTGTGTTACGGAAAATGACTCAGCCCGTAGGATTGGACAGGTGAGGACTGCATGGCGCCTTTGTCTTGGTCAGTGGGATGAACGGTTCCCGAATAGGTCGCAGAAACCTTTTAAACGGGTAATCCCTCTCGTGATCGAAAACCGCGCGTCATGACGCTCAGTTTCAGGAGTTGGGGTTCCGACAAACCCGGGGTGGGTCAATCCGCTGGCTCTAAGCTGCATCCGAACCTGAGCCGTTTGCATTCTAAGAAGGCGGGATGGGTTATCGCGGCGTTCGAGAGCAACGCGGTAAAACGCAGGCGTTCGAACGGTTGCGCGCGCTCATCGAGGCGGTGGTGCTGACGCCGGAAGACGGCAATCTAGCCATCGACCTGCGCGGCGAGTTGGCATCGATGCTGACGCTATGCGCTGGAGCAAAAACGCAAAAAGCCTCCGCGGCGGTGACCGAGGAGGTGTTGCAAATCAAGTTGGTTGCGGGGACAGGATTTGAACCTGCGACCTTCAGGTTATGAGTACGTGTTGCTAATGTTTAGACAACTGAGAAAGATGCTAAATATATTTTTTTGACCAGCAATGTGCTAGGGATTGTGCTAATTTGTCCAACCCCTTTTCCGTTCTCATCCTTTGGCCCCTGCTATCGGGGAGGACAGGCCGTTTGGCTTCCGGCGCGCACCCGACTTGATACCGTTCCTTTAGCCCTGAATGTAACAGCCCAATCTACAGAACCGGCTAACAACCTTGCCGCGCCTTTTGACGTTCTCAAACGAATCCAGTCTATTTCCGTCATGGCCGACGCAAGACTGAACCATGCCCCCAAACTGCCAGAAATTGGCTGTTCGCGCACGAAGGCCAGCGCAAACGAGTGTCCACCATTTGCCTGTCAGCAGTCGACGATTGCGTGAGTGTCCATGACATCGGCATGGTAGGTCTCGACTGGCACCCAATGAATCAGATCGCTGTGGCAACCGCGGCTTGCATCCAGATGGAGCAGCAGCAGGTTACTGCGTTCCGCTTGACTATTGCAGGCATTGATCAAGACGCGACTGTTGACATACTGCTTTGCGGACGAACCACTTCAGGGCCTATCAACTGACCACGTAATTTTAAGCCGGAAGCCGAGCCAAACTATAAAAGCGGTGACAGATGTTACTACCACTTCGCGAGCGGTCGTAATACAAGTTGCGTCCGGTCTGGCTGACATTTTTCGCAGAAGATCACTATTAGATGCAGTACAGTTTCTACCCTACTTGAATGACTCGAATGCGGTTGGGTTCGGAGTTAAACCGGATCACACCCGATCAAATACCGAACCCATCCGCGGTGCAAAAAGCCGCTCGTAGGTCCGGAGCAAGTAGACGTCGGTCATCCCCGCGATGTGGTCGCAGATCACCCGTTCCGGCGTATCACTCTGTTCCCAACGTAGGAATGTGTCGCGAGGGAGGAACGATCGCGGCTCGGAAGAGAAAGCTTCAAACACGGAGACGATCATCGTCTGCCCTTTGAACTCCAGCTGCTGGACGGAGGGACTAAGGATCACGATCTCACGCACAGCCTCCTTCAGTGCATCGAGAAGCTCCGCAGGACCATCAGCCATCACCGCCCGATAGCGGATCAACGGTTCATCGAGTTCGTTCACCTCGACGATCCTGCAGTTCGTGATCAGGTGATGAACCATCCGGCCGATGAACCGCTTCCGACGACCGCCCTCGCCGAACAACGCCGATACAAAGCCACCATAGACGTCGTTGGCGAATTCCGACGGATAACGCTCCTTTAAGTGATCCAGAAAGCTTCCGCTACGATGCTCGGGAACGTATCGGCGAAAGTCGCTCTCGTTGATCAACCCGAGTGCAAGGGCGTCTTCGAGGTCGTGTACGCCGAACGCGATGTCGTCGGCGACGTCCATGATGCTGCAGTCGAACGACTTGTGGCGCGTCTTCCCGTGCTTCCCCGCGATTGAAGATACGGACGTGAAGGTCGATCGATCCGCATCGCTGAGCGGGGCGAGCACCCAATCGACGACCTCCTGTTCGCTGTCGAGGTAACATTTCGGAGGCTTCGACGTCGCGCGCTCGATGATCCGCAGCGTCTTCGGTGCAGGGTCGAGGCGCGATACAATGTCCCCGTTTACAACCGCCGAATACGGCGCAGGGTATTTGAGAAGGCTCAGCATCGTGCGTCGCGTTAGGTTCGCGCCCGCGGAATTGGAAAACTTTTCCAGCCGGGAAACGATCCGAAGCGTCTGCCCGTTGCCTTCGAACCCTCCGTGATCGCGCATGCAGTAGTTGAGGGCGACCTCTCCGCCATGCCCAAACGGAGGATGGCCGAGGTCATGCGTCGCGCCCGCTGCCTGGATCATGCTGAGATCGGGCAGATACGGCAGAACCGGATGCTCCGGCGGCAACATCGCGAACTGCCGGGCTATTCCGCCGGCGATCTGCGCGACTTCGAGACTGTGTGTCAGCCGGGTCCGGTAGAAGTCGCTGTCGCCAAGATTCAGGATCTGCGTCTTGCCCTGCAGTCTTCGAAACGAGGCGGAATGAATGATCCGCGCGTAGTCGACGTCCGCCTCGAGACGAGCGTCTTCAGCTTGAGGCGCCCAGCCCTCCCGGCGTGCGTACCACAGCTTCATCATCGTCATATCTCGCTCCGGATGGGTTCGAGTGTCTGGCCGGGATCGAACGATGCCGGGATCAGCGTGGCAGCTCGGAAACGTGGATGGCCCCCGCCCCCTGCCAGACTTCGGGCAACCCGGCCGCCCTTATGATGCCCTGGCCCTGTCGGCCAAGCACTACCGAACAGAGGGAAAGCGCAGTGCCGACCAGGGACACGATAGCGCACAACGCTCCGGCATCCCGCCACACGAGTGAAGCAGAATTCTCGTAGCATCCTTCGTATGAACCTATGTCCGCCAGCAGCTGGATCGTCGTGCCGGACGTAGCGCCGCACAAGCGCCGGACGCTTGCCGCGTATTTCAGAAGCCGCATTGCGCCGCTGACCCGAAGAAGGCAGCTTACGTGATTGCAGAAAAGGAGACCGGATTGTGTCTGTTGCTGTCTTGGAAAGCCATCGGCTGACGCTCATCGCGCTCGTCCCCGACAAGGCCGTCTCCATATTCGAGCGGTTCCGGGAGTTTCCGAAGTTTGGCGACGCGCAGCATATCGCAGTGCGCAGCCGTACCGCTGCTGAGCGAACGGCGCTGGCGGCGCGGATCGATGCCGCCGTATCGGCATCCGATCGCGCCGTCATGCTCCTGGCGCAGGGCAGTGCCTGCGCGGCAGCCGCATGGTGGGCCCGACTGTCGCCGAAAGCCTATACCGCGAACGTTGCCGGTGCCTTGTTGGTCGCCCCCGAAGGCACGAGCTTGGACCAACGTAACTTCGCGGCGCCAAAAATCGGCCTGCCCTTCCCATCGATCGTCGTCGGCGCCGATGACGAAGCGCAGCGCCTGGGCGTGGAATGGGGCAGTCGCCTCATCGATGGCCCACTCCTGAACACAGCGACGGCGCCGACCAACCGCCTGCGCGCCATCATCGAACGCTTCACTTCGGCTGTCGTCGAGCGCGACGTCGTTGCCGCGTATCGCATCATCCAGGCGATCGGAGACGCCTAGCTGCATGCCGGCCGTTACGTGAGACCCGCCGTGCGTCGGGTATGCGAGCGCCCTGTTGTAGATCGACCCACAAGACGACATTCAGCGGTCGTTGCGCGCTCCCAACTTCAGACATCCGTTCATGTCCGCGCGACGCCTGGACGAGCCGGCGTAGAATGACAAGAAGTGGGACGAAGCGGTCGTTCCCATCGGGCTCGCCGAATGTCGGCTTCTGACAAGATTCGACATTCGTGCGTTCGGCTACCTCGAGCATGGAGCGAGCAGGCTGGCCGATAGCTGAAGGTCGGCTCTCAAGTCCGACGCGCAAAACAGCCGCTATCCAGCAATAGAAGTCAACAGCGCGCATGCTGGCAGACGCGATAGCTACACGCACCTGACGGGCGGATATCCTGGCGGACAGGCAGAGTATCTGCGTGTGCCGTTCGCCGACACCACCCACGTCAAGGTGCCAGAGGGTATCGACGACGAGAAGCTTCTGTTCCTTTCAGACATCCTGCCGACCGGCTGGCAGGCCGCGGTGCAGGCGGACATCCAGCCGACCGATACAGTTGCCATTTGGGGCTGCGGACCGGTCGGGCAGATGACGATCCGGTCGGCAATTCTGCTGGGCGCCGAGCAGGTAATCGCAATCGATCATCTGCCGGAGCGGCTGTCCATGGCTGCTGCTGCGGGTGCCATTACCATCAATTTCGACGAGGAAAATGTCGTCGAGCGGCTGAACGAACTGACCGGCGGCAAAGGACCGCACAAATGCATCGATGCGGTCGGCACCGAAAGTCACGTGAGCTTCGGCCAGCCCGACACCATCCTCGACCGGGCCAAACAGATGGTGATGGCCGAGAGTGATCGTCCGCACGTGCTGCGCGAGATGATCTATGTCTGCCGGCCCGCTGGCGTCATCTCGATCATTGGCGTCTATCTTGGTCTGGTGGACAAGATCCCGATGGGTCAGGCGATGAACAAGGGGCTGACCTTCCGCATGGCGCAGGCGCACGTCCCCCGCTGGACGGGAGACCTCCTGCGCCGGATCGAGGACGGGCAGATCGATCCTTCCTTCGTAATCACCCACAAGGTCGATCTATCGCAAGGCCCTGAGATGTATCGCACGTTCCGCGACAAGGCGGACGACTGCATCAAGGTCATGCTCCGCCCGTAAACGGCCAAGCTCCTGAAGAGGTGTCACCATGTCACTCACCAATCTCACGCATATTGCCCGTTCCGAGGGTGATCCCAGGATCAAGCGCAAAGGCCCCAGCTCCATGAGCGGAGCCGACCGGCTGGCGCGGGCACTCGGCTGGTTCTCGATCGGGCTCGGCCTTGCCGAACTCGTTGCCCCAGGTCGGATCGCCCGCTCGCTCGGGATCGACGACAAGCAAGGACTGATCCGCGCGTACGGCGCTCGCGAATTGGCAAGCGCGGTGCCCACGCTATCGATCGACAAATCAATCGGCCTTGCAGCGCGGATCGCCGGTGACGTGCTTGATCTCGGGACGCTTGCGAAAGCGTTGAAGCGTGACAACCCGCAGCGTCGCAATGCCGCGATCGCGACCGCACTCGTTGTTGGTATTACGGCGTTGGATATCGTGGCCTTTTCAAAAGTGAGGTCGTCACACCGACGCGAACCCGGGACAGAGCGCGATTATTCGGATCGCAGCGGCCTGCCCCGCGGCCCGCAGGCCTCTCGCGGTCTGGCGCGGCACGACTTCCAGACGCCTGACGATTACCGAGCAGACGGAACGGTCGCCGAGGCTCTGCCGATGCTGGTCGCCTAGATCTGGACGAACCGAGGGCTTGGCCATGACGTTCGAACAGATGGGCGGTGCGGCGTTGATGGCGCTGTTCCTGGCCGACATCTTCCTCACGGTCCTCTACGCGCGCGCTGGCACTGGACTGCTCGCACCGCACTGGAACCGGTGTGTCTGGCTGATGGTCAGCGGGGTCGCCAAAATGGCTGGCAGGTACCGATCCGCGGTGCTGTCGTTCGCCGGCCCCCTGATCGTCATCGCACTGATCGCATTCTGGGCACTTGGCCTGACCCTGGCAGCAGCCTTCATCGTCCGCCCGGAACTCGGCACTACGATCCGCCCAAGCAGTGGCGAGACTCCTACCGATCTCGTCACCGCGTTGCTCGTCGCCGGGAACAGCCTGTCGATCGTTGGTGGCGGCGACTACGCGCCGCATAGCTCCGGCACTCGTTTACTGTTTCTGATCAATTCATTTATCGGCGCATCGGTCTTGTCGTTGGTGCTGAGCTATCTCGTGCAGGTCTATTCCGCGCTGCACGAGCGCAATGCGCTTGCGCTGACCATAGACCTGATGACGGGTGAGACAGGTGACGCGGCCAAGATGCTGACGCGGCTTAGTCAGGGCGGGGATTTCAGCGACGCTACCAGCACGCTCGACAACCTTGTGCGACCGCTCGCCATGATCAAGGAAGCGCACCACTTCTATCCGCTGCTGTTTTACTTCCGCTTCAACGATCCACGCTACGCGGTCACCCGGTTCGTTTTTATACTCCTCGACCTCGCAACACTGATCGAGACCGGGCTCGATCCGAAACGGCACCGCGCCTTCGTATGCTCATCCCCGGTGGACGCCTTGCATCGCTGTGCTGCGCTCCTGCTCGAGACATTGGATCAGCATCTCGCTGCAGAAAACAGGGCAACGGCAGTAACGGAAACCCGCCCGTACGAGGAACGCTACGAAACCGCTGCGGCGACACTCAGGGCTGCGGGCATCGAACCGCTCCTGAACCACCGTAGTTACGCTGATCGCCGGGGCGAGTGGCAACCAAGTCTCGCCCGGGTCGGACAGGCGCTGGGTTACACTGTGGAGGAAAGTGACTGCCGCCAAAGGGTGGCGAGGACCACCACCCAACGCAGGGCGACGAGACACATCGTGTAAGCAGGAAAGGAGCTTTCAATGAGTGACCTGGCATCCGAGACATCGCTGGACGCCGCGGCCGAAGCGTCCCTCACCATCGGCCGCCCAGCAGAAGAGTTACGCGCACTATGGCTGCGGCCGGACACCCAGTCCCGCATCTGGGCGGACTTCGCAGATGTTACTGTCAATGCCGACGGTAGCGCCGACTGGATCGCCCGAGGCCCTGCAGGTGGCGAATATCGATGGCGTACCTCAGTTCAGGACATAGGCCAAAGTTTGATCCGATGGTCCTCCGGCAAAGGCGCTGACATCGCCAACACTGGCACGCTGGCGTTCCAGACGGCGCCTGGTGATCGCGGCACAGAGCTCCACCTCGGCGTGCGGTTCGATCCCCCGGGCGGCATCGTCGGCGAGGCTATCGGCAAGCTGTTTCACATCGTTCCCCGCGAGATCGTGTCCAAGGCGCTCTACAGGTTCCGCGCCTTGGCGATGACCGGTGAGATCCCAACCACCGACCCCCAACCTGCCGCCCGCAAAGGCGGCACCGATCGCTAGGAGAAACCAGATGCGTGCTCTCTGCTGGAACGGCGTCAACGACCTTCGTGTCGAAACCGTCGACGATCCTGAAATCCTCAACCCGAATGACGTCATTCTAAAGGTCCGGCTTTCGACGACCTGCGGTTCGGACCTGCACCTCATCGACGGCCTCATTCCAACGATGAAAGCAGGCGACGTTCTTGGTCACGAGTTCATGGGTGAGATCGTAGATGTCGGACGCGCGGTGACGAAGGTGAAGCGCGGCGATCGTGTTGTCGTACCGTCTTTCATTTCCTGTGGACAATGCTGGTACTGCCAGCACGACCTCTACTCGCTGTGCGACACCACCCATCCCAAGCCTGAGCTACAGGAGCCGTTGTTGGGCTATCCGACCGCCGGCATCTACGCCTATTCGCATGCGTTTGGCGGGTACGCCGGAGCGCATGCCGAATATGTCCGTGTGCCCTTCGCCAACACCGATTGTTTTGTCGTGCCGGACGGCGTTTCCGACGAGGCGGCCCTGTTCATTTCCGACGCCGCCCCCACCGGCTTCATGGGCGCGGATTTTTGCAACATCCAGAGGGGAGACGTCGTCGCCGTCTGGGGTTGCGGCGGGGTGGGCCTGATGGCGCAACAAGGCGCCATGATTCTCGGAGCCGAGCGCGTGATCGCGATCGACCGGTATCCTGAACGCCTCGCTCAGGCCCAGGCGTTTGGCGCAATCACGCTCGACTACACACAAGTCGATGTCGTGGAAGCACTGAAGGAACTCACAGGGGGACGTGGCCCCGATGCGTGTATCGACGCAGTCGGCATGGAAGCGGGTGGCACGGGCCTCCAGAACGCTTACGACAGGGTCAAACAGGCGCTGTATTTGGAAACCGATCGCGGCACCGCTTTGCGTCAGGCCATACTCGCCGTGCGCAAGGGCGGCACGCTATCGATCCTTGGCGTCTACGGCGTGATGGACAAATTTCCGCTGGGGGTTTTGATGAACAAAGGCGTCACTGTTCGGACAGCGCAGCAGCATGGCCAGGCCTATGTACCGCGATTGCTCGAGCACGCCCAACGAGGCGAGCTGACGCCGGCAGCGCTGGCTACGCACCACTTCTCGTTGGAAGAGAGTCCAACGGGCTATCACATGTTCAAGCATAAGGAAGATGGCTGCCTGCGGGCTGTGTTTTCGCCTTGAACAGCTCAACTTGAGGCTAAGTCACGGTAACCGGGGCAAGAACCGCGTGGGAAGGGCTCTTGCTCCTACCGAGATCACGAGATCGAGGCTGCGGTTCACAATTGCAAAACCGGGCACATCCGATTTATCGAATGGCCATGACAAAACTACTGCCCCTGCACCGATTTGAACAATTTGGCTTGCTTAGCGAAGCTGAGCGCGAGGCAGTCTTGGCTCTGCCGGGTCGGCCATACACAATCGACCGCGGCCAAACCATTCTCCGGGAAAACGATGAAGCAAGAGGCTTCTACCTGCTTCTGTCGGGCTGGGCCGCGGTATGGAAAGTTATGCCAAACGGCGGGCGACAGATAGCAAAGATCCATTTGCCGGGCGAACCGCTTGGAACACCAAGCATGGCAATGAGGCGCTCGACCGAGAATGTGTTAGCAATTACCGATGTCGTGATCGCTAATGTGCCCCTCGCTCGCTTTGGCGCACTGTTTGAAACACACCCGCGGGTTGCCGCCCGATTTTTGTTGAGCGTTCAGCAGGAACGCATCGTACTTATGGATCGCCTTGCCGCGATCGGTAGAGTAGGGGCCGAAGCAAGCGTGGCTTCCTTTCTACTTGATGTTAAAGAACGTTTAGAGCCGCTCGGCCTTGTGCAAGATAAAAGTTTTGACCTGATGGTAACTCAAGAGCAGATAGGCGATGTGCTTGGGCTTACCTCTGTACATGTAAGTCGGGTTCTTTCATCGTTAACGTCTCGGGGGCTTATTGAGCGCAATGGAAGGCGTTATCGACTGCCTAACGCCGATTTGCTATCGGCCACAGCGGCCCGGCCTGAGCGGCAACCTTTTCCCGATCAAGATTGGCTGCCTGCCGCACGCTAACGGTCGTCATCGAGCCTCCACAAACCGGACTTAGGCGCTAGGCACAGGTGGGCGAACGCGCCCCTCCCCTACAACTTCCGGCCAGACCCACTGGTGGACATTCCACAGTCCTCCTGGGCTTTCCAACTTCAGACGCTCGTTCAGGTGCAGTTAGGATGCCAACTACTCCGGCGGTCGGGTCCCGAATGTTACGCGGGGAACGAAAACTGAAAGTAACACAGCAAGCAGCGCTATGATCAACACGCCCCAGAAGGTCAGGTGAAGCCCATGAGCTAGGCCGGCGCGGCTTGCCGCTGCACCGACGATGGCCCCTTGGCCGTGCAGCAGCTCCTGTACCTGTTGCAACGACCCCGAATGGTCTCGTGCGAGGCTGGCGTTAAGCACCGTGCCCAGCACTGCGGCTCCAAGAGTGCTGCCGAGATTACGAGCGAAGAGGTTTGATGCTGTAGCAGCACCACGTTCCGTCCACCCGACACTGTCCTGGATGAGTACGATTGCCGCAGTGCTCAGGAAGCCCATACCGAAACCCATGATCAGCGAACCGAGACCTGCCACCAGAGGCGAAGTGGTGGGTGACAGCAATACGAACGGTACAGCGCCTACTGGTAGTAGCGCGGCACCGAAAACAAGGATTCGCCGTAGGCCAAACCGGCCAAAGTTACGGGCACCAAGCGTCGCCGCAATCGGCCAGCCCAGTACCATCGCGGTCAACATAAAGCCTGCTTCGAGCGGCGACCGGCCCATGACGGCCTGCACGTACATCGGCAAAAAGGTAGTCAGCCCGATCACCGCCATGCCGCTGAACAGCGTTGCGGCATTGGTGGTGGCAATCGCGCGACGCGTCCACAACGCGAAAGCAACCATTGGATCACGAGCACGCCGCTCCTGGACTACGAACAACGCGGCCGCGACAAGGCATACTGCCGCAGCTAGCACCGCGAAGCGCCCGTCCGAAGCCCCGGCCTCTGTCAGCGCGACCATCAGCGACGCGATCGCGACCGTGAACAGGCCCGCCCCTGCTACGTCGACGCTACGCTCGTGCGTCGTGACCGTCTCGCGCAGAAACAGGAAGAAGCCGGCGGCTGCGGCCAATCCGATCGGCACATTGATCCAGAAGATCCACGCCCAACTGACATGCTGGATGATCAACCCGCCCGCAAGCGGACCGATCACTGATGACACGCCCCAGACGCTTGCCAGCCAGCCTTGCACCTTGCCACGTTCGTGCGCCGCATAAAGATCACCGATGACAGTGATGGAGACAGGCTGGATCGCACCAGCACCCAGCCCCTGGATTAAACGGAACGCGATGAGTGCCGGCATCGACCAGGCGAACCCACACAAAATTGATCCAAGGAGGAAAATGCTGATGCCAACCAGCAGCACCGACCGCCGCCCATATAGATCCGCCAGCTTGCCGAACACCACCGTAGTAGCGGTCTGCGCAAGCAGGAATGAAGAGAAGACCCAGGCATAGTATTGAAGCTGACCAAGCTGACCTGCGATTTGGGGCATTGCCGTCGATACAATCGTTGCCTCGATCGCAATCATGAACGAAGCCAGCATTACCGCCGCGAGAATGAGCGGCCGACGGACCGTCTGTGGTGCTAACGATGCGTTCATGACCAAGCTCCGCAACCAACGCGGCTGTCAGGATTTTGCGAACCTCGAGTAACAGCACGCCTAGCTTCGGACCGACGTGGCCCGCTTGCTGAGCAGGTAATGTTGGCAGCAGGCATATCACGGTGTCCAAATTGTGCGGCGCAGCAACGCGTCGATGGGCCCGATCTATCCACGCCGTATTCGTTAAAGCAGGCGCGGCGCTTCCAACCAGTCGGACTGCCAACCTGCCCTCTGGTAGTTTGTGCCTTTGTAGCCGCTCAGGCATGAAGCACCATGATCAGGAACGAAGCCCAGTGGATCCACTTAGCAACGAGTGCCGTCGAGATCGTCGGTACAGCCATTATCGTTGTAGGGGCATTCGGAACGCTGGCCGCGTTCTTGCTCGGTCTCGCTCGGGGCAAAACCAGCCGAGCAGTGCTAGTCGCCGACTTTCGGTCGGGTCTTGGCCGATCAATCCTTCTTGGCCTCGAGTTCCTGGTCGCGGCCGACATCATCAACACGGTAGCGGTCGAGCCGACAATCGAAAGTCTGCTCGTTCTTGCTGGCATTGTTCTTATCAGGACGTTCCTGAGCTTCTCGCTCGAGGTCGAGATTGACGGGCGCTGGCCGTGGCAGAAACAACAATCCAACGAAAGGGCTCAACGAGGGGCGGATCAGCAATAGTAACGCGGACCGCCGCCCCTTAGTTAGGACAACCTAGTTCTCGACGTTCAAGCCGCTCCACCTGCGTTCCCTTTCCTGACGCTTGTTCATCGGGCTAGGCAGGATCGTTATCTAGCGTAGCGACTCCCATCATCGGATGCATTACGAAGGTCCAGCCGTCGCCGCCGACAATCATTAGGCGTAACGATTGTCGATCTGCGGTGCCAAGCAGTGACGCCGCTCCTGACAAAGCAGGCAATGTGACTGTCCTGCCATCCTGAAGAATGCCGGTTGCCCAGCCGCGCCGTCCGCTGCGGATCTCGCTGGCCAAGCGTTCCAACGCCGTCTCGAGCGCAGTGCGCGCACGTTTTCCTGTAACCCATGCATAACCGCCCGCCCCCAATTCCGGCGTAGTTACTAACGGTTGGCTCGAAACTGGAGATGGCTGTTTGAAGACCCGCCGGGATGTTTCTTTTGGGGTATCAAGCGGACGGACACCCTCCATACTCATCATGCGCGCAAACTCATCCATCGCTGTTTCCTTAGTGGTGCCGCTCGGAGCGCATGGGCTTAGCCACTGGTTCCAGCCAGTTGAGGGGATCGCTTAGGCAAGGCATTGCTGGCCGCTGGCCGCTGGCCGCTGGCCCGTTATACCCCACCAAGTGGATCGGCGTTGAGTTCTAACCGCCGTCGTGTATCCGTACCGCACCACAAAAAGGGTTGATCATGAAGAAAGTTTTCGCTGTCGCCGTCGTTACCGGCTTGCTCTCGCTCGCCGCCTGCAACACCAGCCCGCGCGAGCAGGCGGCCGATAAGATCGAGTCGAACACTGAAGCCGTCGCCGATAACCTCGAAGACGCGGCCGATGCCACGGGCAACGAAGCAGCTGAAGCAAGCCTGGAGAACAAGGCCGACGCAGTACGCGCGACAGGCCAGAATCAGGCTGAAGACATGCGCACCAACGATCCGGATACCAATCTTTCGAATGGCATCTAACAGACTAAGCGCTTAGAGTTGCAGGCAGGTTGCTCCCAAGCGGCTTGCAAAATTAGGGCATTCGAGGCGACTCGGATGCCCTTCTTACATCTTGCAATAAGCGCCAAGGCTGTTGGCAGCTGTAGCCATCCGATGCACCATGAACGATCCAAGCGGGAGGTGTACGACTTGAGACAGGTTCCCAGGCTTTCGGCGAACTAGCGAATATGAATGGCCCGCGGCATGGAAGGCCATAGCTGGCATTCGCGCGCCCCTCTCCGCTTTCGAGACCTACGCATCCATTGAATATCCAAACGAGCTCGGCAGCATCTTGATGTGGGCCACTTGTTGAATGTTTTCCGCTGGCGCGAAGCCCTCATAAAGGTAAGGTGCAATGTCCTTGATCGGAGAAGATGGTTGGTTTTGAAGCATATGCCGCTTGTTGCCCTCCTCGGCGTCGTCGCGATCGGGAGCGCAGTTACAGGACAGACTCCGCAGTCAAGAGCACTAGCGCCGGCGGATAGCACCGCGGCGACCAGCTATGGCAGTTGGGGCTTCGACGTCACCGGGATGGATCGTAGCGTGAAGCCCGGCGACGACTGGTTCCGCTTCGTCAACGGCGCATGGGCGGATCGAACCCAGATCCCACCGGATCGCTCGTCCTACGGTGCATTTGCGGTTTTACGCGACATCTCCGAGCAGCGGCTGCGCAGCCTCATCGGCCGCTACAGTCCCTCCGATATCGAGCATACCGACCGGATGAAGGCAGCGATCCTCTACGCCGGGTTTATGGACACCGCGACGGCGGAGAAGCTCGACGCCGCACCGCTGGTCCAGCGACTGGCGCTGCTGAAGGCTGCAACGTCTAAGGACGACATCGCACAATTCATGGGACGCTCGCTCGGCGGCTTCGGCGCGAGCTTCTTCGCGCCGGGCGTCAACGACGACGCCAAGCAGCCAGACGTATACGCGCTCTATTTGCGCCAGTCCGGTCTGGGCCTCGGAGATCGCGAACTTTATCTCGACCCCAAATTCGCCCCACAGGTCGCGCGGTATCGCCAATATGTGACGCAGATGCTGACGCTCGCGGGATGGCCGGACGCCGAGACCGCGGCGGGGAACGTCGTGGCGATGGAGACCAAGCTCGCCCAGGCGCACTGGACGCGCGCAGAGAGCCGCGACCGCGACAAGACCTACAACCCGACGACGCCCGCGCAGTTGGCAAGCCAGGCACCCGGTTTTCCCTGGGCGACCTTCTTCAAGGCCGCTGGTGTCGACGCCGCCAACCGCGCGATCGTGGCGCAGAACACCGCCTTCCCCGGCATCGCCAAGGTGTTCGCCGATAGCGACCTCGCAACGTTGAAGGCGTGGGAGGCATTCCGCATCACGGACGACATCGCGCCACTCCTGTCGAAGCGCTTCGTCGACGCGCAGTTCGAGTTTCGCTCGAAGTTCCTGAACGGCCAACCACAGCAGCGCGAGCGCTGGAAGCGTGCGGTGGCGTTCGCCGAGAACGGCGTCGGTGAGGGGATCGGCCGAGACTATGTCGCGCTCTACTTCCCGCCCGCGTCCAAGGCGAAGATGGACCAGCTCGTCGGCAATTTGCGCGTGGCGCTGGCCGGACGCATCCGCAATCTGAGTTGGATGGGCGCCGCCACGAAGGAGCAGGCGCTCGACAAGCTCAAGGGCTTCAACGTCAAGATCGGCTACCCGGACAAGTGGCGCGACTATGCCGCGCTCCAGATCAAGCCAGGCGACCTCGTCGGCAACGCAGAGGCCGCGCAACGCTTCGAATGGAATTACCGGCGGGCGCGGATCGGTATACCGGTCGACAAGGCCGAGTGGGGAATGACCCCACAGACGGTCAACGCCTACTACAACTCGGTCAAGAACGAGATCGTGTTCCCCGCAGCCATCCTGCAGCCGCCCTTCTTCGACCCGAAGGCGGACGATGCCGTGAACTATGGCGGCATCGGCGGCGTGATCGGCCATGAGATCAGCCACGGCTTCGACGACCAGGGCCGAAAGTCGGATGGCCGCGGTATCCTGCGCGACTGGTGGACGGCGGAGGACGCGACCAAGTTCGAGGCGCAAGCGGCACGGCTTGGCGAACAATACGAGGCGTACAGCTTCGACGGGCTTCCCGGCATTCACATCAATGGCCGCGCTTCGATGGGCGAGAACATCGGCGACCTGGGCGGGGTGCTGATCTCGCTCGACGCGTATCATACCTCGCTTGGCGGCAAGACTGCCCCCGTGATCGGCGGCTTCACCGGCGACCAGCGCTTCTTCCTGGGTTGGGGACAGGTTTGGCGGACGCTGCTCCGCAACGAGGCACTCCGACAGCAGTTGGTCAGCGACCCGCACTCGCCGGGCCAGATCCGTGCGGTGAACCCGCTACGCAACGTGGATGCTTGGTACGCCGCATGGAAGATTGATCCTAGCCAGAAGCAGTATCTGGTGCCGGCCGACCGCGTACGAATATGGTAACATTGCCTTCCGCCAGATAACTACGGCGGGCGACAAATGGGCAGCTCAGTATTCGAAGTTACTTGCTGCACCTATTCATCCGCCAGCGCTACTTATCCGCGCGGAGACCCATAGTCGGACGCTTACACCCGCTTAGGGCCTTCCCGGAAGCAGACGTTCATTCATGTTCCGATCTCGCGCTCAAGCTCGTCTCTTTGGCGCTGCGGTAAGGGTCGCGGGCAGGTGCCTGCTCACCTTGATCTCGAGAAGGCTGACCAGTTCTGGCTGCAGGAAAGCGTAATCATCGGGTATGTCGAGGCAGATAACGCGCGTGCCTGCCAGAGCCTCTCGGAAGCGTCGCTGCAGCTTGCTTCGATGCGCCTTCTCCATGACGAAAATCAGGTCGGCCCATCTGACCAGTTCAGCCGTGAGTGGGTTTTCTGCATCATGGTTCGTCCCGGCAGAGTCTACCTCTAGGTCTTCTCGCCACGAAAACACCTGCTCGGCCGTTGGGCTTCGCAGCTTGTTTTGGCTACACACGAACAGGACCGTTCGGACGCGTGGGCGACTCAATCCGGCACCTATAAACCGCGCCAGGCAAGTGGGTATGGCGCGACGTCAGCGGAATAGTCGACCTGGAGGACCCGCCGTCGCCGCGGCGGGTGGGCAGGGAGCGATGCGTGGACGATCGACGTAGCATAGAGCCACACGTCGCCGCGCTCGGCGAGGCAGAGCCGCTCACCAGAGATCGCCGCCACGCGTTGAACTTCGCCCTCGGGCAAGCGTCCGAGCCGGTGTGAGCCGGGCACGATACGCAACGGTGCGTTACTCGCGTCGACTTGGTCGAGGTGCACGCGCACTGTCACCATGCGCTTGAGAATCTCGAACGGCGGCTCGACCTGGATGAGCCCGGACTTAACCGTCCACGGCCCGAAACCCGGGGCATCGATCCGCTCCCTGACGACGATCGTGCGGTCCTGATGCCAGCCGAGCGCCCAGTTCCGCCCCGCCGTCTTGTCGAACAGGATCGCACGCACCGGGCGAGCATCGGACCCGATCGCGGTCGCAGCTATGGCACCGATTGGTCCGGAAATCTCAAGCAACGGCTTGAGCAACGGCTCCTCCCCGATCCGCACGCCGGGCGTGTCGATCGGAAGCGCGGCCAAAGCAGCCTCGAGGCGAACAAGCGCAGGTTCGTCCAGCGCCTGCGCGAAGAGTTCCGCCCCGTCCCGGTCGAGGTTAAAATCGGCGGGTCGATCGGATCTCGCAAGCATGCCGATGCAGGTAACCGAGACCGCTGCCGCAGTCGACACCACGACAGCTGCTGACCAGGGTCGCTTGCGCAGCAGTTCGCGCTTACCTCACGTCCAGACGGTGGGCTCCAGAGGGCAGCTGAGTGAAACCGCATCGGCGATCAAGGAAGCGTTCGATCACTGCTGCAGCCGTATAGCTGTGCTGGCTCGGCTTCACGGTCGTGAACGTGCCACCGCCCGCCAACGCAAATGGCAGGAGCAGCTGGTCAGCTAGATATGGGCCAGCGAACGCGTCCGACGCGAGGTAGCCAGTCATGCGGCTCACGGCGGTCTGCGCCACCCTTTCCGCCGACACGCCCAGCTTGCCGAAGCCGCTGACCACCTCGGTCACATGCTCGAACGCCGCTTCCAGGAGTAGGATATTGCCCGGTCCCTGACTCTCGGGGAGTTCCCTGACGGCAAACGCTTCGTCCGGCCAGTCGAGCAGCTTGCGAGCGGTGGCGATTTCGCGGTCGGCGACCGCCGGCGGGATCCCCGCAAACATGGCCAACGCCGAACGATCGACCAAAGCGCCCCGCTCCAGGCAGTCGATCGCACGGAGCGGCGCGGGCGTGATGATTACCTCGATCCGGCCGCCGCCACGCGGATAGAAGCCAGGCCTTACAAGCCGCGCGGTGACGGTCGGCCCCATCCGATCGATGATGGGCAGGAAGCTCTTTGCAATGAAGTCGAACGGTGGCGCGAGCATGTTGTGCGTACCGCCCTCCAGCACGAGCCGCGATGGCCGGTCCGCGAAAACGAGCGGCATCAATACCGTCTGCAACACCAGACCGGTCGATCCCGCAGTGCCAACGGAGATGTTATATTCCCCCGCAACGACTTGCCCGGGACGAAAAATGATCTCGGACGATCCTACGGTCAGTCCGTCGCACGTCGCACTGCCGACGGTGCAGGCAGCCTCGATCGCGGTGACGTGCTGGCGCATCAACCCGGGCTTCTCTCGTCCGCCGCGCACGTTAGTAATTCGGAAAGGCGTGCCGGTGACGAGCGACAGTGCGCAGGCGTTGCGCACCACCTGCCCTCCGCCCTCGCCTTCGGAGCCGTCGATCTCGATCATGGTCGTTCTTTCCAGTTCGGACGGTGGTGCGCGTCAGCCTTTGACGCACACCACCTGCTTGAGCGTATGCACGATCTCGACGAGATCGGCCTGCGCCGCCATCACCGCCTCGATCGGCTTGTACGCGCGCGGGCTTTCGTCGATCACGCCCTCGTCCTTGCGGCATGCGACGCCCTCGGTCGCGGCGACGTGCTCCGCCACCGTCACCTCGCGTTTGGCCTGGGTTCGGCTCATCACTCGCCCGGCGCCATGCGAGCAGCTGTCGAACGACTCCTTGTTGCCAAGCCCGCGAACGATGAACGACTTGGCGCCCATCGAGCCGGGGATGATCCCCATGACGCCGGTCGCAGCGCGCACCGCACCCTTGCGGGTCACGAGCACGTTCTGGCCGAAATGGTTCTCCCGCCCGACATAGTTGTGATGGCAGTTGATCGCTTCCAGCTCCGCATCGAACGGTTTGGCGATGACGCCGCGCATCGCCCGGATCACATTCGTCATCATCATCCGCCGATTGAGCGCTGCATAGTCCTGCGCCCAGCCGACCGCCTCGACATAATCGTCGAAATGGTCGGTGCCCTCGGGAAAGTAGGCCAGATCCTCGTCAGGCAGGTTCAGGAACCACTTGCGCATGTCCTGCTTCGCCAGCTCGATGAAGAACGTGCCGATCGCATTGCCAACGCCGCGCGAGCCCGAGTGAAGCATCACCCAAACCCGCTGTTCGGTATCCAGGCAGACTTCGATGAAGTGGTTGCCGGTGCCGAGCGTACCAAGGTGGACCAAATTGTTGGCCTTGCCTAGCTTCGGATACTTGGCGACGATCTGCCCGAAACGCTCGGCAAGCGTCGCCCACGCATCGACGATCGCGGCAGGCGGATCCCCCCACGATCCCGGATCACGCTTGCCCATCTTGACGTCGCGGCCGACCGGCACCGCGCGTTCGATCGCGGCGCGGACCCCCTCCAGATTGTCGGGCAGGTCGCTGGCGGTCAGCGATGTCCGCGCCGCCATCATGCCGCAGCCGATATCGACGCCAACCGCTGCGGGGATCACCGCGCCCTTGGTCGCAATGACCGAGCCGATGGTGGCGCCGATACCGACATGCACGTCCGGCATTACTGCAACGTGCTTGAAGACGAACGGCATCCGCGCGGCGCTGGCCAGCTGAGCTCGCGCCTTGTCGTCGACCGGCACGCCGCGCGTCCACATCTTGATCGGTACGCCGCCCTCAACGGTTTGTAAGTCATAGTTGGTGGTCATGGTCGCCTCCGGTACTCTATTACGTCGCGGATTGGGGTGGCTGGCCTATTCCCGCCACCCCGGCCGCTTCGTCGGGCTGTTCGATACCAGTCGACCCGACACCAATCACGCAGCAGACACCGTGCCAACTGCTCTCCCGCTCCGAGATATCCACCTATCCCACTAATATATTTCAGTATTCTCTTTTGCCTTCTTTTTGCCCTTCTGCAAACCACCGCCGATATCTGATCGACTAGGATCGGTTCTTATCTTATGAGATAATCATGAAACCTTTGGTCGTAATCGGATTTCTTGGGTCGACGCTGGACGGCAGCAAGCTGGATGCGTCCCGCTGGAACAAGTGGCGCCCTTCCGTGAGCCTCGTGATGCACGAGGACCTGCGGGTCGATCGCTTCGTGCTCCTGCATGGTACGCCGCACCGCCGCCTGGCGGAGTTCGTCGCGGAGGACATCCGGTCCGTGTCGCCCGAAACACGGGTTGAGCCCTATTTGATCGACTTCGCGGATGCCTGGGACTTTGAGGAGGTTTACGGCAAGCTCCTCGATTTCGTCCGTGCGTCGTCGTTCGATCCGGAGGCGGAGGACTATCTCGTTCATATCACCACCGGCACGCACGTGGCGCAGATCTGCCTGTTTCTGCTGACAGAGGCGCGTTACCTTCCGGGTCGCCTGCTCCAGACGCAGCCGCGGCGAGGCACGGCCGAACCCGTCGGTATCTGGAACGCGATCGACCTCGACCTGTCGCGCTACGACAGCATCGCCACCCGCTTCAGCGTCGCGAGCGCGGAAAGCACATCGTTCCTGAAGTCGGGGATCGAGACGCGAAACCCCACCTTCAACGCGATGATCGACGAGATCGAGCAGGTGGCGACCCGCTCGCGCGCGCCAGTGCTGCTAATGGGTCCGACCGGCGCGGGCAAAAGCCAACTGGGACGGCGTATTTACGACCTCAAACGACTGAAGCATCAGGTCAAGGGCGCGTTCGTCGAAGTGAACTGCGCCACGCTGAAAGGCGACAGCGCGATGTCGGCATTGTTCGGCCACAAGAAAGGGTCCTTTACCGGGGCAGCAGCCGATCGCGCCGGGCTGCTGCGTACCGCCGACAAGGGCATGCTGTTCCTCGACGAGATCGGTGAATTAGGTCTCGACGAGCAGGCGATGATCCTGCGCGCGATCGAGGACAAGCGCTTCCTGCCAGTCGGAGCAGACAGCGAGGCCGCATCCGATTTCCAACTGCTCGCCGGCACCAACCGCGATCTGGGCCAAGCCGTCGCCGAAGGACGCTTTCGCGACGACCTGTACGCGCGGCTGAACCTGTGGACGTTCGCGCTACCCGGCCTCGCCGACCGGCGCGAAGACATCGCGCCCAACCTCGACTACGAACTGGACCGTTTCGCCGAACGCGAAGGAACGCGGGTTACTTTCAACAAGGAGGCGCGCGATCGTTACCTCGCGTTCGCAATCCACCCAGACGCGCGCTGGACCGGCAACTTCCGCGATCTCGCGTCCAGCGTGACCCGGATGGCGACGTTCAGCCCCAGCGGGCGGATAGACGCCTCGTGCGTGGAGGCGGAAGTCGTCCGGTTGAAACGGCTATGGTCGATCCATATCGCTGTTGACGACGGGCTTGGGAGCATCGTGCCGACGGGGCGAATGGCCGAACTTGATCCCTTCGATCGTGTGCAGTTGGCCCATGTCGTCAATACCTGCCGCCGCAGCCGCTCGCTGTCGGAAGCAGGACGGATGCTATTCGCCGCGTCGCTGGCAAAGCGGACCTCCTCCAACGATGCCGACAGGCTAAGGAAATACCTTCAGAGGTTCGATCTGACATGGCAAGATTTGCACGAAAGCCTTTAGGGCAACCACTTTCGAATCACGACAAGTGCTTTGCCGCTAACGAATGATCAACTTTGTTCTGGTAATTCCCACGGTAAATCGGCCAACTCAATGGAGGTGAGCATGGGCCACTCTTCAATTGACCCTGCCTTCCAAGAACGCCGGCCTTGGAACGAGGGCCGCCTGTTAGGCGCCAAACGCGCGCTCAAGCAGCAACAGGTGTGGGCCATTCGCTTCTGGTTAGATCAACATAAGCGGTTGCGTGACCGCGCGCTCTTCGACTTCGCGATCGATAGCAAGTTGCGTGGCTGCGACGTGGTCAAGGTTCGAATTGGTGACATCGTATCTGGCGGGCGCATCCGGGATCGAGCGATCATCGTTCAGCAAAAAACTAAGCGACCTGTTCAGTTTGAACTGATGGAAGCTGCCAGGAAGACGATGCGTGCATGGCTGGAACGCCGCGGTGGATCAATCAACGACTACGTCTTTCCACGCCGTAACGATTATACCGGCCATATGAGCACGCGGCAGTATGCTCGGTTGGTCCACGAATGGGTCGCTGGCATCGGCCTTCAACCTCAGGAATACGGAACGCATGCGCTCCGGCGCACCAAAGCCTCGATCATTTACAAGGCAACGGGCAATCTGCGAGCCGTCCAAATCCTGCTTGGTCATGCGAAGATCGAGAGCACCGTTCGATATCTCGGTGTCGACGTCGAAGACGCCTTGGAGCTTGCGGAACGCACCGAGGTTTAGGCGTGATTCAATGACCCAGAACCCGTCATTCGGAGTGGACTCGCTGCGCTCCAGAACCGGCCATTTGTTCAGGTCTATTCCAATGTTCCAATCGGGTGGCCAGCCACGGCCCGATCTCCGTGGCTGGCTTCGCTGTCGACCTGGTCAGGCAGCAATCGCCTCTATTTTTTGAGCGGCGCTCGCCATCGCGGCTTGATCCTGCTCCAATCCGTAAGCGATGCCTTCCGCTCTGATCACCTCGACGTCCATGATGCCAAGAAAGTTAAAGATCGCCTCGAGGTAAGTCGACAGATGATCGTACGCGGCGAACGGTCCTTCGGAATAAACTCCGCCCGATGAGAGGACGAGATAGACCTTGCCGCTCAGCAAGCCGCGTGGCCCCTCGGCCGTGTAGCTGAAGGTTTGCCCGGCGATCGCTACATGGTCGACCCACGCCTTTAACGTCGAGGGCACCGTAAAGTTGTACATGGGCGAGCCGACCACCACCACGTCCGCCGCCTTGAGCTCGTCAACCAGCGCCTTTGATCGGCTTATCGTTTCGGCCAGCTTGGTGTCGCCGGTGTTCTCGGCCGTCCAGGCATGCCGGATCGTCATGTCCACGTGGGGAAGCTGGTTGGCGACGAGGTCGCGGTACACGATTGTTGCGCCGGGATTGGCGGTCTTGAGCCGCTCGACGAGTTCACTCGAGAGGCGACGTGTATGCGAGACAGCGCTTTCGCTCGCACTGGCATCGATGTGCAGAATGTTCATAGGCTCAGCTCCGGTCTGGAAAAGTGACCTAGACCAGCTATGTAACCTCAAGCCCCCCGCCAAGAAGGCATTTTCGCAGGACCTAGTCACATGGAGCTGACCATCCCCGAGCCGATTCACGTCGAATGCAAACGGTTCAGCGGTGTTCTCAGCCTCATCGGCGACAAGTGGACCGTCATGATTGTGATGACGCTCACGGAGCGGCCGCGACGCTTCAATGACATCAAGCGCACCATCGGGGGCATAAGCCAACAGATGCTCGCCCGAACGCTGCGTGCGCTTGAACGCGATGGCATGGTGGACCGCACCGTCCACCCAACCGTGCCGCCTCAGGTGGAGTACGCCCTCACCGCTCTTGGCCGATCGTTGGCCGATCCGATCCGCGAACTCGGATACTGGGCCGGCGCACACATCGCGGAAATCGAAAGCAATCGGTCAGCGTTTGACGAGGCCAGAGACAGCCAATAGCCTGCCTAAACCCGCAGGTACCCAACCTTAGCGGCATTGCTACCCAGCGGCGAGACGAGACCCAGTTGTGGACATTCACGACCTGCTAGCCGCTGACCAGAACCCGACATTCATTTATCTCATGCTACCACGCCAAACGCTCGGGAAGGCAACAGTTTTTGCACACCTCATTGCGTAACCTCAGGCAGCTCGACATGGCTTATCTTGAGCAGGCCAGTAAACTCAGACCCGTTTCCGCACGTAGCGTACCGCTACCTGGATGAAGACCCTTGATCGGTAGCCAATCCGAGCTCCTCGCTGAAATTTGGTCGCACGAAGGGTACCGCTGTGAGGTGTTTCCACGGGATAAACTTCCGTTACCACGGCTAAATCGACGGGCGTGACGACGGCTTCACGATATTGCCGCTCGGTGCCACGCGGAATTGCGTGGGCATTAACTCCTGTGAGCCGGATCCCCCGAACGTTCCGGTTACGACTTGGAAAATCAGATATGCATCTCCCCTCAAGAACGGGTGTCGCTCGCGCGATGATTGTTACCGCCGCTACTGCGTTTTGCACGACGCTTTGCCTGCTGGCAGTCTGCGGCCCCGTCTACGAACGATCTGCTCAAGCGGCGTCGCTTGTACCTTGGAGACAACCGAGCGGACTCGCCTAACCACGCGAAACTGGCGTCGACAGAAACTGTCGGACATGGGCGACGAACGCGAGCGACGCCGGCTCGCGCCCCAGCAGCAGGTGGTTATCGCTGTCCAGCGTGACGAACTCCGCCCCTGGTATCTCTGCCGCCAGTTTCCCACCAACGCTCAACGGGATCCGCTGGTCGCCGCGGGCGTGCGAGACAAGGGTCGGCGCCTGCACGTCTTTGAGGACCCCGCGGACGTCGATATCGGCGAACACTTCAAGATATCGTGCGGCATTCAAAGCCCCGACAGTCTGTCGTTGGAAGATATTAAACCAGTCGAGCTCTTCTGCGGTGGCGCTGGGCATGAAAGTAGCCGTCACCACCTGTCGGTAAGCAGCGTCGGTCCGGCCCCAGCCCTGCCTCACGAGCGTGATGATCGCCTCACGCTCCTCGATCACGTCGGGCGTAGCATTGATCCGCCATCCCGCCGCATAGCCGCCCCACAATATCAGGTGGCTCACACGCTCCGGGTGCCGAACAGCGTATTCGATCGCTACGGCACAGCCTTGCGAAATGCCGAGAAGCGGAAAGCGCTCGATACCGGCAGCGTCGACGACCGTTTCAAGATCACGGACGAAGGCATCAAAGCTGATGTCGGCAACCTTGCACTGCGACATGCCGTTGCCGCGCTCGTCATAGCGCACGAACATATGATCGCGGGCCAGTTCCTGAAACAGCGGCGCCCAAATCGGCGCGTCCCAATCCAGTTCAAGATGGTTGAGCCAGTTCGCCGCCTTCACGAGCGGCGGTCCGTCGCCGACACACGCATAGGCCAGTCGCACACCATCGCTCGCCTGGCAAAACCGGATCTTCTGGCGTTGCAGCATGTCATGGGGAGCTACCCCTGCGACGGGGAACAGCGCGACGGGATGGGCTTGCACTGGCGGTAGCCCTGCGTCGCTGATCACATTGGCGAAGCTTCGTTTCGCCACCTCGGCATCGTCTTGACGCCCCAGTTGCCGCAACGTCGACTCAAGCTGCGCGGCCGCGTCGGTGTTGAACGGGTCGGCATCCAGCCATTCGCGTACCCACGGAAGCCGATCCTGCGGCGACATTGCGGTCGAAATGACGTGGCGGTGGAGGAGCGAGCAGCGCAACCGCTCGGCCGCTGCCCGCTCGGCGGCAAGCCAGACCGCAAACCGCTCATGCCGAGGCAGGTCGAGCCCTGGCAACAGCGGCTCCCGCAAGGCCACCAGCGCAGCGATCGCGGCATCGACGTTCGCCGGCTCCGCGCCGAGCGCCTGGTGTGCCCGGTGGAGATCGACCGAAATGTCGTCCCGATTGATCGTGACCACCTCACGGTCCGCAACGAGGCGACGTCGGTCACGATCGATGATCGGCCTCAATTTGCTGAGCGACCAGCGCAACGCTCCACGCGGGTCGTCCGGCCCTTCGTCCCACAGGAGATCACACAAGTGTTCGCGACGCTGCGGACGATCCGCAATCAAAAGATATGCAAGAAGCGCCCGCGTCTTTCTCGACGCAGGAAGGTCAACGTTGCTGGATTCAGACGTTATCGTCAACGAACCCAGTATGTTGATGGTCAAGTCTGTCGAATGATCGATGGATTCAGCCTCTCGACGTGAAAATAGATTTACCACGGCGATGCACGCAATGTCCACGCATGCTCAACCGCTCACCTCCACGATGACGATCGAAAGCCTGATCCTCGAACTTCCGCGACGCAAGTGCGCAACGAATTGGAACATGGCTTTGGACGATCGCTCTTTCCCCCGGTGGGTATCACCATGACGTTTTGGCTGGATCTCGGTGGCGTCGCGGCGCGAACCGATCGCCCCATCGGGCAGACGACCGCAGCAGCGACCGGGGTGCTGACGTTCGCCCAATGGATGGGTCGCACGCTGAGCGCGATCGTCGTCGTGCTGCTGATGACTGACGGCGCGGCACAACTTGTCTCGCTGCCGATGTTACGCGCGGAAATGAAAGCCAGCGATTTCCCGTCCGCGCTGTCACCTGTGGTTGGAGCGATCACGATGACGTGCGTCGTGTTGTATGCGATCCCACATACGGCGATGCTAGGCGCGATCCTGCTCAGCGGGTTCCTTGGCGGTGCCATCTGCCTTCATCTGCGGCTCGGCGAGATCGGTTCACCGCCACAGATCATCTGCTTGATGCTCGGCATCATGATCTGGGGCGGATTGTACCTGCGCGTCCCCCGGTTACGCGCGCTGTTGCCCTTGCGCGCCTGAAACCACCGCGACCTTTCCCACCGTTGATACCGGCGCATCGGTGCCGGCGAAGGACCCATCATGACCATTACGATGCAGACGATCCCTGCCCCTTTCACCCGTGCAGCGACCCTCGACACCACGAAATTCTACATGGGCGGCCTGATGAGCTTCCTGACGACCGGCGCAGACACCGGCGGATGCTTTGCCCTGATGGAATACCGCGGCAAGCCGGGCAACGAACCACCGCCGCACATCCATCTTTGGGAGAACGAGATCATTTATGTGCTCGACGGCGTCATGGAGCTGTATTGCGGCGAGCGGATCATGCACCTCCACGCCGGCGAGATGGGGTTCATCCCGCGCGGCCAGCCGCACGCTTTCTACATCCGCACGCCGGACTTCCGGGCGCTGGCTGCCGTGCAATCCGTGGGAGAACAGCCCGTTGGTCTCGACAGCTTCTTCCTGCGGATGAGTAGCCCCGCCACAACGATGGCGTTGCCGACCGACCCCGTGACCTACCAGACGGAGGATCCCGCGCATGTCGTCGCGGTCGCGGCTGAGCACGGAATGCAGATCCTCTCGCCTGAAGAGACGGCCATCGCGCTGCCACTTTACCCCGGCTTCGACCGCGCTTCTCATACCCCGACGCAGGCGCCGCGACGCAACCAATCGCTGGCGGCATTCGGCGCGGGTGCCGGGCATTGGCCGGTTGCGCCTGAGACGGCCGTGTCGTGATGATGACCGCTCCCGCAACCGACCGCGCCAACAGAGATGCCGCCGCCCTGAAATTATACGAAGGCCTGACCGACGGCGGGGACCGGTCGAGGGACGCGATCGAGCGCAGGCTTTGCGAAAACGGCCTCGCGATCGATGACCCGCGATTGCGCGATCTCGGCGCACTCATGCATCGGTATGCGCAGTCGGTCGACATTCCGTTCGCGGCGATCGCGCCAGCTCTTGGCGGCGCAAACCAGACACTGCTCAGCCGAGCGTTGACGGGTAATCTGGTGATCCCGGACTTCACCGCGTTCTGCGGCGAACTGACTCGATTGTTCGAGGATGTCCGCCAGCACCGTGGCGGCGAAGTCGCCTCCTACATTCCCCAATTGGCACGGGCCGACGCCGACGGTTTTGCGGTCGCTGTCTGCACGATCGATGGCCAGCGTTTCTCGATCGGCGACACAACCACGCGCTACTGTGTGCAATCGACCTGCAAGCCAATCAACTACGCGATAGCGCTCGACCAACTCGGCATCGATACGGTTCACCGCCATGTCGGTCGCGAGCCGTCGGGTCATTCGTTCAACGAGATCACGCTCAACGCTAAAGGCCTGCCGCACAACCCGATGATCAACGCGGGTGCCATCATGTGCGCATCGCTGATTGCCCCCGACCTGTCGGCCGCGGATCGGTTCGACACCGTCCTTCAGACTTGGGAAAGGCTGGCCGGGCAAGGCTCCGTCGGCTTCGACAACGCCGTCTTTCTGTCCGAGCGCGACACAGCGGATCGTAATTTCGCACTCGCCTACTTCATGCGCGAGAACGGGGCATTTCCAGTAGGCACCGATCTGAAGGCAACACTCGACCTGTATTTCCAGTGCTGCTCGATTACCGTAGACGCACCGGGCATGGCGACGATAGCAGCGACGTTCGCGAACGGCGGCGTCTGCCCGCTAAGCAACGAGCGCGTTTTCACTGCGGACACGACAAAGAATTGCCTGTCGCTGATGGCCTCATGCGGCCTGTATGATTTCTCGGGCGAGTTCGCGTTTACCGTCGGCCTACCCGCCAAGTCGGGCGTATCGGGCGCGCTGTTCATCACTATACCCGGCGTTTGCGGCGTTGCCATATGGAGTCCACGGCTTGACGTGCTCGGCAACTCCGTGCGCGGCGTAGAGTTCGCGGGCAGGCTGGCCAAGACCTTCTCCTTCGATGGCCTTCCCGAAACGGGCGACCAGATCGACCCGCGTCACCGATCCATCGAAGCGGCGATCGACCAGGCGACCTACTTCTGCGCGGCTGCCGCCAAAGGCGATCTGACCGAATTGCGGAGGTTGGTCGCGCGGTCGATCGACGTAAACCTTGCCGATTATGATGGTCGGACCGCACTCCATCTTGCCGCAAGCGAAGGCCACGCGGACGTGCTGCGCTACTTGCTTCCGCTCGGCGCAGCGGCAGATTCGACCGATCGCTGGGGCAATACACCGTTGGATGACGCGATACGGAATGGCGACGAGGAAAGTATCGCGCGGCTGCAGCCAAAAATGTCTGAGGTTGGCGAACATCAAAAGGGAGAGGTTTCCGCGCACGGATCGATCGAAGCCCTGGCGTTTCTACCGACAAATAAGGCTGCATGATGCTGCGATCTTTGGGCGACCGGGTCTAGGGTCTCTAAAGTCAACAATCGCCGCTAAGTGGACGTTCAGCCGCCCATCCTTCTCCCAACAGCGGCATTTTAAGGTCGTAAGCGGCGTGAGTTGCCCGGCTGCTTGAATCTGGGGAGACCCAGACCCGGACGTTCGAGGCAGCATCTGCACTCCCCGAAAGCGGCCATTCGTTCAGCAGCAACATGTTCCATGATCGCTGACCGTTGAACGTTGAACGTTGAACGTTGTCAGCAAGGTTGCTCCAACCCGAGAACCGCGTCACGATCCTGGCATGAAGGGTGTGTTCGAAATCAGCGGTGCATCGCGCTATGACGACCTGATCGCGGAGCGGTACCATTTCCCACGCATTTACCTCCGCGCAGCCGAGGCATGCGTCGGCGATTGGATTATTTACCGCGAAACTGGCTCGGTGGGTGGGCGCAAGGCCTATGTGGCGGCCGGCCTGATGCACAGCATCGACCCCGATCCCGCCGACCGCACGCTCTTCTATGCCCGCATCAGTGACTTCATCGAGTTCGATCGTCCCGTGCCGTATCGCGATCCGGACGGCCGCTTTCTTGAGCGTATGCTGCGCGAGCTGGACAACCCTGCCATCGCTGGTCGGACGCTACGTGGTCGGTCGGTTCGCGCCATTGATGATGCTGACTTTGCTGCCATCGTAAACGCTGGGTTGGTCGACACGCTATCGCCCGAACACGCGATCCGGCTTGAACTCGATCCCCTCCACATCGACGCCTCCACGGCCGCATTGCTGGCCTCACCGCCCGACGAGCGGCGCGTGGCGCAGCTACTGGTCAACCGCAAGGTGCGCAGCGCCGCCTTCCGTGGCCATGTGCTCGACGCATATGACAACCGTTGCGCGGTGACGGGGCTGCGTATGGTCAATGGTGGCGGAAAGGCCGAAGCTCAGGCCGCACATATCTGGAGCGTCGCCGATGGCGGGCCGGACGTCGTGCAGAACGGTATCGCTCTGTCCGCGACCGCGCACTGGTTGTTCGACCGTCACCTCATCAGCCTCGACGATGAGTGTCGGCTGCTGGTGTCGCACAACAAGGTGCCGTCTGAGCTCATTCGGCTGTTCCCACAACCTGGCGAGCGCGTTCGCCTGCCGGTCGATCCACGGCTCCACCCGCGCCCCGACTATGTCGTCCGGCACCGTGCCCGTTTCGCGGGCCTCGACGCTTGAACAACTACCTAGACGTCGTTGCTGCCTATGACGGTCAAGCCGACATGCTAGCCGAGCGGTACGAGGCGGTATCATCAGAGCGTATGCTGGCGGTGGTTTTGCCGATCATCCCGGACGGCAGCGACAGCAAGCTGGCGCTCGACGTCGGCGCCGGCACAGGACGCGACGCGGCCTGGCTGACCTCACGCGGCTACGAGGTTGTGGCGGCCGAGCCTGCTGCAGGTATGCGCAGGATCGCAGCCGAGAAGCATAGAAACCACGGCGTAAGGTGGGTGAACGATACCCTGCCCTCGCTCGACCATGTCCATGGGCTTGGGCTTGCCTACGATCTCGTGCTGCTGTCAGCCGTCTGGCAGCACGTCGCGCCCGCCGATCGGCCCCGTACCTTCCGCAAACTCGCCACGCTGTTGAAGCCGGGCGGCATTCTGGTGATGACGCTGCGCCATGGTCCCGCCCCGTCCGTTATGCAGATGCATCCGACCTCAACCGCCGAGATCGAGGGACTGGCCCGGGCGCACGGGCTGGAGGTGTTACGGGTTGCGACCTCCAGCGATCAGGGCGGACGCGCCGGTGTGACATGGGACGTTATAGCGCTCCGCATGCCCGATGACGGCACCGGCGCGCTCCCACTGGTGCGCGGGATCGTCCTGTCCGACGAGAAGTCGTCCACCTACAAGCTGGCGCTGCTCCGCGCCGTGGCACGCATCGCCGAGTATGCGCCTGCTGCGGCGGCTCCGGCGCCGGAAGGTCGCGATGCAGTCGAGGTGCCACTGGGTCTGGTCGCACTGAACTGGCTGAGAATGTACCTGCCGCTGGTGCGAGCCGGACTTCCGCAAATGCCGGGCAACATCGGCACCGACCGGCTAGGCTTTGCCAAGGATGGCTTCGAAGCGCTGCTGGCGCTTGGCACCGCACCGATCGAGCTACGTGTCGGGGCTTCGTTCACCGGTGAGCAGGCCCATGCCGTCGCGTCCGCTCTCTCCCGAGCCGCCCACACGATCGCCAAGATGCCAGCGACCTTTACCCGCTATCCAAACAGTGACACGCATGTGTTCGGCGTCACGCGCGCGCGGCGGGGCGGTGCATCCGCAACCGTGCTCGACCTCGAGACGCTACGCGGCTGGGGGCTGATCGAGGTGCCGGGCCACTTGTGGCGAGCCATGTCGCGCTTTGGGTCTTGGATCGAACCCATGCTGGTGACCGAATGGTCGCGCCTGACCCGCGCCTATGCCGACCGCATGGGTCTGGCGGTCGCTCCCGGTACTGCAGAAGCGGCACTGGCCTGGGTGGAACCGGTCCGCACTACCGCTCTTAGCCGCGAGGTCGCCCAGCGGCTCCTCGCTCGCGGGCAGCCGATGGAATGCGTCTGGACGGGACGACCGCTCAAGCCGGACAGCTTCGACATTGACCACTGCCTGCCATGGTCGGTCTGGCCATGCGGTGATCTGTGGAACCTGATGCCGGCGCATACCCGGGTGAACCAGCACGAAAAGCGCGACCAGTTGCCGTCGGCCGTGGCGATGGCGAACGCCCGGAATCGCATCATCTGCTGGTGGGAGGCGGCCTATCTAGAGGATGGCGCGCTCCGACCTCGCTTTCTGCGTGAGGCTGCAGCGGCACTGCCCCTGAGCGATGCCGCGAGCGGTGCGGCCGTCTACGATGCGCTGGACTGGCGACGCCTGCGGCTATGGCAGGACCAGCAGGTGCCGCAATGGACACCGGCGATGCCGGCCGGATGATCGCTGACCGCCGCTTGACACGCGCACCGATACAACACGACCAGCGCTACATGTACGCAATCAAACCGAAGGTCGGATTGAAGGGCGCTCGTGTCGTACTCGGCATGACGGCCGCCCTGCTGACTGCTACCTCGGCCTGCTCGGTTGAGACGAGAGCACCGGCGGTCCGCACCTGCACCAGCTTTTACGCCGCCAACACGACGCCGGCGCTCATCAATCCCAAGCTTGCTGTGAGCACCCGCCCCCTCTGCTTCCGCGCCTTTGCCCTTCTCCACTCGGGCGTCACCCGGACGCCGCTCTACGTCGCCGAGCACCTCACACGTACCTCGGTCGAGGCGGCACAGGCACTCGCGACCCGTGACAACCGCTTCCACCCTGAAGAGCGTCTGCCGCAGGCCGAACGCGGCGAACTTGCCGACTATCGCGGGTCCGGGTTCGACCGCGGACACATGGCGCCATCGGGCGACATGGGCGACGCCCAAGACGATTATGAGAGCTTCAGCCTCGCCAACATCGTGCCGCAGGATGGTCCTCTGAACCGGAACGGCTGGGCGGACCTCGAGGGCTATGTTCGTGATTTGACCACCAAGCTGGGCGAAACCTACGTCGTGACCGGCCCCGCCTTCGCCAGCAGCAACATCAAGCGCCTGAACGGGCGCGTGCTGGTGCCGAGCCATGTCTGGAAAGCGATTTATGTGCCGGGTCAGGGAGCGGGTGCCTGGATCGCCAGCAACGGCCCGAACGCGAAGTGGGAGGTAGTATCCATCGCAACACTGACCGCTCGCACCGGCATTAACCCCTTCCCCACGCTCGATCCCGCAGCCAAGGCCAAGGTTCCCGCGTTCCCCACCTTCGAATGACCAACCACAAAGGATCTGGCCGATGATCAAGCCGTTTGCCGATGACGAAGCCGCAACCTCGATCGGGGATCTTGCGATCGAGAACGGCACAAGCAGGGTCGCTATCTCCGGTTCGGTAGAGATCACCCGGGACCAAGCCGGGCTTGAGCGTGCCCGTGCGCTGAAGCAGCTCGCCGACGATCTTGTGGCGGAGCTGGAGGCTGGCCATGCGCCCCAGCAGGTCGCAGCCACACAGACGGCATCCGTCGATCAGGTCGCCAATCCGTTCGCCTGAGCGATGCTGCCGGCTAGAACCAGCTCGCGACCGCGCTGACGACTGACCGCAGACCCGAAGCGAGGCCCAGCAGCATCAGACTGCCGATCCCCACAACTTCGAGTTCGATAAAGGTCGGCCAGCGGAGGCGCAGTCGCGACATCACCTGCTGCTACTCGCAACCGACCCCATCATTATCGCGGTCGAGCTTGCGGCTGTAACCGGGCGCTCCCCGCATCACGGGTGCTGCGCCCGCCGCACGAGCAGCGGCACAATTCGCATAGTAGACGCTTCCGCCCGAACTGGAGGACTTGCCTGCGGAGCGCGTCGCAGACGTGCGCCGACGCGGCGTGCGCTTGGCCTGGGCCCCTTGAGCAAACGGATTATCAGTCGCCTGTGGAGACGTCGCCACCATGGGCGCGGCCGCCAGCAGCATGGACAAGAGCAGCATCTGGATCCTCCCTGTTTTCGTGATCAGTCTGGCTCGCTACGTCACGCGCGTCTAGCCTTGGCGCTGATGAGAATGTCGTGAGGCAAGCGCCTGTGACATTCTCGCTCTCGCTCGACACTGATGCTAGCCGGTGAACCTCCAGCCACAACGTGGCTGTGACATGTTTAAAGGAAGTTGTTTGATGAAGGCCGTAGTGATTGCCTCGCTTTTCATCCTACCCACCGGAGGAGTTGTGCAAGCCAAGGGCTTCCACGATAATATTTCGAGTGTCTTTCATGGAACGTGGGCACCGAGCCTCGCCGCTTGCCGCGACGCCGACGGCGTTGAAAAGCTCTCCATAGACGACGAAAGCGTGAACTACTATGAAGGTAACGATTACCTACTGCTAGGCATTGAGTTTGGTGGGGCAATGACGAAGCGTGGCGGCAGCGGTAGCCTGTTTAATGGGCGCTTTACGAGTCGCATGGAAACGAACATCCTTGGCGAACACAACATACGCATGGAGGTAGATGATGCCAATAAGAACGTTCTGTACCGCTATCCTATTGGCGAGGACGGGGAACCTATTGCATCCCACGAAGTCCGGAGTGTTCGGTGTACCGGTTAAGAATCATCTGCCTCAGCTGTTAATGGCCTAGCTGAATCAGCCAAAATTGTGCAACGACCCATAAGGCGACATTTAGAGCCGGATCACCGTTCCCCATAAACGGACACTGGTTCATCGAGACTGAATGGATAGCGCAGGGCGTTAGCGGACCGAGCCATACGAGCTAGCACCAAAGGAAACGCTATCCTTTCCAAGACAACGCTCGTCATTGCTCAAGAAACCGACCTGCAGATGATCTGCTACCTGTGGCGATCACTGTCAGGGTACGGAGATGACCTCAGTATCACCATCATGAATAGTAACCGAAGTGCGACACCCGTAGTCACCAAGGTCCAGTTCGAGCCAGGTATTAGCCACCCAAGATTTAAGCGCCTGCTCGTCGATGCCATCGGTCGGCTGCTCCAGCGTTAGCATCCGGCTGTCGCCTTCTCCCTCCCAGGTCTGGAATTGCCCGGCTTCTTCTTCTGTAATTAACGGAACCATTGCGTCTAGCATACTATTGCATTGATCGATCCCGCTCTCTTCCGGCTGCTCCGTACCCTTCGGCGTGAACGCAAAAACACGGATGGGTAGGTGATGTGTCAATCCGTCATCAGGAAAGATTATGATTTCAACATTATTTTTGATTGCTGGTGGGTCGGCAACGAGAGCAGCGAAAGCCGCCTGAAGCCCCACAATTCGTGAGTTAAGCCGTGCCCGTAGAAAATCAGCGTAGTCAGTTCTGATTGTCATCAATCGTGCCTCCAGCCTGGCGCTGCTTCATCAGAGATTGGACGATCCTCGCGCAAGCGGCGTTCAGCCCGCTTACCCTCTGCGCCGGCCGTGACCCATACCCGGACCTTCGCACCTACTTAGCCAGCGCCCAACTTGTGCCATTCGTTCATCGGATTAAGCTCATTTGACTGTCCACACGGCAGGCCAATAAGCCCCCCAAAGTGCGGTAAAAATGCAACATTGTTGCAGAAGCGTGACCGATGAACAATTTTATGATTGCTAGAACATGCCCGTTGTGGCCGTTTGTTGCACGATGACGATGCAGCGAAACGACACCGTCACGACTTCGCAGGGCTGATCAAAAAGCGTTTTCGATACGCCGAAATTAATCGACGATCGGGGGCGGGAACATCTGGAGAAGGCTCTTGAAGGGCCGGGTTTCTTATGGGGTTTCAGATGATCAGATACACGACTTCGACCGTCGCTTTGGCGGTTGCATTGCTATCAGGCTCCACGGCCTTTGCGGCCCGATCTGGTACTGGTCAGGATGCCGCGACAGCCTCTGCCCAAGATCCAACACTGCAGGCGGTAGCGCCCGCTGAGGCCGAACCAACGAGTGAAATCCTCGTGCTCGGTACTCGCCGTACTGACCGTACGCTCGCCAACTCGCCGTCGCCGGTCGACATCATCAGTTCGGCAGATCTTACGACGCAACCTGCCGCCAACATGATCGATGCGCTCAAGAACATCGTTCCGTCCTTCTACGCGGGTCAGAACTCAATCTCGGATGCGTCGACCTTCGTTCGCTCGCCGTCCCTTCGCGGCCTATCAGGCGATCAGGTTCTCGTGATGCTGAACGGCAAGCGGTACAACCGGTCTGCGCTGGTGCAGGTTTACGGCGGCAGCGACACCGGTCTCGGCCGCGGTGCGCAGGGACCCGACATCTCCGCGATCCCGTCACTTGCGATCGGCAACCTCCAGGTGCTACGCGAAGGCGCGACTGCTCAATACGGCTCCGACGCCATCGCCGGCGTGCTCAACTATGGGCTTCGCGAGGATCAGGGAATCGAACTGGTCGGTCGCGCAGGCCAATATTATGCTGGCGACGGCGAAAGCTATCAGATCGCCGGGAATGCCGGACTGAAGGGTGATTGGGGCTTCATCAACGCCACCGGGGAGTATGTCGACGAAGGGCAGACCAGTCGTGGTCGACAGCGTCCATCGGCAGCGAATTTCGCGCAGAACTTTCCGGCGCTCGCCTCGCAGCTGCCAAACTACCCGCTCCCCGTGCAGATCTGGGGCAACTCGCCCTCGCACGGCTTCAAGTCGGTGCTGAACGCCGCGCTCAACGTGACCGCGGACAGCAAGCTCTACTTCTTCGGCAACTATGCGCAAAGCAAGGGCAACCAGAGCTTCAACTACCGTCCGTCCGTCTCCAGCACCGCGGTCGACACGAACGGCGTGGTGCGCAATCAGGGCGCCAACGGCGCGTTCAACAACACATTCTTCCTGACCCCCTGCCCGGCTGGCAACGCGACCTGTCCGACCGGAGGCTTCGTCCGGGATGGCAACACGTTCCGGTATAGCCAGCTCTACCCCGCGGGTTTCACCCCCCGCTTCGTCGGCAAGACGCAGGAACTCTACGGCGTGCTCGGCTACAAAGGCACGGCTGGCGACTTCACATACGATCTTTCCGGCACGCTCGCTCGGAACAAGCTGTCGCTGTCGATGTATAATTCGGCGAACTTTTCCTACGGTCCAGCGACGGAGACGAGCTTCGACTTCGGCGATCTGATCCAGAAAGAAGTCAATTTCAACGCCGACTTCACCTATGCCGCAGACCTCGGTCTCGCTGCCCCGCTTACCGTCTCGGCTGGCGGCGAATTCCGTAAGGAAACCTACGAGCAGACTGCCGGCGACCTGCAATCCTATAGTGCCGGCCCATATGCCGTCGCCCAGCAGCTCTATACCCTGACTGCACCAGGCGTTTACACGCCATCGGGTGCGACCGCCGCGCAAGGCGTGGGCGCCAGCGGCTATGCCGGCACGAGCCCGGCAACCGCAGGCAAGTTCAGCCAGAAGGCCTATGCCGCCTATATTGGCCTGGAGACCGATCTCACCGAGGCGCTGACCGTCGGCGCAGCGGGCCGATACGAGCATTACAACACGTTCGGCGATGCCTGGGTCGGCAAGGTCAACGCACTCTACAAGTTCGTGGAGGGCTTCTCGGTTCGCGGCAGCTTCGGCACCGGGTTCCACGCACCCTCGCCGGGTCAGTCGAACGTCTCGATCGTCACCACGTCGTTCAACAATGGTGTCGCTTTCCAAGCCGGAACGTACCCGACGAATACCGCGGTCGCACAATATTACGGGGCAACCAACCTGTCGCCGGAGAAGTCGACCAACTACGGTCTGGGCGTCATCCTCGAACCGGTTCGCGGCATGACCATCACGGTCGACGGGTACCGCATCAATCTGCGCAACCGCATCGGCCTGACGTCGCCGTTCATCGTCACGGCAGCGGACCTCGCGGCGCAACCTGCGCTGCTGCCGGTCGGCATCGGCGGTCAGGTTCAGTACTTCACCAACGGCTTTAAGACCCGTACGCAGGGTATTGATGTCGTCGGGACGTACCGGACGAAGCTGAGCGACGCGCTGCTCAATTTCTCGCTGGCCTACAATTACAACGACACCAAGGTTACCGATTACGACGCCCGGATCATCAGCGTCGCCCAGCTCATCGACGCTGAAAATCTCGCGCCGAAGCACCGCGTCGTGTTCAATGCGAACTGGTCCCTCGACAACCTTAGCTTCAACGTTCGCGAGAATTATTACAGCTCGTTCACAAGTGCACAGGATTACGGCCAGACCAACGGCGTCGCGAACCAGACTTTTGGCGGCAAGTTCACCACGGATCTGGAACTGAGCTACACCTTCAAATACTTCACCCTGTCCGTCGGCGCTCAGAACTTCACCGACGAGCATCCTGATCGGCTGTCGCCCAACTCAACGGTACAGATCTATCCGCTCACCGGTGGCACGTCGGATGGTCAGGTTTATCCACGTAACGGCGGTCCATTCGGCTTCAACGGAGGTTTCTACTACACTCGTCTACGCGTGAAAATCTGAGATGTCGTGGGGGCGCGACTGCGTCCCCACGATTGTACTCCGTGACGTAGCATGTTGACTGGACTCACTCGTCAGGGCCCAGATCATCCACGTCTCGCGCAAGACCCGCTCAGACGAACATGAGCTCATTACCCAGGAACAGGCAACCACTGAGCCCGCCGCTGGTTTATGGTAAACATCAACGGCGGCCGGTCCGGTTCATCGCGGGTACTTTCTCGACGAGGCACTATGCTCATCCACGCTGGCTATACCCTGACCTTTGACTGCAATGCCCCGACGCCGGTTATTGCTATGCTCAATCTCCACCCTTCGCGACTGGCAGATTTGCGATCACCCTACGAAACGTTCATCGGCGCGGCGACCGATCGGGAAGATTACCGTGATGCGTTCGGTAATATCTGCACCCGCCTGATGCTGCCAACTGGCACGACGACACTGTCCTGCGACTTCGTCATTGAGGATAGTGGCAAACCCGATCCGCAATATCCCGCTGACCAAAAACCGATTGAGGCACTCCCGGCCGAGGTACTGACTTATCTATTGGGCAGTCGCTATTGCGACACGGACCGTCTGACGACAGAGGCTTGGCGTCTGTTTGGCGGAACCGCACCTGGGGCGCCGCGCGTCCACGCGATCGTCGACTTCGTTCACCAGCATATCACCTACGGGTACTGCTACGCTCGCGCTACGAGGACTGCTTATGAGGCTTATGAGGAACGGGTCGGTGTCTGTCGCGACTTCGCACATCTCGCAGTCACCCTGTGCCGCTGCATGAATATCCCGGCGCGCTATTGCAGCGGCTACCTCGGCGACATCGGCGTACCGCCCGTTGACGTCGCAATGGATTTCCATGCCTGGTTCGAGGTGTATCTCGGTAATTCGTGGCACGCATACGATGCACGGCATCGCATCCCGCGCACCGGCCGAATCTTAATGGCAGTAGGCCGCGACGCGGCCGATACCGCCCTCACCACCGCCTTTGGCTGGGCGCAACTCATCCGCTTTGATGTTCACACGGTCGAAAGGTCTCAGCCTCCCCCGCGAATTGTATCTCATCGGGCTCCCTTCCTGCCGCACGATGGCATTCTGGAACTAGTCGTCTAGTCTAGCGAACCTACTACCCCTTTCTCTCTACTTGTTGGACTAGTTAACCCATAACCGCGAATTTCACCACTCTTCGATGCCCACATCAGACGCCTATTTATCTTTGCAGTTCAATTACTTGCAAACGTTGACGCAGCGATGCTCGTATTGGCCAAGAAGCGTTTACACTGGAATGTCACCGCGTATCGTCACGCGTTCCATCCTGCGCCGCGCAGGCCAATAGTCTGCGACGGGATAGTGCTGCGTCGCCCGATTGTCCCAGATGACGACCGCGTTCGCCGACCATCTGAAGCGAACCTGATATTCGGGCACCTTGAACCGATCGAGCAGATACCCGAGCAATTCTGCACTCTCCGCCTCATCCATCCCGTCGATCTGACTGGTGAAGCTCGCGTTGACGAACAGGACCTTCTCACCCGTTTCGGGATGCACGCGGACGATTGGATGGTGCTGAGGCGGATAGTCCTGAGCGAACGCCGCCCGTTGCTCGGGCGCGATCCGGTCTCCGAAATCGAAGAGCAGGTCATGCGTAGCGGTCAGCCCTGCGATCCGGGATTTCACGTCATCGGGAAGCCCAGCGTAGACAGCGGCGGCATCGGCCCACAACGTATCCCCACCAATCTCCGGGATCTCACGGGCGCGCAACACCGCCCCCATCGAGGGTGCGGCGCGGAAGGTTACGTCCGCATGCCACTTGTCGAGCGTCTGGAAGCGCTGGTTGCCGGCGTTGTCCTCGACGCGTTCCTCCGAACCGCGAATGTCGAGGATCTCGGGATATCCCGGTACATGCTTGATGACCGGATGCCCTTCGAGGTCACCCCACACCCTGGCCAACGTCAGATGCTGCTCGTGGGTAAGATCGAGATCCCGAAAGAACAGGACTTTGTAGTGCAGCAGCAGATTACGAAGAGTCGCCGCCACTTGGGCATTGATCGATCCGTCGATGCGGAAGCCGGAGATCTCCGCACCCAGGACCGGACCGGATGGCGCAATCGATAGACCCGTAGTGTCGGTCACACCCGCTGGAACCAGCGTTTCCCGTTCGATATCAGCCAAAGCAATCCTCCAACGATGATCAGAACACCCAGCCGCGCAAGCTCGGCCGATGCCACAGCGAGCAGCGCCCCACACACCAGGATCACGCAGGTGGCGACTGCCGCTCCAAGGGGCAAGTGAAAGCGCGCTTCCGGAATGCCGGGCTGGCGACGAAGGCGCAGCAGCGCCGCGGCGCACCCCATGAAGATCAGCAACCGCGATGCGCTTGACGCAGCGATGCCCGTGACGAAATCGCCTCCGAGCGCCAGAAAAACGGCGACGATGCCCGTCGTCACGATGGCCACGTCCGGCGTCCCCCTGCCTGACGCGATGCGGCCGAATATCGCCGACAATTGGCGGCTTTCCGACAGAGCGAGCATAAGGCGCGGCGCCGTGATCCATTGGCTGACGAGCGTACCGAGCACGATCACCGCCGCTGCAAGCTCGGCGCCACGCGCGACCTCGCTCCCAAACAGACGACCGAGCAGATCTCCGACAGGACGCTCGCTCAGCGCGAGGTTCGGCACGCCGCGCCAGCATGCGGCGATCACGCCTGCATACAGCGCGGTGACCACCGCCATACCGGCAAGCAGGGCGAACGGAACTGCGCGGCGCGCGTCTACCACCTCACCTGCGACCGCGGTTGGTCGTTCGAACCCGACGAATGCGAAGAACATCAGGATCAGCGCCGTTACGGGCTGTGCAGCTGTAGAGGGTAAGGTAGCGGGAGCCGCTGATGTGGTAAGGCCAGCGATGGCCACCCCCGCCAGCAAACCGAGCTTGAGGACGGTCAACGCACCGCTCGCGATTGCCGAGCGCCCCATGCCTGCACAGGTCAGGACGGTCAGTCCCAGTCCCGTACCGACCACTATCATGGTGTGTGCGTCAGGTGCCACCATGGTCGCGAAGAGGTTGAGCAAAGACGCTGCAGCCAAGACGGTCGCCGCCCACAAGAGCCAGCCTGCCGCGAACCCCGCGACCGGACCGAAGGCCGCCGTGCAATATTCGACAGGGCCCCCGCTTCCGTCCATGCGGCTGCCAAGCTCCGCAAGGCATAGCGCGGCCGCTAACGCGAGGATGGCTGCACCGGCTACGACCAAACCGGTGGAGGCGCCGGCAAGCGCGTAGACCTTGCCTGGCAGTCCGAGGATTCCTGCGCCGACGACGCAATTAATCGTAAGCGCCGTCAGCCCCCACCGCCCGAGCGAGCGAACGAGACCGACCCGGTCTGGACTGACGACCTCATTCGCGTCTTTCGAACCCGGTCTTATCACCGATCCGTCTCGAGCGCGGCCAGGTCGCTGTCGGGGAACAAAGCGTCGATGAACCCGAATTTCGTCATGTCGGCAATCCGCTGCGGATACAGCACGCCGTTCAGGTGATCGAGCTCGTGCTGGACGACCCGTGCGTGAAAACTCCGGGCCTCTCGTACGAGCTCGCGACCGTCCTCGCCGATGCCATGGTAACGAATGTGCGTCGAGCGGGGCACCGATCCTCGCAGGCCCGGGATCGAAAGGCATCCCTCCCACCCCTCTTCGGTCTCATCGGTCAGGATGTCGACCTGCGGGTTGATCAACGTGGTCTTCGGCACCGGTGGTTCGTTTGGATAGCGCGGGTTGTCGTCGAAGCCAAAGACCATGACGCGCAGCTCAACCCCGATCTGCGGCGCTGCCAGGCCGACGCCGTTTGCCGCAGCCATCGTATCGTGCATGTCAGCAATAAGCTTTCTCAACTTCGGGTCGGCGAGGTCGACCACCGGCCGCGCAATGCGGAGAAGGAGCGGATCCCCCATCTTCAAGATCGGCCTGATCACAGCAACACCACCAGCTTGGTGACCATCTCTCAGCCCTCACCCACTCGATTGCCTACAACCTGATTTGCAGGATGAAAATCATGCCATGCCAGGCACCGAAAGCCGAGCGATGCAGCGCAAAACAAAAGCTCTGTCCACAATCCCCACTGTCAGCATAGGGATATCGCCATACAGGGCAAGCGCGGCAAACGCTGACATAAAGGGGTATCATGGCAGCACATCCGTCGTCGACGACGCGCGCGCTCTCGGCGCTTGCATTGATTGCAGGCATGGCAGCTTCGCCAGTTACCGCGCAGTCGATCGCGCAGTCGCCCAACGCGGCTGAAGCCGCCCCTACGGACGACGTCGGCGAGATCACGGTCACCGCTCGCCGCCGGGAAGAGAGTCTGCTGACCACGCCGGTTTCCGCGACGGTCCTGTCGGGCAGGAACCTCGTCCAGCAGAACATCCGCAACTTCCAGGATCTGCGCGGCGCCGTGTCCAATCTCGAACTGGTACCCCTGTTGTCCGGCGGCACGAGCTTTACCATTCGCGGGATCGGACAGACCTTCAATCAGGTCAATTCGGACACAAAGGCCGGCTTCTACGTCGACGAGATGTACGTCAGCCGGCAAGAAGGCAACGACCTTTACTTCTACGACGTCGCGTCGCTGCAGGTCCTAAAAGGCCCGCAGGGAACGCTGTTTGGTAAGAACACGACGGCAGGCGCGGTGTTGCTCACGACGCAGCGTCCGACCGATCGGTTTGAAGGCTATGCGCAGGTCCGCGCTGGCAGCTTCAGGCGGATCGATACCGAGGGTGCGCTCAACGTGCCGCTGACCGATGGTATCTATGCCCGGGCAAGCTTTCGCACGCAGAGCGTACGCGGCTATATCAAGCACGTTCTGGACGACGACCGCAGCGGGAACGTCAACAATCAGTCGGGCCGCCTTCAGCTGCGTGTCGACAAGGGCGGGCCCCTCACGATCGATCTGCTCGGCGAGTATAACCGGTCGAAGACCGATGGCGGCGCGACCATACCCGTTGGCTGCCTTTCCACGGCGGGATACATTCAAAACTACGATGCCCTGCACGCCGTCCCCTATTGCACGGCCTATCCCGTGTTGGGGAAGGACTACACCGTCTATGGCGGCGCCACTCTCCTTGCGCCAACGAGCGCGGCCGTGACAGACATCGCGCGCGGTGGCGATGCAGGCGGTATCTCTCGTTATGCGGGCCGTGGCCCCTTCAACGACACCGACGCAACGACACTAAACGGCCGTCTCGGATATGATCTGGGCGGCGGCATCGCCCTGCATTCGATCACCGCGTATCGCCGCTCGCACGCCCAGTTCTACACGCCAGTGAACGACGCCCCGAATGACATCTACGCGGAGTATGATGACACTCGCAGCACGCAGTTCACGCAGGAGCTTACGATCGGGGGCACCATCCTGGACGACCGCCTGACGTTTCTCGCGGGCGCCTTCTATTTCCAGCAGAAGACGGACTTCCTCCAGGATACCGGACCCGACTGGATCGATCCGCTTGGCTACGTCTACGACGCCTCGCTCAAGTATCGCAGCTACGCAGCCTTCGCGCAGGCGTCGTACAAGATCACGCCGAAACTTGAGGCCACTCTCGGCGGGCGTTACACCTATGATCGCAAAACGGGCTCCAGCTACGTCTTCTTCGCCGGCCGGGAGAACACGTTTTTCTACAACGGCGTGCCGACGCAGTGCGGCTATTTCAACGGCGACTTTCTCGGAGGCATCGCCGACTGCGGTGGTGCCCCATTCACTGCGCGCGATACCGATCACTGGGACGGCTTCGATCCGAAGCTTCAGCTTTCCTATCGCTGGTCCGACACGGTGTTCACCTATCTGACTGCCGCACAGGGCTACAATTCCGGCGGCTTCAACCAGCAATTGGGCGGCCCTTCAGCCGACGGACGCTTCCCGTCTTCCTACGACCCCGAAAAGCTGTGGTCGTACGAAGCCGGCGTGAAGCTCGACCTTCTCGACCGGCGGGCGGTGATCAACCTCTCTGGCTTCTATCAGAAGTACACCGACATCCAGGCGAGCGTGAACGTCCTGGTCGGCAACGTCTCTACGCGCCAGGTTCAGAGCGCGGCGTCTGCTCACGAGGCAGGGTTCGAAGGCGAATTCGTGCTGCGGCCGGTGCGGGATCTGACGGTACGGGGCAACGTCTCGTATCTGACGCAGGGCTATGACAGCATTCGCCCGAACGCCGTAACGCTAACGCTCGATACGCCGGTCAATTCCGCACCGAAATACACATACAGCGCGGCCGTAGCCTATGATCTGCATGTTGGAGGTGGGCTTGTGACACCCAGTGTCGACGTCCGCGGTGTCGGCAAGAAGCCCGCGTGCCAGTCAGGGGCCGACTATGTTTGCCGCTTGCCGGCTTATGCCCTGGTTGGATTCCGGCTCGACTATTCGCCTAACGCTGACGGGCGCTGGCGGATCGGCGTTTACGGTACCAACGTCTTGGACAAGGTGACGCAGCAGGCCCGTACGGGGTATTTCGGCGGCTTTGGCATCGACCGTTACACACCCGGTCGGCCACAGGAGTTCGGTGTCGAAAGTTCGTTGCGGTTTTAGGGGGGATATGTCGACGAGCCCGGGCCGAGCTCACCAAGAATTTGCAATGTTCCATGACCCACAAGCGGACACTCGCGGCGTCATTGCCGCTTCTCCCAACCGGACGCTTGTTCATCTTGCTACCGCCACGCGGCAGAAACTAATCCCTTTCCATCCTTCGCGAGCCTGATTGCGTCGTGAACGTGCCCAATGATCGTATTGCGCTGCCAGCATCCGCTCGGTCGACAATGATCCGCATATCGACGCGTAGCTTGTAGTGGTCGAAATCTAGCTTCGCCCAACCTGCCTGCTCGACGTCGTGAAAACGAACATGCGGATTGTTGCGATCGACGTCGCCGAACCGGCCGACTGGCGGCGACGCGGCCGCTAGGGCCGACGTGACAATCTCGCTTCCGATTGCCGAACCGCTCGGACCATCAAGATCATTCACCCAGAAGGAGTGCACGTCGCCGCTCAACACAATCGGATTCCGTACGGCCGGGCGCGTCATCGCGTGCAGCACCCGGTTGCGGTTCGCCACATAGCCATCCCACTGATCGCTGAACGTCGACCGATGCGCGCCGTCGAGCCAAAGCGGAGCAAAAAACACCTGTTGCGCGACAATCGTCCAGGGACGCATCTCGCCCGCCAGACGGTCGGATAGCCAACGTTCCTGCGCGTCGCCCATGATCGTGCGAGACGGCGCTGCGGCTTCTGCACAGTCAATTAGCCGCACGTTTCGCGCAACGTTTGGCGCAGCACAGGGCGGCGAGCTACGATATTGGCGCGTATCCAGCACCGACAGTGACGCGAGGTCCGCCCAGTCGACCGCGCGATACAGGTGGGCCTCACGCCGTCCGCGCCACAGGCTTGGGCGGATCGGCATATGTTCAAAATATGCCTGGTACGCCGCAGCACGCCGGGCAGCGAACACCGCCGGCGGTAGGCCCTCGCGATTGGCGAGCCCGGCATAATCGTTCAGCACCTCGTGATCGTCCCACGTCACCACCCACGGGCAGGCTCGATGGGCCAACTGCAGGTCCGGATCTGTCTTGTAGAGCGCATGGCGTCGTCGATAGCCCTCAACGTCGCGCGGCTCAGGCGCGCCGAAATCGCGGACGCGCGGTACGTCGGGATAGCTTTGTTCGTAGATATAATCGCCGAGTTGCAGGATCAGGTCGGGCTCGGCAGTGACGATATCGCGGTAGACACCGAACCGCGCCTGCTCCCAGTGCTGGCATGACGTCACGGCAAGCCGCAACCGGTCCGCGACCCGCGGCACTGTCACCGCGCGACCGACCGGGCTCGTCGCGCCAAGCGCATGAAAACGGTACCAGTAGGGGCGTCCGGCGGGCAGCCCGATAACCTCGACATGCACCGCATGCGCGCGCTCGGGGTGCGCTAGCCCCCTCCCGGTCCGCACGATCCCGCGGAACGCGGCATCCGTTGCAATCTCGTACCGCACTACGATGGCCGCCGCCTGCAACGGCTCCAACTGCGTGCCGACAAGCCGGGTCCACAGCACGAAGCCATCGGCACTGGGATCCCCGCTGGCGACACCGAGCGCGAATGGATCGGCGTAAGCCCGCGCTCCGGCATCGACGGCGATCGTCGGCAGCACCGCAAGCGATGCCATCGCGCCGATCAGCGCTCGACGATGCCAAAGGATGTCCGGACGCGCCATGATCGTAGCGCTATCCATGGCACGTGACCGGATCGTGACAATTGGCGAATTCGTCATAAATCCGTAGCGTCATCGTAATGAAAGGGTCCTGAAACCTATCTAGTCGGACGGCAACGATCACTGCTCGAGCGGTGACGCTACACAGTCTCATCAGGCGGGAACCCCAGTGATTTCGAAGACGCTTTTGCTCGCCTCGGTCAGTGCGACGCTGGCCGTCGCCAGCCCCGCCGTTGCCCAGACGTCGTCCGACGCCGCTCCCGCGCAGGACGCGCCCGACACCAACGGCGAGATCGTCGTCTACGGCACCGGAAAAGTTCGTCAGGAACAGACCGTCTCGCGCAAGGCGATCGAAATCCTCCCACCGGGCAGTTCGCCGCTCAAGGCCGTCGCCCGCCTGCCCGGCGTCGCGCTTCAGAGTTCAGATCCGTTCGGCAGCTACGAGCTCGGCACGCGCCTGTCGGTGCGCGGCTTCAATCAGAGCCAGATGGGCTACACGCTTGACGGCGTCCCCCTCGGCGACATGTTCTACAACGGGCATAATGGCCTCCACGTCAGCCGTGCGATCGCCGCTGAGAATATAGCGCGCGTTGACGTGTCGCAGGGCGCCGGCTCACTAGGCATTGCCTCGACCAGCAATCTTGGCGGCAACCTGGAATTCGTCTCGCGCGCGCCGTCACAGGTGGCAGGTGGTGAGGTCGCACTGACCTACGGTATGTACGATACCGTTCATCTGTACGGCCGTATCGACAGTGGTGAATTGTCGACGGGCACGCTGCTGTCGGTCTCGGGCGTGGTCCACGACGCCAGCAAGTGGAAGGGCTACGGCAACCAGTCGGATACCAAGGTGAACGGCAAGATCGTCCAGAAGCTTGGCGACGCAACACTGACGGGCTGGCTCAACTACTCGCTCCACAAGGAGCGGAACTATGCCGATCTGTCGCCGGCGACGCTGGGCCGGATCGGCTATGGCCTCGATTTCCTGCGGCCGGACTATGCGACCGCCATTCAGCTGTCCCAGGTGAGTGCGAACCAGACCGCGCGCGCCGCCAATCGGGCACTGCCCTTCCCGACCGCTGGCGTTGTGTTCCCGACGCCGTACACCAACGTCAACGATACCTATTACGACAGCGGCGGCGTACGTCGTGATTGGCTCGGCGCCATGACGCTCGACATGCCGATCGCAGACTGGCTCGATACGACTGCAACCTACTACCACCATTACGATAAGGGCAGTGGCGGCATCTATACCCCAGCCGTGTTCTCGCCCGACGGCTTCGCGTTGTCGGTTCGCACCACCGAATACGGCATCAAGCGCGACGGTGGCATTGCCAACGCGACGGCTCGGCTGGGTGATCACACGCTGCAGATCGGCTATTGGCATGAGGACAATCGCGCCAGCACCAACCGCAACTACTACGCAGCCAGCCTGACGAACCGTCCCGACGTGACCGACTTCCTGGCCAATCCGTTCCGCAGCGACTTCCTGACCGACCTCACCACCGTCACCAATCAGTATTTCGTCAGCGACAGCTGGAAAATCCTCGAGGCGCTTACGATTGCCGGCGGTTTCAAGGGCACGCGCGTTTCCAACGGCATCACGACCACGTTCGGCACCCCCTTCATCAACGGCAAGATCGCGGCCAAGGACTGGTTCCAGCCTCAGGTCGGCGCGACCTTCAAGCTCGGGCGGCAGGAGTTCTTCGCCAACTATGCCGAGAACATGCGCGCCTATATCAGCTCGTTCCGCGGACCCTTTGGCACGACGCAGGTCGGCTTCGAGGCGATCCGCGATACGCTGAAACCCGAAACCTCCCGTACGATCGAAGCAGGCTGGCGGTTTGATCTCGGCAAGCTGCGCGGTGTGATCGCGGGCTACGACGTTAAGTTCAAGAACCGGCTGCTCGCGGCGTTCAGCGGCGCAAACATCCTCGGCAACCCGAGCATTCTGCAAAACGTCGGTAGCGTGACCAGCCGCGGCGTCGAGATCGGCGCGACGTATCAGGTCGCCCGCCCGCTCGCTCTCATTGCTTCGTATTCGTACAACGACAGCACCTATGACGACGACACCGTCAACGGCGCCGCATTCGTGCCCACTAGGGGCGTCCGCACCGTCGATACCCCCGCGCACCTCGCCAAAGGCGAGATCAATTACGATGATGGCATGTTTTTCGGCAATGTCGCGGGCGCCTACACCTCGCGGCGCAACGTCACCTATACCGGCGACGTGACGGTCAAGGGCTACACGCTGTTCGACGCTGCTGTCGGCTATCGCTTCCCAGCGAGCAGCGCACTGGCCGGCGTTGAGATTCAGGTCAACGCGGTGAACCTGACCGACGAGAAATACATCGCGGCGCTCGGCTCGGGCCAGTTCTTCAACACTGCAGCCTCGCTCAACAACACCATGCAGGCGGGATCGCCGCGACAGGTGTTCGGCACGATCCGCCGGCGCTTTTGATGGAAACGGCATCGGAGCTCGGTCGATGCCGTTAAGGTGGAATGCCGTCTCTTCCTACCGAAGGACGTATGATTATTCGCCTCTCTCGTCGCATCAGCTGCCGTGACCCAGACCCGGTCACTCACAGGCTCTTTCGGTTTCCCCAACTTCGACCGCTCGTTCATCTCGCGGGAGGCAGTCTGACCGGCAAGATTTGGGACTTTGCGGCCATTCCAGCGGCGGGCGCCGAAGGGCAGCTTCCGATGGAAGCGGACGTTTGCGATCTTGCCCAAGCGGCAAGGCCGGCACCTCATGAAGGCAGCTCGAAAAGAATTCCGACGACCTCCATCAGCATCGTCAATTTAGGTAACCCCTGTTCCCCGCCGAAACTTAGCAACTCGGCCTGCGTCGTCCCATCCGGGTTGAGGCTCTCGAGAACAATCATCTGGCCGTGCGGTCGAAACCGCTTGAGGTACCGGGCGCCGGCATCGTCGATGGCGATCACCAGCCGCCCCGCCAATTGTCCAATCGCCGCGCTCGTCATCAGGATCGGATGGGTGATGATGTACTGGCCATCCAGAGCCACGGGTTCCGCACTGCGCCCCTCGACCTGAAACAGTTTGGCGTTCTGGAGCAGTGCGTGGATCGCCGTGAAATCGGCGAGCGGAAGGAACTCGACATTGTTCGCCTTGGGCGGCACCGGGAGCCGGTGTTTCGCGAAGAGCGTACCGACTATCTTCCGCATATGTATCTGCTCTTTTGGAGCGATCACGGGTTGAGCGAGCGATGTCGGATCGGTGGCTTGGCCCGTCAGAACGGCGATGTGCGGATGCACTTCGGCTTCGTTGTACCGACGCGCGAGCAGCTGGTCCTGAAACGAGGTGACGACCAGATTGCGCTCATGCACTTTTGCATAGTTGCTCACTATGATCACGTCGCCGATATCAGCCACCGGGTCGAGCGTTCCCGCGGCCAGCTGAAAGGCGGCGTGGTTGTACAGCGTAACCTGCTGAGCTTCCGGCAAGTCCGCCATCGTGATCAGGCCGTCACCCGCGCGCCCATCGGTCCTCGCCGCCGCGGCGATGCCGGTATAGAAAAGCGGCACGGCTTTGAGGTCAGCGGGATCAGTGGTCGGGAACTCCACCACATTGTCCATCCAGGCGAACAAGCGTGGCTCGCCCACATGGGCCTCGAATTCAGCAAAGATCTTGAAGCAGGTGTGAAGCCTTGATTCGACCCTCTCTTCCCAGAACTTCCTGACGTCGATCGCCTGCGCGACACCGATCGTGCCGTCGAAATGATGATGTGCCTCGTTGATATGCTGCATCGCCTTACCGCCACCGCCGCCTGCGATATATTCGAGCAGCTTGCCAAAGGACGGGTTGGTGAATGGCGGCACGCTCGCAGTACGCCGCGCCTTCATCAGCGTGGCGAGATCGTCCAAGGTCTTGTTGACGATGTCCGGATCCTCGGCACGAAGCATGATCTTTAGCAGATCTTCCAGATAGATGCGGACCTTCTGGACATAGGCATGTCCCTTCTGGTCGTCGTTCGAGGCCTGTGCGTCGGCGAAAGCGCTGGCGAGAGAGTCCCCGAATATGATCGTCGCCACCTTGGAAGCGTTGCAGAGGCGCACCACCAGGCCCTGCTGGCCGGGCAGTTTTTCCGAGTTGACCAGCATCTGAAAAAACTGGCGCTCATGGGTGATCATGAGGAGCTGCGCGCCCGCGATGTCGATCGGATCTGCCTTGCCCAGCCTGGCGATCTCCTCGGCCCATTTGCGTTTGTTGCGCGGATCGAACGTGACCTGAGGATCGTCCAGCAGCATCAAAGGAAATGGATTGGCGCCAGCGTCGATGATGGCTTGCTCGCGCACAGCGAGCACGAAGGCCCAAAGGATCGCGCGCAACCAAGAGCTGTTGGCGACCACGGACGCGTCGACACGCACACCGGGATCAAAGCTGCCGGCGATGAGGACCCCTTTTTTCGCCAGGACTGCATCCTCGAACGACAGTCGCTCCTTGAAATGGATCCGCCCCAGGATTGCTTTCATCCGCTCGGAAAGCGCCGAGATCGATCCTGCAGTCTGCGCGGCGACGAGCAGACGTAGATCCTTCAGAGGCATCAGCGCCGTGGCTATCCCTTCCCGAATGCGTTGCTGCTCGTGGATCGGAAGCCACAGATCAGCTTCCTTCGCGGCCGTTCCCAGGTCCTTGGCGAGTTGATCGAGCGGGGCAGCGCGCTCCAAGGCCGCTTCCAGTCCCTGAATCCTGCCCTCGATAGAATCGGCCGGGTAGGTTCCTTCCTCGGCCGCGCTGCCCGCCATCTCGCGCCAGCCGGAGACGAACTGGGGCCGATGTGTCTGCCACCATTCAGCCAGCGCCATCACACGCTCTACCTTGGCGATATAGTCCAGCAGCCCGGATGCCACTGACGGCGAGGTCGAATCAGGCAACGTCATTGTGTGCACGAAGGCGGGCAGCTTCTGCGTTATGCCGTCGACCGCATCTGACGCGAATGCCGCTACGCCGGTAAGGACAGTCGAGAATGGCGCCCCTTGGACGAACACCTGCTTGGCAGCCTCCGAAAAGGCATCACGCGGCTGCATCGCCGACAAGGTGTCGAAATGGGCGTCGACGGCCGGCGGCACGGAATCGCGGATCGACTTCTCGAGCTCGGTACAAACGTCGGCCAGTCTTCGCTCTGCGACCGACGCCGCCTGCTTCAAGGCGGCAAGCTCGTCGGCGAGCGCAACGCGCTTCTCGCCGGTCAGCTTTCCCTCGCACAAAGGGCAATCGGCGATCTCGTGAGTATGCGACGCCGGTTCGTAGAAGCGGGACGCCAGCGCCTTCAACCGTAGCTTTTGATCTTTAGCCTGTCGCTTGTCCCAAAGCATCGCTTCGGCGACCCGGGCCTTTGCCTCGGTAAGCAGACTTGGCAGCGCCTGAAACTGCGTGTCTGCCGGAGCATTTGCGAGCGCCTTCCAGGCCGAGAAAACATCGATGCCTTTGGAACTGTCGCCCAAGATCGCGCGCGCTGAGTTGACCGCAGCTCTGATCTTGCCGCGATCGTCCGCGTTTGCCGTTTCGAGTGTCGATGCAATCTCCGAGGTCAGCACGGCGAGGTGTGCAGCCGCTTGGTCCGATGCTGTCTTCGCGACGTCGCGGAGCTCCTGGGCGTAGCCCGTGTCCTCGCGCTTGCCCGCGACCTTCAGGTTGAGGTCGATCGCGACCGCTGTTTGAGACGCGCGTTCAAGAGCGGCTTCGAGGCGCGCCGCGATGGTGTCGCCCCCCTTGTCCAGAGTATATTTGAGAAAGCGCTTGGACCGATGGGTGAAGTTGGCCGCGCCATCGGCGATGGCGGCGAGCTGATCGAGCCCGGTTAGGAGTTTGACCGCATCGTAGATCGACTGGCTGCGCTCGCCAAAGCCGATACGGGAAAGGCGAGCCGGCATTAGGAGTCCGACCTCCAGCAGCTGAGGCGCCATCAAGAGGTCGGCCGAAATGTCCACCTCGATCACGGGCTGGATGCCCGGCGCGGCCAGCAGTCTGCGGTATGCATGGGCGGTGTTGCCGGCCGGATCGTGGAAGGTCAGTCGGACCCAGGTCTCGGCAGCGCCGGCCAACGCGATCGCGCTGGTCGGATAGGACACAATGGAGGGCCAGTTCCCGATCGCGGAGCCAGCATCATTCTCCACCGGAGTTCGGACTCCGGTCTCGAGATGCAGCCCATCTTGGTCGCGGCAACGATAACCGGTCATCGCCCAGATGATCGCGCTGGCCAGCGACGTCTTGCCCGATCCGTTCTGACCCTCGAGACACCAGTTTGCCCCGTCGAACGGTACGGAAAAGGAGGGACCCCCGACCTGATTCAATCCGCCGAAGCCGCTAGTTTCAATTCGGGCCAGGCGCCAAGGGCCGGCATTCGTTGCCGTCCCGCTCTGTTCCGTCTCGGTCGCAGGATCGAAGGTCTCAAGCTCCCAAGCCGCAATCAGATCGTCGAAGAGGCTTTCGTGCGCGTCGGCCACTTTGGATTGCTCGCAGGTGAGCAGGAAGTGAAATAGGCGCCTCCCGCCAGCGGAGGCGAGGTGCACTGATCCTGCCTTATGGTTGCCGAACTTCGGCCAAGTGACCGGCAGGCCAGATAGAAGCCGTTGTTTTGCCTCGTAGAATGAAAGCGCCATGTCCCCCCCGTGGAGGTAGGATAGCGCCGTAAGAGGTTGTCTATCCAGAGCAATAATAGCTTCAAATTGGATCGATCTCGCCAGCCGCTAAACTTTATCGATAACAGCATTCAGAATGATTCACCGACCACCGGAACGACCGTATTTGGGGCGCATGCTTCCAGACGATTACACGCCGTTCAAGCGGCATGTTTTAGCAGAATCTGTCGTTGAAAGGGCGACCCGCGAACGACGCATTTTGGGCGTGAACTGCCGCGGCCGAACTACCGATGAGAGACCCATATTCGGCCTTTCGTGAGGACTTCTGCCCCCCGACGTCAAATATTCCTTCATGTCTCGACGCGGCTTTCGCCATCGCCGCGAGGCGCGTAGGTCTGAACAAAGTCCAGCGGCCAACGCTGGTGTCGTAGGAGGCGGGACAGTCGAATGAAACTGAGGATCAGCCTCGCAGCACTCGCTATTGTTACCGCGGCTACGCCTGCATTCGCGCAGAGCCAAGCGCAGCAAGACCGGATCGACGAGGTCTCACGGTTCGTGGTCACGGCGCCGATTTGCCGCAAACTCGGAATGATGGTCGATCCCGCTTTGCCCGATAAAGTCGAGGGTGCGTTCGCAACTGAGACGTCGGCGTAGTTACTCGCTCCGGCGGCGATCGAGCGGCTGAAGCTAGCTTCGATCCAGCGACAATCAAACGTCCTCAAGGTGGACCTCGAGACGGCGTCGGCTAACGCGAAGACCGACGCCCAGCTTCGCCAAATCGGATCGATCCTGCGCAGCTATGGGCAAACCTGTCTTGTTGCTACTCGGGACCCCATCTTCTTGCAGGTCATCACCGCGCCGTCCGGTTTCGATCTTGATCGCGCTGCCACAGATACAGCCGACGGCATGTTGGAAGCTGGGGGGCTGGCAAGTTGGCAGACTCCGGCGATCCAGGCCCGGGGTGACATGATGATGGTGGCGGGCGCGTGCCGGAAGCGGATCGGCAAGGCGCGCTCGGACGCGTTGGTCGCGGAGTTTGGTAAATCCGATAGCCCGCGCACTCGGGATTATTATCTGAAGTCGTTCGACGATGCGTTAAACGACATTGAACTCAACTTTGATGTCGCGCAGTGTAATCGCCTCGTCACCCGCTATCGCGCCGCTATTGCAAGGGCAAGTGCAAGATAGCTGCTTGTATTCGACGACCGACCTAGTTGTGGACGTTGAGCCCGCCTTAGGCACTCCCCGACCCCGGACGATCATTCATCTTACAGATACGAGAGCCGATCGCACAAAGTATGTAACGTTACCCGGTTATAGGTGGAGCAAGGCCGAGAGCTTGAAGCCGCGCGATGACTTCATCTCGGTTGAGCGGGTTGGTTGCTGCACGAAGTACGAATGGGAAGCCGGCACCTAGGTCGATGTGCTCGTAGTCCTCCCATCTGCCGCGTCCATACTGACGTCGGAGCTTGAAAACACGTTCGTCTATGCCGTCTCCATCGCTTTCACCGCCAATGAGGTACGCCTGTGCATCCGACATGGAAACTCCGTTCGCTTTGCCCCGGCGTAAGATCATGCTTAAACGAGGCAGGTCAAGCGACGACCCACACTCGGCCATTTAGGTCGACCTCCGAGCTTCCCAAAAGCGGACGCTCGTTCATCTCGACCTCGCATGGGCTGCTTCGCGCCCAAATTTGGCTGTTCACTTTCGCACGGCGCCCTCCCGAAACCTGACCCGCAGCTATATCGGTTATCTGCTGGCTGAGATCGCCGAGCTCGAGGGCGTCGCGCGCCAGAGTATCTGATGTCTAGGTGAACGGCTGGAGCAGCTTCGCGGGCGGCAGCGACCGCTGCGGAAAGCGCGCGCGAACCCGCCGCGCGACCTCGCCAAGCGCATCGTCGCGTTCGAGCGCCCCCTCGACCAGCCAGGCGGCGCTCTCGCGGTCAGCGCGCCTCTGACGGCGGTCGCCGGTCAATGCATGCTGCCTGGCATCCGCACCCTGAAGCGCCGCCGTCCAGCCGGCCTCGGCCCCGTCGGGATTGATCCCCGCCATGATCCGCTCGAAGCCGACAGGGGCCATTTGCCGGGCGAGCCGCAGGAACAGCAGCGGCTTGTCGAAAAAGGGCTGGGTCTTGCGCCCAAGCTGTGCGCTCGCGGCCGCGACATGCGGTGCGATCATCGGCTCGAGCAGGTCGGGGTGGGGGTTGACGAGCTGGGCGACAACCGCCGCGCTCATCCGCCAGTGGAAATGGCCATGGCTAGCGAGACCGACTGTCTTTCCGGCGATGACCTGACGCGCGGCGGTCTTAGGCGCCAGCATCGCCAGGCGCACCGACAACGGCTCCATCTCATCAAGATGTGCGGCGATCATCGCCCGGATCGATGCCTTGGCCGACGCGGCATGGAAGGCAACCTGCAGGAATATTGCGACTTCATGGTACATCGCGCCCCAAGCATCGCCGATCGTCCGGTCGATCCGCGCCCAGTCGATATGGGCGACGGTTGCCTCGAACTGGCGTTTGGAGACCTCGCCGATGAAGCCGAGCAGCCACGCCGCGGTCTGGAAGTCGCGGCGGTTGATCGCGGAGACCTGCGCGGCCAGCTCCTCCGGCGTCCAACACGCCGCCAGCTGTGCCGCCACGGCCCGCATCCGCGCGGTCGGCCCCTTCTTGCCGGCATAGATGCCGAGCGTGTCCGACATTCGCAGCGCGTGCCAAACCATGTCATGGAGCTCGTGAAAGCTGTGGAAGGGCCGGACGCGCACCTCCTCGCCGATCGCGGGGAGCAACGCTTCGATGAGGTCGAGCCCGAATGCTTCGTCGTCCCAGGTGAACAGCTCGCAAAAGCTCCCGGCGGCGGAGAGATAATGGTCGCGCGGCCAGCTCCGCATCGTCGCGAGGCACGCGTCGCGGTCGATCGCCGCGAGATAGCGTGTCCGCCAGCTATCGGGACGATGGCGCATGCAGGACGAGACCATGCCTGCCGACTCGCAGGCCAACACCGCATCGCCCTGGCTGACCGCCGCCGCGACTCGCACCGGATCGGCCAGCGCGATGACGCCCTGTGCCAGTGCCGCGTCCTTCATGCCAATCTGTCCGATCAGATGGCCGATACCATAGCCGGTGCCGGGCAGCGGCGCGCTGAACCAGTCTGCTGCGACCTGCGCATAGCCTTGCGAGATCGTCGCCGCCCAATCGTCGACATAGCTTTGCAGCTCGGACAAGAGCCAAGCGGCGCTGCGCCGCGCCTCCGGGCTCTCGGCACCCCAACAGCGCGCGATCAGCGCGGGCAGCCGCGATCGATCGACGAGGTGCGTCCAGCGCGTCGGGAAATTGCCCATCATGCGCAGCTCGGTGAGAAGCGCCGAGATGCCCGAGAGCGGATAGGTGCCTGCCGCAATGACGTGATCGACCATCGCGCCGATCGCGGCACGCCCTTCCTTGGTTTGTCCCTCCAGCACCCGCGCGATCAGGACGGTGGCCAGCCGCTGATGCGGGCAGCGGAGATCGTCCTCCGCCAGCAACAGGCGCCGCTCGATCAGCCAGGTCGTCGCCTGGAGCCGCTGCTGGGGGGCAATGCTGCCAGCATCGAACAATCCCGTCAGATCGTCTGGCTGGGCGCGGGCATCGCGTGTCGCCAGCTGGCGGATCGCGGCCGCGGCGAGAACCAGGTCCGCATCGGCGGCGCGCGCGTCCTCCGCCGATTGCTGTGCCCGACGCCAACCGCCGCCGAGGATGAAGCAGAATTGCCACGGCCGCTGCGCCGTCGCGGCGGCAGCCAGCCGGTCCTCGATCGCCTCGTCGCCGATGGCATCTCCGATCCGGTCGTCGATACGCTTGACGATGCGCGCCGTCGCCGGGAGATCGGCACGCAGCCCGGCGGCGATGACTGCCACGGCCTGTGCGGGATCGATGCGGATCGCGCCGGGGAGCGGTGCCTTGTCGTCCGCGATCGTGTGGGCGCTCAATAGCCACTGCGTCGCGCCGGCAGCTTCCTCGGCACGGCGCAGCAATTGTGGGTCCGTCAGATGGGCATCGTCGATGATGTGCAGGGTCGGCTGGTCGCCGGGTGCAAGCGCGAGGGCACCAACCGCGGAATCCTTGAGCCGCAGCACCCGCCAGCCCTTGTCATGGGCGCGCTTTGCCAACTGCAATGCGCACACCGACTTGCCGGCACCCGCCGTCGCTACCAGCCGCGCGCTGAACCCTGCTTCGAGTTCGCGCCACAGCCGGTCGACCTGGGGCAATTCGGGACAGGCGCTGACATCGGCAGCCCCGAGCGGCCGCCCGAGCAGCGCCGGGCCAAGATCGCGCGCCTGATCGAAGCGCTCATCGATCCACGCTTCCTGGGCTTGGTCCGGGGGCGCTGTTCCGAGCGCGCCGATCACCCGGTCGGGCAACGCCGCGAGCGCCGCCATCAATTGAGGCAGCTGGACGCCAAGCCCGGGATAGAATTGCTCGATAATTGCCGGGTGCTGGGCCAGCTGCGACACCAGACTGTTCCAGCCGAGCGCATTCACCGGGAATTTCCCGGCGGCGATGCGCTGCCGTGACACCGCCAGCGCATGCGCCTGGAGCTTGGCGTCGTCGGCAAAGGTCGTTGCAAAGGTCCAGCCCGACAGGGTCGGCACGAAGCCCTCCGCCTTGGCGAGCTCAGCATCGAATTCGCGCGTTGTCGCCTTCTTGCCGAAATTCCGATCCTTGCCCTTGCACTGGACGCCGAGCGTCTCACCGGGGCAGTCGGGCCGCGCACCGTGGATGTCGACGCCATGCTGCACCTGACCGCCTCGGCCATGGCGCTGCGCCAGCGGATCGTTCCAGATTGCCGCGAATAGCGCCCGGCACAGTTCCTCGAACGTCTCCCAGAATGCTGGCGGATTGATCTGCTGCGCGAGGAATTCCATCGCGCCATCGTAGCGGATCGTCCTGCCGGAGTCAGTGCCGACCCGTGCGCTGGCAGGGAAGCGTATCGAGGGTGAACTTCTCGAACGAATACCTGGGTCGGCTGGTCATGCCGACTTCTGTCACGCGGCTGCGAGCGCGCCAAGACCGAGCGGTCCGATGGCAGTTCAACTAGTGACCGCTTAATCAGGTTGTCATGCCAGAAGCTGCTAGTCCGTTGACCGCCAATAGCTGCCTTCCTAGCGTTGGCGCGCCGAACGGCTGGAAGTGGGCCGCAAGCAGATAGGCAGATTTCTAGGATGAACCTCGAAAAACAACTTTTCCGAACCGTGACAAAAACTCGTCTGCGCGCCACGATGCCTTCAATATCTCTGGGGAGGGATACGCAGGATGCCAGAAGCGGGAAAAGATAAGCGTGAGAAGACTCAACTGAAGAAGGCGGTTCGCTCCGTCGTTCTAACTCAGGGCAACGAGTTTATCAAAGAGCTGCTGCGGAAGCACAAGGTTCAGATCGGCACCAACAAGGCGGATTTTTCAAAGAATCTTCTTGCCGCCATTGACGCCGGCACTCTGACTCGACCGATGATCGAGGAGTGGCTCTCGGAAGTCGAGGGTTGGGGGAACCAGCATATCTACCTTTTCGAACCGCCGAAGATCCCGGTCGGAGAAATTGGGGGCAAGCTGGCAGGATCGGACTACGCCGAATTGGTTGGAACCGCGATCAGCTATGCCTTCCCGGCGGAGCTCGAGCTCAGCGGCGTTTTACTCGCTGCGGATCATCTATCCCTTGCCTGGCACAAAGGAACAGACGGCTGGGAGCGTGCGCCATCAAAGGACTTCCAACAGGTCGACGACGATGGAGAGCTCTACAAATATAATGCCTATCGGCAGCGCTTCGATCGTGCCGTGGTGCGCTTCGCCTGGCGGTTCGCGGACCCCTATTGCTCGGTGATGATTCAATTACCCATCGAAGGCGAAACGCACGGGGAGGTGCATACCTTGGTGCGGAACGATCTCAAGCACATCGGAATTTACGAGAACGATCCTGTGCGGATTCCGCTGAGCGAGGCATTCAAGGCCATGACCCTCAAGCAGGACACAGTCGTCCAATCGACGCGCATGATGACCGACGGAGGGCATGTCGATGTCGTCGCGACGTTGAGCGAGGGGGGCATTGCGGATGTCCAGGCCCTACGGGAGGCTCGGCGCGGCGTCGATGACAAGAGCTTCGCGGGCACCGATGGAATGTTCAATTTCATGCCTGATCAGCATCCGGGTCTCAGCCGCAACGTGAAGGTGCAGGGCTATGGCCTTGAAAGCCGCGTACGGATCTGGGTGCAGTGCAAGCGCGAGGACGTCTACCAGGTGCTCGGCGTGATCTGGTCTAATGCATGAGCGAGGCTGAGCTTAGGGCGGCCTTCGGCAACGTCGCGGTCGATACCCTGCTCGCGCGTATCGCAAGCGGGACGACTAGCGAGCTCGACCCGCCGTTATTCGCCACTGCGCTCGGGTTTGACGAAGCCAAGACACGACAGTTCCTCGAAGCTGCAGCGGCCGCCGGCCTCGCCGAGGCGCGGAAGATCGCCTCCTGTCCCAATTGCGGGGAGCCGCTCGATGCGGAAGCTGCGGCTGGCGAGCAATGCCCCGTCTGCGACGAAGCCTTCGCCGATAACGGGGGCGTCGTTCACCGCACCGTTTATCGGCTGGAGGTTCGCAGAACGCGCGACATCGCCTGGCTAATCGCGGTTCACGGGTTCAATACCCATGGTCCGTGGCAGCAGGAATTCAGCTGGCGCATCGCCACCAAGCTCAAGTACAGCGCTCCCGTTCTAGTCTATAAATATGGGCTGATCCGCTTCAGCGTCCTCGTCCGCTGGCGCCACCGCGCGCTGGCGCGGCGGCTTGGCACCACCATCCGCGCGGCGATGGTCCACGCCAAGGCTAGCAGGATTCCCGAGCCGCCCGACATCGTCATTCATAGCTTCGGGAGCCAGCTGTTCGTTCAGCTTCTTGCGCTCACTGAATTCGACGACCTTCGGTTCGGTCGGGTCATTGCAGCAGGCAGCGTCGTGCGACCCGACTATAACTGGTCACAGCGAATTGCGCAGGGCCGTATCGAGGCGATCTTCAACCATTGCGGAGGCAGGGATTGCGCGGTTCCCTTTGCGCAATTCTTCATCCCAGGGACCGGCCCGGGTGCGCGCCATGGCTTCAGCGACGTCGCTGCAATCAACGTGCTGGACTCCAATTACCGGCACTCGAGCTGCTTCGACATGGCCGAGCTCGAGGCGAACCTTGCAGACGGGGGCTTGTGGGATCGCTTCCTGCGTCGTCCTCCTGAAACCTTCGCCGAGGAGCCGCAACGCCGGCGCCCAGCACCTTGGCGCCCCGTCTGGCGACCGATCCGTGCGGGCGTGCGTCTCGTTGGGGTCGGCCTGATTGTCGTGATCGCGGGGCTGGTCCTCACCCTCGTGGCGATCGGATGTCTAGACGTGCTCGTCTGGCCGGGCTTGGAGAGGATCAGATGACCATGCGTGACAGAATCGGGGACATTCGACGCGGGCAAAGGGGAGCCGTCGCTCAAGTGCCCTATCGCGAGTCGCCTCGCTCGGTGGCGGCTTTGGCAGCGGCGATCGCGCGCGCAGACACGAGGCGCGCTCGCTCCACGAACCAGTCATGGATGGCGCGCGAAAAGGGCGCCTTGGGGCCCATATAGTCCGGTGCGCGCGTGGCGAGCGCGTTTTCGTCGCTCATCAATTGGCCGACCCGGCCTTCCAGCGCCTCAAGTGCCCGGGCTTGCTCACGCCAGCGCTCCTCGGTGAGTTCGCGCCGGTCGAGACCGAGAATTCGGATGGTGGCTTTGCCGCGCGGGCTGCCGTCAATCGCTGCGACTACTCCGTTCTTCCCGAACCGCAGGTGTTTGGAGGGATCATCTTCGTACGGGTAGAGCAGGAAAGGCCGCTCGGCCGCGTTCAGTCCCGGAGTGTCATGTGAGGGATCCGCGACATGGGCACCCTCTACTTCGAACAAATCTGATTTGGCGTTGTTGCAGCGCGTGCAGGCAGGCAGCAAGTTGCGCCAGTCATAGGCCAACCAGTAATAGCCGTCGTGCGGCTTCCCATCTGCAAGCGCAACGGGTTGCTTCGTCGCGCCAGCGCTCACGGTCACATTGCCTTTGGGGCGGTAATGTTCGGCGTCGCCGAAGCCGCTCGCCGTGACATGCACTTCGCAGTACGCGCATTTCTCGTGGAAAACGTTCTTGAGTAGCCAGGCCTTCAGGTCGGACCAAATCCTGTCGTCGAGCTCGCACGCTTCGCCCGCAGCCCGTTTCGACATATAGTCGGCCATCTTTTTTGCCGCGCGAGCAGACCAAGCCTCCCACCATATGCGCTGTTCGCCAGTGAGCTTCGCGGGATCGAAGGGGACCTTGATCATCGGAGGTTTCCCACTTGCTCCTCGGACCTGGCGGCCTCGTCGAATTCGGCATACACACGCCGCCTGGCGCCTTCGAACGCGATGCGCTCCTGGCGATTTTCGTAAGGCGGCGGTACATCGTCCAGAAGCGTTCAGCTCCAGATATCGCGCGTCCTGGTCGGGCGTGCGCTCAGACATGCCGAGCAGCTCGGCATACTCCTCGCGCAACGCTTCCCAGTTCCGGTCGCGCGTCGAGGCCATGTCGAACGGTGGATCGGTCAAGATCTGGTCGACGCGGTAGCCCTTGTACGAGCGCTCTAGCTGCTCGATCGTGAGCTCTCGGCCGACCCGTGATACCTTGACGGCCTCGCCCTTTTCCAAGCTCCCGACCATCAATGCCGAATGGGTGGTGGCAACGACCTGCAGATTGGGAAAGTTCGTCCGCAACGTGGGTGCGAGAAGCTGCTGCCACTCCGGGTGCAGATGGCTGTCGATCTCATCGACCAGGACCAGCGCACTTCGCTGCAAGGGGTCGGGATCGGCTTCACCGATCTCGTAGAGTCGCTGGATCAAGGTGCCGAGCCAGCCGATCATCGAGGTCATCCCCTGACTGACGTACGACATCGGAAGCTCGCCATCAGACGTCATCAGCAGGATCTCGCCGTTTTCATCACAACGTGAAAAGCGCAGATCGAATCCGGGCGCCATTTCGTCGATAACTTTGAAGAAGCTGCTGAGCTTCCGACTCGCGCGCTGCTTGTCGCGAGCGGTCGCTGAGGCGTCCTGTTGCACGGCATAGGTCTGCCGAATCCATGCCTTGAGGTCCTGGACGCGAGCGTCAAACGCGCCGTGTAGGAGCGGGAGGACGTCGCTAACCCGCGGCAGAACATCTCCCGTGGGCGCCTTCGGCTCCATCATCATCGGCATATCCACGCCGCGGATCGCGGTGAAGCCGAAAGCCGCGAGTGCGCCTGCCTGGAGCGGCGACACTCCTGACTTGAGGTTCACTCGCTCTCGCTCGACGCTGATCTCAACGCGGTAGGTAACCGGCTGCGGTATCGCGTCGATTTCCAGCTCGACAATGCCGAACTTCTGGCCGCGTCTCAGCAGCGTGCGGGCATAGGTCTGTGCCTCGCGGTCGGTGCCCGCGAGGACGAGCGCGATTGCGCGCAAGATCGTCGACTTTCCGGCGCCATTGTTTCCGAGGATGACTGTCCACGATGGCGATAGCTCAACAACGGCCTCGTCAAAGGGGCCGATATTCTGGAGTGAGACGCGCCGAAGGAGGCTGACGCGCGCCGGCTCGCTGGCAGGCGCATACGTCAACGCACGTTGGCGAGCGCCAACAGCATCCGACAGTCTGCTAGTAAATTTCGCAAACGCTTCCCGGTCCGCGATCTCGATCAGTTCGGTATTGTACCGCGAGCGGAATCGCTCGGCCATCAGGTCGAAGTCAGGATCGTCGTGTATCAAAGCGAAGTGGGTCTGCGCGGCCGGTCCGAACATTCCGACCGCGTCCCAAAGCGCCTCAATCTCGTTTGTCGATAGCCCGACGAACAGCAGCGTCCGCGCCGCAAACATCGACAAAAGGGTAGAACGCAGATCGGGCGCTTCCGCTAGGCTGGTTTTGAGTTCTGTGAACGTGAGCCGTACCGTGCCGGGCTGCTCGAGAGCTCCCGCCAACTGGAGCAGGAATCGGCCCGGCTCGGTCATCAATTGCTCGAAGTCGGCACTGGAACGCGCAGTGAGCACACGCGTGTTGACGCCGCCTACCGCCTCCACCGCCGCCGAGTCGAAGGCTAGAGACACGAATCCCTGGATTTCGACGTCGCGACAAAGTCGCCGTAAGTCTGCGGTCGGACGGGTGTCGGCATACAAATCGTGCGCTATCGAAAGAAGAACCTCGCGCCCCACGCGTTGCTCGAGCAGCTCAGTCGCCGCGTCCAAGTCGGACCTTTGCAGAAGGCGCTTGAGGCTTGCGCGGAGCTCAGGCGCCCCAGCATCCGATAGTAGCGCATCGGGAACGGTATAGGAGGCGCGAATGAGGAACTGCTCGCGACTCGGCGCCCCATCACGCGCAAGAGAGGAGCCACCCATAAACAGAATCGTCCCCCCTCGGGCGCACGCCTCGACAAGGGGGTCGGGGACCCAGAGCGGACTGCGAGGCGGCGCGGCCTTGAAATCAACATCGCCTTCGTCGCCACCGCTCTCGAGTTCCTCGTCGATGTCTTCCAAGTTCGCGCGGCCCCAAGCCGCTAAAGCTACGTCGCGCGCGCCTTCTGCTTGTGCCTCGAGATGACGCACCTGATCGAGTAGCTGCCGGCGCTCATTATTTGACCGCCAGGACAGGAAAACGATGAGCGCGAGGGCCACAAGAGCCAATGCAACTGCGCCCCCCAGAAGCGACATTTGATTAAAAGGGCCGAATGAAGCCGCGCGCGCCGGCGCACTTGCTAAGGCTACGCCGAGCGCTGCCAGATTCCCAATTCTCTTAGTCAACCCATCCCACACAGGCTGAACATAACGGCTCTTCGCGACGGAAGCGAGGGTCGGCGCGATGCGATGCGCCGCGTCCAGGTTCGAGCCGAAGGCGCGCTCCGACGGTGCGTACATGGCGATGTTTAGCACGAGTTCGCGACCATGCCGTGCCCGTCGGCGTGCCGACAGACGGAGCAACGACGGCGGACAGTCCCGTGGCCGGGGACAGGGCCGAAGTCTGCCTGCCGCCTGCTCCGCTTTGGGAGAGCTTGTTATGAGCGTCGATCGGGCCAGGGCGAATTTCACTACGCGTGTTTCCGCCCATCCCGAGCGAGTGCCGCATGCTCAAGATCGGATGCCGCAAATCGTGGCCAGGGTGCCGCGCCGGCTGCGGAGGTCGGAATGAACATCCCGCGCGACATCTTGGCAGCACGCGCCTAACGTTTCGCTCTGGCGTAGCGGCCCTACTCCGGACTTTTGTATGCCGATATCCGGTGAAGTCCGCTTTCCAGCATCTGCAGCTCGAAGCGGGCCGGCAGCCAGCGGCGTATAGCGGTGTGCGGCTCTCGACCCCATGGCGGAGGGTCACGCTTGTAGGTGCAGGCAAAGCCGGGCATGACCTTTCATGCTAATCCTAGCCGGTCTTCGACTGTAGCGACTGACCGCGTTCCGTCGAGCATACCGCCGGTCGACCCTTTGGGTTCGAAGAGACAAGCCTTCCCGGCCCCAGCGAGCATCTACCTGTGCGGCGAACGCCGGATATTGAATGTCACGTCCGCGAGGAATGCCCCTGCTGTGGGGAAGCCGCAAGCGCACATGATCGCAAGAACAGTTGCTGCCGTGGCGTAGGGAAGCGGATCGTGTCGCAGTGAATCCATCATCCGTTTGGAGTATCGCACTGCTTCATCAACCAAACCGCCATGATACTGACGGTCAAGTCTGCCGTCATCGGCGGCTTGAAGAAGTTTCCCGAGCGCCGAATGGAGGCTCTTCAGCGCTGCCAGAGCATCTTGATGGTCATGCAACGGCGGCCCGCCATTGTGCTGGCCAAGCTGCAATGACAATATAAGTTGCTCGACCGCTTCCCGTGCCACGGGGATCAGTGTGCGCACGGCTTTAACGCGCTCGGCGGGCGTCGATGCCCCAGTCCAAGTTGAGGACCGCACCGATCGCCCCGGGATAGGCGGTTCGGCGATCGAGTGATCATGCGGAGGGACGTGCCGATCAAGCCGTGCTCGCAAAATCTCCTTGATCCGCCTCATCCCATCGGCAAATCCGGTGGTGGTCAGCAGATTGTCGCGCCTCGCCCTGGTCTCGGCAGCGAGTAGCTTCAGAGACTTCGGCAGCCGCAATGCGCCAGCCTTTGAGGCGACCTCCTCGTCATTCTCCGTCACCAGCCGCTGGATGAGCTCGTTGTATTCAGCCTCGTCGCCGGAATCGGCCTCGCCGTTGCCCAACACGGTCATGACCAGTTCTTCGAGTCTGACTGCATCCTCGTATCGAGCCACCAGATACCTCCCCTACAAACCAACATCACACCCGCCACTATACCAAGTCCTATATGATGCTTGCGCCTTTCCCCATACTCGACGCGCTGGACCTGTGGCGGCTTGCGCTAGTGGCGGTTCTTGGGCCTTGCATGAGACGTTCAGAACGACCGCTATTGGGCGCCTAGCTGCCGTCGCGAGCTGATGAACAAACGTCCGCTTCCGTCGCCTCAGCGCTCGAAAGCGGACCGGCCGCTCTCCACCAAACGGCATACGTTCAGGCCTCAACCTAGCCATACGAACGACGTCTGCGTACATAGCCCTCGTGCCTTAATCGACAACCCGCTTTCCGCTATTCACTAGTGAGCGATCCGGGAGCAACCCTCGCTCCCTTTTTTGCTTGCGCCAAATGGAGCTACATACGTTCGATGACGTATGACGCCGCCCCCCGTTTTCAGGCATCTCTCTCTTAGAAGCGTGGCATCGCGGGGTAAGTATGAGCGGAGTTCGTGTCGGCAATAGAGTGATCGGAGCACAGGCGCCGGTCATCGTGGGGTGGGAAAACATTCCCAAGGTCGAGGGCGGCCCGGTAAAGCAGATCTTCTTCACCTGGTTCCAGCCGACGATGCTGTTCGCGCTGATAGCCTTCTGGTTCTACGCGCCCAATTCGATCGCCAAGGCATCTACCGCGATCGGCATCGGCATCGGCTTCAAAGTGCTGTTGCTGGGCCTCGAATGGCTGGCGCCGCGGCATGAGAGTTGGCGACTGACCTGGAAGGAACTGACTACCGATCTCTTCTATGTCGGGATCGGCTTTACCGTCGTCCGCATGATCGACAGCTATATCGGCGATGGTGCGATGATCGAGGCGATCCAGCACTCGTTCGACTGGGAAAAGTTCGCCTGGTTCACCGGCCTGCCCTTGCTGATGCAGGCGCTGATGATCTCGCTGGTGTTCGATTTCGGGCAATATTGGATGCACCGCGGGATGCACAACTGGCATCCGCTGTGGCTGGCGCACGCGCCGCATCACTACATCACCCAGCTCAACGTCAACAAGGGCGCGGTCGGCAATCCGGTCGAGCTGTTCCTGATCGGGCTCGGCATCGGCGGGTTCTTCGATTTCGTGCCGCGCGCCGCCCTGCTCGCAGGGGCTTTCGGCCTAGCGGTCGGCACCTACCAGCACATCAACGTCCGCTTCAACTCGCCGCGCTGGTGGCGCTTCCTGTTCAACACCACCGAGCATCACAGCGTACATCATTCGCAAGACTATGAGGCGAGCCGCAGCAATTATTCCAACACATGGGTGATCATCGACCGCGTGTTCGGGACGTGCGTCGACGGCGAGGCAGAACTGCTCGGGATGGAAGGCGGTCGCCCGATGTCGGTCCGCGAGACGATGACCTACACGTTCACGGAAGGGTGGAAGTCGGCCAAGGAACGGTTCGGTCGGCGGTCGATGGGCGCGATGGCGCCGGCCCCGATGGTCCCCGCAGAATGACCGCAGCCGCAACCACCGCAGACCGAGCCACGGCGCTCGACTTAACGTCCCCGCGCGCATCGCTGGGATACTCCGTCTATCGGCGCTTCATCGACGGGATCTGGCACGTCGAGGGGAGTCTCGCGCTCGTGCCGGGAGACTCTGCTGACGACGCCTTCGACCGGCTCGACCCGCTGTTCCAGCAGACCGGTACAACGCGCGACCGGACAGGCAACTCGCTGACGTTTCGCAAGCAAGGCCAGCCTGCACAGGACAAGATGGCGGTATTCGACGGCGGCGTCCTGCGGATCGAACCGGGTGCCGCCGGGCTGGTGTTGCGATACCGGCTGGCCAGTCGGGCGTTGCTGTTCTGCTTCCTCGCGCCGCTGCTGTTTCTTGCGTTCGCGCAGGCGACGATCGTCCTCGGCAAGTTCGAGCAGGCAAGGACCGAGGCCAAGGGCAAGAAACCCGAGGTCAAGAAACCGCCCGTGGTGCTGAACCCGATCGACAAGGCTCTGGGCGCTCCCGAGCCCGACCCACCCAAGAAGAAGAGCAAGAAGGACGAGGACGATAAGAAGCCGTCGCCGACGCCCGCCTATGTTTTTGCGGGCATGTTCGCAGCACTCTATGCCGTCGGGCGGGTTCTGGAAGATCGGCGGATCAAGGCGCTGTTCCGACGACGCCTGCTGGGCGCATAGCTAGCGACGATCGACCCGGTTCCCCATGCTCCCTCATGAATTCCGGGCGCACGTTGCGTATGAACGTCGCGCGGCTAAAGATGCGCTCCAAGATCCTGGAGCCATGTGTTTGGTCGATAGCCCGTTCCTGCCTGACAAGACGTTCGCCAGTCGGGTCGACTGGAACCTGCTGCGGACCTTCGTCGAGATCGTTCGTGCCGGCGGGATCGGTGCGGCCGCCCGAAAACTGAACAAGCAGCAGCCGAGCATCAGCGCCGCGCTCAAACGGCTGGAAGAACAGGTCGGCGAACAGCTGCTGAACCGCTCCTCGTCCGGGGTCGAGATGACGGCCGCCGGCACCGCCCTGCTCGGCATCTGCGAAGAGATGCTCGAGGCGGCAAGGATGGTGCCGCATCAGGTCGCGCAGGCAACCAAGCGGGTCGAAGGCATCGTCCGCATCCAGCTGATTTCCGCGGTCACCTCCACCGAGTTCGACGAAGCGATCGCCAGCTTCCACCGCCGCAATCCCAACATCCATATCGAGATTCGCGTCTCGCCCTGGCGCGCGGTGCTCGACGCGCTGGAGCATGGCGAGGCAGAGATCGGCGTCGGTTACGACAGCAACGCGCGGAGCAGCCTGGTCTACGAACCGCTGTTCGTCGAACGCCAGCAACTCTACTGCGCGCGCAGCCACCCCCTGTTCGGACACCGCGTCGAGCGGCTGGGCGAACTGAAGGACGAAGGCTTCGTCCTGACGGGAGAGGACGAACTCGACACCATCACCCGCCTGCGCCGTCGCTACCGTCTTGGCACGAAGGCGAACGGTCATGCGGAGGACATCAACGAGGCGGCCCGACTGATCAGCCTTGGCGTCGGCATCGGATTCCTGCCCGTGCTCGCCGCTGCGGACGCGGTCGCGAAGGGACGCTTATGGCCGCTGCTGTACGCCGATGCGGAGCCCGCCTACGACATCTTCCTACTCGCGCGGGCCGAGCCATCACGCGATACTGCCACACAGTTGTTTTTGGACGAAGTCACCCGAAGGCATAGGGCGCAACGCAGGGGATAGATTTCATCTATGCCTTTCATCATTATTTTGCCTCTTCATCGATGATCTCCGGCAGGCCAACGTCGCCAAAGAGGTGATGCCGGCATACGCCGTGCTTGTTCCCGGTCATACCGAAGGACAACGGCGCGCTGGCATCATCGGATGGTAAAGGGGTGTGCTTGATGGTGTCTCGACCGTGGCTGAATGGTGTCGCAGCCGTCGCTGTACTGCTCGCGCTAGGCGGTTGCGGCAGCAAGCCGTCGGGATCCGCGACTGGCGCAGGCGTCGTGAAGAAGGACTTTACGATCGGCTGGTCGATCTACACCGGGTGGATGCCCTGGGCCTACGCGCAACAGTCCGGCATCGTGGAGAAATGGGCCGAAAAATACGGCATCGAGATCCGGATGGTGCAGGTCAACGACTATGTCGAATCGGTCAACCAATACGCCGCCGGCAAGCTCGACGGCGTGGTCTGCACGACGATGGATGCACTGACCATTCCGGCGGCGGGCGGCAAGGACACCACGGTGTTGCTGATCGGCGATTATTCCGACGGCAATGACGGCGTGGTGCTCAAGAACGGCCGGACGATGGCCGACATCAAGGGGCGCTCGGTCAAGCTCGTCGAACTGTCCGTGTCGCATTTCCTGCTCGCGCGCGGGCTGGAACTGAGCGGCATGAAGCTCGCCGACGTGAAGACGGTGAACACCGGCGACGCCGACATCGTCGGGGCGTTCGCCTCGCCTACCGTGAACGCGGTCGTGACCTGGAACCCGCAGCTGTCGACGATCCGCGCGACGCCGGGCGCGACGCAGGTGTTCGACAGCTCGAAGATTCCCAACGAAATCCTCGACACGCTCAACGTCAGCACCGCGACGCTGAAGGCCAATCCGAACCTCGGCAAGGCGCTGGCCGGCATCTGGTACGAGACGATGGCGATCATGACCCGCGACGACGCCGCAGGCCGCGCCGCGCGGGCGACCATGGCCAAGGCCGCGGGCACGACCGAGGCGAGTTTCGACGAACAGCTCAAAACGACGCACCTGTACGCGAAGGCGCAGGACGCGGTCGCCTATGCGGAAAACCCGGACCTGATCACCGTGACCGACCGGGTCCGGCAGTTCAGCTTCGCACACGGCCTGTTCGGTCCGAGCGCGAAGTCCGTCGACACGATCGGCATTACTTTCGCCGGCGGCAAGACGCTCGGCGACACCAAGAACGTGAAGCTGCGGTTCGATCCGAGCTTCATGAAGCTGGCGGCGGACGGCAAGCTGTAGCCTCGCGTCGACTGAACAGAAGAGCGACGTCGGGACAGCCGTTCCGACGGATCTCGCGCCGTGCCGTCGGCATGCATGAAATCCGGGGATGAGATGAGCGTATTGCCACAACATTCCAGCAAGACGATCGACCGGCGCAACCGGACCGACGCAAGGCATCGCCGTTGACGCGGCTTGTCGATATCCGCCTCGGCCGCGGGACGCAGCTTGTGCTGGGCGCGCTGCCGATCGTGGCGCTGCTGTTCGTCTACCTGCTCGCCTCCGAGGCGCGCCACCTTGAGAACCCCGCGGATAAGGTGCTGCCGACCTTCGAGGCGATGGCGCAGGCCATTCGCGGGTTCACCACCGATCGCGATCCCTCGACCGATCGCGTCATTCTCGTCGCCGACACGCTGGCCAGCCTCTATCGCCTCGCCATCGGCCTCGCCATCGCGACCGTGAGCGCGCTGGTCCTCGGCCTGCTGCTCGGCGTCATGCCGCTAGCGCGTGCTGTGCTCGGCCCGACGGTCGCGGTGATCGCGGTCATCCCGCCGGTCGCGGTGCTGCCGATCCTGTTCATCGTGCTCGGGCTCGACGAAGCCTCGAAGATCGCGCTGATCGCGATCGGCATCGCACCGTTCATGACGCGCGACCTGACGAACTTCGTCGCGACCCTGCCAGTCGAGCAATCGGTCAAGGCGCAGACGCTGGGCGCCAATAGCTGGCAGCTCGCGATACGCGTCGCGCTGCCGCAGTTGATGCCGCGCCTGATCGAGGCGCTGCGGTTGTCAATGGGCCCAGCCTGGGTGTTCCTGATCGCGTCCGAGGCCGTCGCCTCCGATGTCGGGCTCGGCTACCGCATCTTCCTGGTCCGGCGCTATTTCGCGATGGACATCATCCTGCCCTACGTCGCCTGGATCTCTCTGCTCGCGATCGCGGCGGATGCGCTGCTGCTGTTCGTCAGCCGCCGCGGCTTTCCATGGGCGCACGGAGCGGGACGATGAGTCCGCTGCTCGAGATGCGCAACATTTGGGTCGAATATGGCGACAAGATCGTGCTCGAACGCGTCTCGCTCGAGATCGCCGAGCGCAGCTTCGTCGCGGTGGTCGGCCCGTCGGGTGCCGGCAAGAGCACCTTCCTCCGCCTGATCCTCGGCCAGGAAGCGCCGACCCGCGGCGAAGTGGTGCTCGATGGCAAGCCGATGCGCGCGGAATGCGGGCCCGATCGCGGCGTCGTGTTCCAGCGCTATTCGGTGTTCCCGCACCTCACCGCGCTGCGCAACGTGATGTTCGGGCTCGAATGTGCGCAGGCGCCCTTCGCCGCGCGCCTGTTCGGTGCGCAGCGGCGCGCGGCGCGCGACACCGCGGTCGAGATGCTCGCCGCGGTCGGTCTCGAACACAGCCTCGATGTCTATCCCGCGCAGATGTCGGGCGGCATGCAGCAGAGGCTGGCGATCGCGCAGGCGCTGATCAAGCATCCCCGCATTCTGCTGCTCGACGAGCCGTTCGGCGCGCTCGACCCCGGCATCCGGCTCGACATGCACGCGCTCATTACCCGGCTCTGGCAGGAGCGCGGGCTGACTATCGTGATGGTGACGCACGACATCGGCGAGGCGTTCAAGCTTGGTACGCGCGTGCTCGCCTTCGACAAGCGTCGCCACGATCCGCACGCGCCGCACCGCTTCGGCGCCACCACCACCTACGACCTGCCGCTCGATCGCAAGACCCTGCCGCCACAGGCGCTCGTCGACGCGATTGGTGGCGGCGATCTTCCACGGCCCGATCTTTTACGGAGACCCTTCGCATGACGACCACCACCGCCGATCCGTACGGCGCCCGCGATCACGCTCGCGCGATGACGGGGACCCGGGTGGAGGCCATGCCCACCCTCCCCGCCGTTGCCGCCGACGCCCCCGGCGAAACCGTCTGGGAAGAGACGATCGCGCCTGCAGGCTATACGTCGCGCCGGATCGCCCGCGGCACACGCCTGCGGCTGATCGACGTCGCCGGCGACGCCTGCGCCTCGATGCTGGTCTTCAACGCCGAAACGCCGACCGAACGGCTGAACGTCGCCGACACGCTCAAGGTGCAGTGGAACGGCTATCTCGGTGCGGGTCGGCTGCTGCTGTCGGACATGGGCCGGGTGATGATGACCATCCTCGAGGATGACGCCGGCACGCACGACGCGTTTTGCGGCGCATCGAACGAGGCGTCCAACGCGCGCGCTTACGGCGACGGCAAGAATTACGGCGCGCATCCGAACGCGCGCGACCGCTTCATGCTGGGTGTCGCCAGGCACGGGCTCGGTCGAAAGGACGTCCACCCCTGCATCAACTGGTTCAAGGGCGTCCGGATCGCCGAGGACGGCGCCACCCTGCCCGAGATAGGTCCCTTCCCGCCCGGCCGGACGCTCGTCCTGCGCGCGGAAATGGACCTGATCGTCGTGCTCGCCAACTGCCCGCACGTGCTCGACACCCGCGCAGATTTCACGGTGACCCCGCTGCGCGCGACGGCGTGGCGTGGCGAACCGGCCGCCGAGGACGACCCTGTACGCTCCGCGGCGCCCGAGGGGCTCCGCGCCTTTCTCAACACCGAAGATTTGTACGCGCGCTGAAGGACCGATATGACCATTGCCCCCCTCCCCGGTACCATCCGCCACGACCAAATCGTCCCCGCCCGCGCACCGTGGATGCACCGCGTCGCCGCTGGTGAAACGCTGCGCATCGTCGATCTCGAAGGCAATCAGGCGGTCGATTTCCTGATGTATGCCGCCGCCGACGATTCCGAGCGATACAGCGCGCAGGACACGATCGCGGCGCAGCGCAACCTGTTCCTGCGCGAGGGCGCGGTACTGTTGTCGAACGAAGGTCGCGCGATGATGACCATCACCGGGACCAGCGTCGCCTATCACGACACGATCGGCGGCGCCTGCTCGTGCGAGTCCAACACCTTGCGCTACGGCCACCATACCAAGGCCCAGCATAGCTGCGTCGACAATTTCCTCGACGCCAATATCCGCGCCGGCCGCGGCAAGCGCGACATGGTGTCGAACATCAACTTTTTCATGAACGTGCCGGTCGAGGCTGACGGCACGCTCGGCATCGTCGACGGCATTTCCGCGCCCGGGCTGACCGTCGACCTGCGCGCCGACATGGACGTCATCGTGGTCGTGTCCAACTGCCCCCAGGTCAACAATCCCTGCAACGGCTTCAACCCGACGCCTGTGCGCATGCAGGTTTCGGCGTGATGCTCAAAAAGGTCCTGATCGCCAATCGCGGCGCGATCGCCTGCCGCATCATCCGCACGTTGAAGGCGATGGGCGTCGGTTCGGTCGCGGTGTTCAGCGACGCCGATGCCGGGTCCGCGCACGTTGCTCAGGCCGACGAGGCGGTCCGCATCGGTCCACCGCCAGCGGCAGAGAGCTACCTCAATGTCGAAGCGATCCTCGCCGCGGCCGAGGCGACCGGCGCCGAAGCGATCCATCCCGGTTATGGCTTCCTGTCCGAGAACACCGCCTTCGCCGAGGCATGCGCCGCGCGCGGCATCGCGTTCATCGGTCCGACCCCCGACAACATCCGTGCCTTCGGCCTGAAACACACCGCGCGCGATCTCGCCGCCGCGCAGGGCGTGCCGCTCGCACCCGGCACCGACCTGCTCCAGGACGAAGCCGCCGCGGTCAAGGCGGCAGCGGGGATCGGCTACCCAGTCATCCTCAAGGCGACCGCGGGCGGTGGAGGCATCGGCATGAAGGTCTGCACCGACGAGGCCGATATCCGCGAGGGCTTCGCCACCGTAGCCCGCCTCGGCGCAGGCAATTTCGGCGACGGCGGCGTATTCCTAGAGCGCTATGTCGCGCGGGCACGGCATATCGAGGTCCAGGTTTTCGGCGACGGCGCCGGTAATGTCGTCGCCTTCGGCGAGCGCGATTGCTCGCTCCAGCGGCGCAACCAGAAGGTCGTCGAGGAAACCCCCGCCCCCCTGCTCCCCGCCGCCACGCGTCAGGCGCTGATCGACGCCGCCGTCCGCCTCACCACCGCCGCCGATTACCGGTCCGCGGGAACGGTCGAGTTCCTCTACGACGCCGAACGCGACGACTTCTTCTTCCTCGAGGTCAACACCCGGCTTCAGGTGGAGCACGGCATCACAGAACAGGTCACCGGTGTCGATCTGGTCGAATGGATGGTGCGTGGCGCCGCCGGCGACTTTGCCTTCCTTGACGGTTTCGAGGCGAAGCCCGTCGGCGCGTCGATTCAGGTCCGCCTCTATGCCGAGGATCCCGCGCAGGATTACCGACCCAGCTCGGGCCGGCTGGTCGGTGTCTCGTTCCCCGAAGGTCCGCGCGTCGACAGCTGGATCGCCGCCGGCACCGAGGTTTCGAGCTGGTACGATCCGATGCTCGCCAAGCTGATCGTCACCGCACCCACCCGCGACGCCGCGGTGCAGGCAATGCAGGACGCGCTCGACGCCACGTCAATCGCCGGGATCGAGACCAATCTCGACTGGCTGCGTACCGTCGTGCGCTCGCCGGTGTTCACTAGCGGAGAGGTCTCGACCCGCGCGCTTGCTGACATCGCCTACACACCACGGTCGATCCGCGTGCTGGCGGGCGGCGCGTCCACCACGGTCCAGGATTACCCCGGCCGGCTAGGCCTGTGGGATGTGGGCGTACCGCCCTCTGGGCCGATGGACGCACTCGCGTTTCGCCTTGGCAACCGGCTGCTCGGCAACGCGGAAGACACGGCAGGGCTCGAGATCACCGCCGCCGGGCCGACGCTGCTCTTCAACGTCGCCACCCGGATCTGCCTGACCGGCGCCGATTTCGGTGCAGTCGTCGATGGCACGCCAGTGTCCTCCTACGAGCCGATCGACATTGCGGCCGGCCAGATCCTCAAGATCGGGCGCGTCGCGGGTGGCGGCATGCGCGGCTATATCGCGATCGCCGGTGGACTCGACGTGCCGCTGTTCCTCGGCAGCCGCAGCGCCTTCACGCTAGGCGAGTTCGGCGGCCATGCCGGGCGCGCGGTGATGACCGGCGACACTCTGCATCTTGCCCGAACCGAACTGCCCAGCGCACCCGCCGCAACGCTAGCGTTTGCCGACCGACCGGTGATCACCCGCGAATGGACGCTTGCCGTCCTCTACGGCCCGCACGGCGCCCCCGATTTTTTCACCCCCGACGACATCGCGATGCTGCGCAGCACGGCTTGGAAGGTGCACTACAATTCCAACCGCACCGGCGTCCGCCTGCTCGGGCCCAAGCCGCACTGGGCACGCAAGGACGGCGGCGAGGCCGGGCTTCACCCGTCGAACATCCACGACAATGCCTATGCGATCGGCGCTGTCGACTTCACCGGCGACATGCCGATCATCCTCGGTCCCGACGGTCCCTCGCTCGGTGGCTTCGTCTGTCCGTTCGTCGTGGCTCAGGCGGATCTGTGGAAGGTCGGGCAGCTCGCCCCGGGCGACAGTGTCCGCTTCGCACCGATCGACAATGCGACAGCGGTCGCGGCCGAGCAGGCGCAGGACCAACTCGTCGCTACGCTATCGGCTCCGACGGCTGAACCAGCGGAGTCCGACAACGCGCTCGGCTCGCCGATCCTGCGCGCGATCGAGGCACAAGGCGTACGCCCCGCCGTCACCTATCGTCAGCAGGGCGATCGCAACCTGCTGGTCGAATACGGCCCGATCATGCTCGATCTCGAACTACGGCTCCGCGTTCACGCGTTGATGCTCGAAGTCGAAAAGGCCGCGCTTCTCGGCATCATTGACGTGACCCCGGGCATCCGTTCGCTGCAGATCCACTACGACAGCCGGCAGCTTTCGCAGGCGTCGCTGCTCGATGCGCTCGCCGCGGCCGAGGAGCGGCTCGGTGGCCTCGACGATTTCGAAATCCCGTCGCGCGTGATCTACCTGCCGCTGTCGTGGAAAGACCCGGCGATCTACCAGACGATCGACAAATACATGGAATCGGTGCGCGACGATGCGCCGTGGTGCCCGGACAACATCGAGTTCATCCGCCGCGTGAACGGGCTCGACAGCATCGACGACGTGCAGCGGATCGTGTTCGATGCCGAGTATCTCGTGATGGGCCTCGGCGACGTCTATCTCGGCGCACCGGTGGCCACGCCGATCGACCCGCGCCACCGCCTCGTCACCACCAAATACAACCCCGCGCGCACCTGGACGCCGCCCAACGTGGTCGGCATCGGCGGCGCCTACATGTGCATCTACGGCATGGAAGGTCCCGGCGGATACCAACTGTTCGGCCGCACCATCCAGGTGTGGAACGCCTGGCGCCAGACCGACGCGTTTCGTGACGGCAAGCCGTGGCTGCTGCGCTTCTTCGACCGCATCCGCTTCTTCCCGGTCAGCCACGAGGAACTCACCGAGTGGCGCCGCGACTTCCCGCTCGGCCGGCGCGCCATTCGGATCGAGGAGGAGGTGTTCCGCCTCTCCGAATATCGCGCCTTCCTTGCCGACAACGCCTCGTCAATCGCCGCATTCCAGATGCAGCGTCAGGCGGCCTTCGCCGAGGAACGTGCCGACTGGGAACGCAACGGCGAGTTCGACCGCGTCGCTGCGCTGACCGAGGAAGCGGACGCTGGCGCAGCGACTGCCGAGATCGACGTACCCGAAGGCTGCGAACTGGTGGAGGCACCGTTCGGCGGCAGCCTGTGGAAGCTACTGGTCGCCGTAGGGGCGGAAGTGACGGAAGGCGACACGATCGGCATCATCGAGGCGATGAAGATGGAATCCCCCGTGATCAGCCCCGTCACGGGTACGATACGCCGCATCTACGTCCAGGAGCGACAACCGCTATCGCCCGGCGGGGCGATGCTCGCGGTGGAAGTCGCGTGATGGACGTCGCCTTCCAGGTCGGTGATATCGCCGCCGCGGTTACGTCTGGGCGTACCGATGCGGTCAGCGTCGCCCGAGCCGCGCTGGCACGTATCGACGCCTATGCGGCGATCCAGCCCGCGGTGTGGATCACGCGCATCGTCGATGACGATGTCCTGGAGTACGCACGCCGCGTCGACGCACGGATCGCCGCGGGGGAAGTACTGCCGCTTGCCGGGGTGCCGTTCGCGATCAAGGACAATATCGACTTGGCGGGCGTACCGACCACCGCCGCCTGCCCCGACTTCGCCTACACGCCGACGGTCTCGGCCGAGGTGGTCGAACGCCTGATCGCGGCCGGCGCGATTCCGATGGGCAAGACCAACCTCGACCAGTTCGCGACCGGCCTTAACGGCACCCGCAGCCCCTACGGCGCACCCGCATGCGTATTCAACCGCGCCTATGTCAGTGGCGGATCGAGTTCCGGCTCGGCAGTGGCGGTCGCGGCCGGACTGGTAGCGTTCGCGCTCGGCACCGACACCGCCGGATCGGGTCGCGTCCCCGCCGCGTTCAACGGCCTGATCGGCATGAAGCCTACCAAAGGCCGCTGGAGCACCACCGGGCTGGTGCCGGCGTGTCGCACGCTCGACTGCATCACCGTGCTGGCTCACACCATCACCGACGCGCGCGCGGTCGACGAGGTAGTCACCGGCTTCGACCGCACCGACACCTATTCCCGCCCACGCGAGGACCGTCCCGTCGCCACGCGCCGTATCGGCGTACCAGCGCCCGACCAGCGTATCTTCCTCGGCGACTCCACCGCCGCCCGCCTGTACGAACAGGCACTGGCGACACTCGCCGCGGAGGGCGCCGAACTGGTCGAGGTGGACATGGCGCCCCTGCGCGAGGCGGCGATGCTGCTCTACGGCGGCCCCTGGGTGGCGGAACGCACCGCCGCAGCCCTGCCTCTGTTGGATACACGCCCCGAAGCGATCGACCCGACCGTGCGCACGATCATGGAATCCGGACGTTCCGTCAGCGGCGTAGACGTCTTCGAGGGTCAGTATCGGCTCGCCGCGCTTCAGCGGATCGCGGACGCGATGTGGCAGGATATCGACCTGCTCGCGCTGCCGACCACGCCGACGATCTACCGGATCGCCGAGATGCGTGCGGCACCGATCGCGCTTAACAGCAACCTCGGTCTCTACACCAATTTCGTCAACCTGCTCGACATGGCCGCGCTCGCCATTCCCGCTGGCTGGCGCGACAACGGCACCGGCTTCGGCATCACGCTGATCGCATCCGCCTGGACCGACCAGGGCCTGCTCGACGCCGGCGAGGCCTATCTCGCCGCCGCCGCGCTTCCCCCACCCCCGCCCCTGAACATCGAGGATAGTATGGAAACCGTGAAACTCGCCGTCGTCGGCGCGCATCTCGAAGGCATGCCGCTCCACTGGCAGCTGACATCCCGCGAGGCGCGGCTGATCAGTGCCACCACCACCGCGCCAACCTATCGACTGTACGCGATGGCCAATTCCACACCGCCCAAGCCTGCGCTGATCCACGTCGGCGAAGAGGACGGCGCCGCGATCGCGGTGGAAGTTTACGAGCTCGACGTTGCCGCATTCGGCAGCTTCGTCGTGGAGGTCCTGGCGCCTCTTGCGATCGGCTCGGTGACGCTCGCCGACGGATCGACCGTCAAGGGCTTCGTCGCCGAGCCGCGCGCGATCGTCGGCGCGGAGGACATCACCGCGCTCGGCGGCTGGCGCGCCTATATCGCCACGCTGCCGCGTCCAGGCGGGTCATGACCGCGGCGAACGCATCCCATGCGGCGACTCTGGCCGAGCTTGAGCGCGCCAAGCTCTCGGCCGAGGCCGCCAACGAGGCGAAGACCCGCTACCTCGTCGCGGTCAGCCATGAGATCCGTTCGCCCCTCAACGTCATCTACGGCTATGCGCAGCTGCTGGAACGCGACGACACGCTGTCGGGCGCAGAAGTCGGGACGATCATCCGTCGCTCCGCCGAGCATGTCACCAACCTCGTCGAAGGGCTGCTCGAAATCTCGCGGATCGAGAGCGGCGTCCTGACGATCCGCTCGGACCTGATCGACATCCGCGGGCTGTTCGACCACATCGTCGACATGTTTCGGATGCAAGCGGCCGCCAAGGGCCTGGCGCTGACGCTCGACGTCGACGATCGGCTGCCAGCGCAAGTGAAGGCGGACGAGAAGCGCCTGCGCCAGATTCTCATCAACCTCGTCTCCAACGCGATCAAGTACACGCAATCGGGTAGCGTCGCCGTCACGGTCCGCTATCGCAGCCAAGTCGCCGATATCGAGGTTCGCGATACCGGCATCGGGATTGCCGTGACCGATCTCGACCGGGTGTTCGAACCGTTCGAGCGCGGCAACTCGGCGGAAGCGCAAAGTCAGCCGGGCATCGGGCTGGGGCTCGCCATCACACGCGTGCTGGCCAGCGTGCTCGGCGGCGACATCGCGGTGGAAAGCACGCCGGGCGTCGGAAGCAGTTTCCGCTTCCGCATCATGCTGCCCGCCCCGATGGTCGCATCGCGCGCGCCCGTGCAGGGGGCGAGGATCACCGGCTATGCGGGACCGCCGAGGACCGTCTTGGTGATAGACGACGATCCCGCGCAGCGTGCCATCCTCCAGTCGCTGCTCGCCGCGCTGGGTTTCGCGGTGCATACCGCAGCGAATGGAACGGACGGGCTTCTGCTTGCCGAGCGCACGCCTGCCGATATCGTCTTGCTCGACATCCAGATGCCCGGGATGAGCGGGTGGGATGTCGCTGCTCGGCTGCGCGCCACGCACGGCACAGCGCTGCGGATCGTGATGGTGTCCGCCGACGTCCATGAACTCAATATCGGTGGGGAGGACCGCAGCAACCACGATGCGTTCGTGACGAAGCCGGTCGAACTCGACGCGCTGATCTCGCTTATCGGCACGCAGCTCGATCTGCGCTGGGACGAAGCTGCGGCACCCGACATACCCGAGACCCCTGCAGCATTGGCCCCCCTGCCCGCAGCGGCCCTGCCCTTCCTCGATCGCCTGCGCGACCTCGCGAGGATCGGTCACCTCCGCGGGTTGGAAAACGCGCTCGATATGTTCGAGCAGACGATACCGACCGCCGCCCCCTTTGTTGCCGTGCTCAGGCGCCAGCTGATCGACCTCGATCTCGCCTCGTTCCAGAAGACGCTCGACGATGCGCGTTGAACCCGCAGAGGCGGCACGGCCGGTCATCCTCGTCGTCGACGACACGCCCGAGGCGTTGCGGTTCCTGACCACGACGATCGAGAGCGCCGGGATGACCGTCCTGATCGCGATCGACGGTCTCGCCGCGCTCGCGCTGTTGAAGAATATCACACCCGACCTGATCCTGATGGACGCGGTGATGCCCAATCTCGATGGGTTCGAGACGACGCTGCGCATCAAGGCCATTCCGGCGTTTCAGCATCTGCCGATCATTTTCATGACCGGGTTGACCGAGACGGAGCATGTCGTCCGCGGGCTCAACGCTGGCGGCATCGACTTCGTCAGCAAGCCGATCGTGATCGAGGAGCTGCTGGCGCGCATCCGGGTGCACTTGGCAACGGCGCGCGTCGCGCATGGCAGCCAGCTGGCACTCGACATGAGCGGCCGGCCGGCGCTGGCAGTCGATGGCGCGGGCGAGCCGCAATGGCTCACCCCGGCAGCGAGCGCGATGCTAGAACGACTGTTTCCCGGCTGGTCCTGCGCATCCGGTGGGCTGCCCATGCCTTTCCTGGCGGCGCTGCGCGTGTTGCAGGCTAGCCCTCCGATGCCGGGAGCGCGCGTCACCGTGGCAGCCGGCGATCGCACGCTGGAAGCCGGCCTGCTGCGCAACACCGCCGCGGACCAGTGGGTGTTCCGCCTGACCGAACGCCACGAAGGGGAGGAGCAGGCCATGCTCGCCGCCCAGCACGGGCTCACCTCGCGCGAGGCCGAAGTCCTGCTCTGGATCAGCCGCGGCAAGCAGAACCGCGAGGTCAGCGAAATCTTGGAGATCAGTCCGCGCACCGTGAACAAGCATCTCGAGCAGATCTTCGAGAAGATGGGCGTAGAAAACCGTGCGTCGGCGACCGCGATCGCCGTCACCACGCTGACGCGCTAAGTCGAGGGCGCATGGATCGAACCGCAGACACGGCCACCCGCGCCTCCGCTATCCGGGCGGCGCTCGCACGTGGCGACAACGAGGGCGCGCTTGCCGCTGCGACCCGCTGGCGCACGGAAGCGCCGGATGCAGCCGAGGCGAATTTCCTCGCCGGGATCAGCACGGCCGCGCTCGGCAAGGTGCGCATCGCGATAGACCTGATCGAAACGGCCGTCACGCTCGACGGGTGCGGCGAATATCAGGCGCAACTCGCACGTCTCTACACGCTCGTGCGGCGGGATGCGGACGCCGCATCGTCGCTCGCCGCCGCCGAGCTGTCACCGCCGACCGACGCGCTCGGGCGCGACACGATGGGCTGCGTGTACGCACGGCTGGGCGATCACGCCGCCTCGCTTCCCCACTTCGCCGAAGCCGTGCGACGAGCGCCTGCCAACACCGCGTTCCGCTACAACCAGGCCGCCGCGCTGAGCTTCCTCGGGCGGCAGGACGAAGCGGAACAGGCGCTGGAAGGCCTGCTCGCCTTGGCCCCGGAGGACGCCCGCGCGCACCATCTGCTGGCCGGGTTGCGCCGCCAGACACCGGATCGCAACCATATCGACCGGCTCTCGACCGTACGAGAGGCTACGCGGACACCGCGGGACCGCCTGCTGCTCGGTTACGCGCTCGCCAAGGAGATCGACGACCTCGCCGATCCGCACGCCGCGTTCACCATCCTCGCCGAGACCAATGTCGAGCATCGCGCAACCATGCCGTATCGCTTCGCCGACGATGCCGCCAATTTCGATGCGGTCGAGGCGTGCTGGCCGACGATCGCGAAGGCCCGGGTCGCGAACCCATCACCCGCATCGCCGTTTTTCATCGTCGGCATGCCGCGCACGGGCACAACGCTGGTCGACCGCATCCTGTCGTCGCACCCAGACGTCGAGAGCGCCGGCGAACTCCAGGCGATGCCGCTCGCGGTAAAAGCCGCGGCGGGAACGCGCAGCCGAACCGTGCTCGATCCCGAGACGATCCGCGCCGCCGCCAGCGCAGACCTCGGCGCGATCGGTCGAGACTATATCGCTCGCGCCGCGTCCCACGCTTCCGGTACGAAACCGCATGTCATCGACAAATTCCCGGGCAATTTCCTGTATGTCGGCATCATCGCCCGCGCCCTGCCCAACGCGACGATCGTCTGCCTCCGCCGCAACCCGATGGACACGATCATCGCCAACTTCCGCAACCTGTTCGCGGTCGGATCGCGCTATTACGACTATAGCTACGACCTGCTCGACATCGCCGCCTATTACCAACGCTTCGACTGCATGATGGCGCTGTGGCGCGAGGCGCTGCCCGGCCGCGTGTTCGAACTCCAGTACGAGACGCTCGTCGACAACCAGCGCGAGCAGACCGCCCGCCTGCTCGCGCATTGCGGACTCGACTGGTCGGATTCCTGCCTCGATTTCCATACCAACGCCGCGCCGGTCTCGACACCTAGCGCCGCGCAGGTCCGCCGGCCGCTCTACCGGGACTCGATCGATCGCTGGCGCCTCCACGCCGATGCGCTGGCGCCTGCACGCGACTTCCTGGAACGCCACGGGATCACCGTCGACTAGCCGCCGGCGTACGTCATTCGCACACCTGCGACGCAAGCCGTCCCATCCTAACGTCACGTCGCAGCGCGGTCGCATTCACCGCCGACCCAATCAGGTGCCTATGATGCAGAAACTGCTTCTGAGCTACGTGCAGCCGGTGATGGTCGCGGCCGTCCTGCTGTTCTGGGCGTTCGGCCCGGCGGACTGGATCGCCAACCCCTGGTCGATCGTGGTCGCGACGCTGACGACGACCGCGCTGATCCAGGCGCTCGAATGGGTCAACGAGCGGCATTCGAGCTGGCGCCTGACGAGGCGCGAGTTCTTCACGGACGTCTTCTACGTCGTGCTCAGCTACACGGTGATCGCTTGGGCGACGAAGACCTTCGCCGACGAGCCGATGATGGCTGCCAAACGCGCGTTCGGCATCGCGACGCCATGGGCGATGCACCTGCCGTTCGTGGTGCAGGTCGCACTGGTCGTCGTGCTGATCGAGTTCGGCCAATATTGGCTGCACCGCCTGATGCACAACCAGTCGTTCTTCTGGTCGACGCATGCGCCGCATCATCACCTGACGCAGCTCAACGCGATGAAGGGCGCGGTCGGCAATCCGATCGAGCTGTTCCTGATCAGCCTCAGCGTGATCGCGTTGCTCGATCTTCCGCAGGCCGCGATCTTCTGTGCGTTCAACATCCTCGCGGTGGTCTCGACCTTCGCGCACGCCAACACGCGGTTCGACCCACCACGCTGGTACGCGTTCGCGTTCACCACGATCCAGAATCACAGCCTTCACCATTCGGTGACCTACGAGGACACGCGCTGCAATTACGGCAATTCGCTGATCCTGCTCGATCGCATCTTCGGCACGTACCGCAGCGGCGAAGCCGAACTGGTGGGCCAGGACGAGCGCCGACGGCTGACGATCCCGGAACAGTTCCTGTTTCCGGCACGCCCGCTGATCGACAGGATCAAGACGCGGCAGCCTGAGCCCGACACAGAAGCGGCAGCGTGATCGGCATTATCGAACGAATAAGGGGCGACACGGATTGAAAAAGACAGTGGCAACGACATGGGCCGCCGCGATGTTCGGCATCGGCACGGCATTCACGCCCGCATCAGCCGCCGAACCGCGCGAGCAGGTCATCGCCGTGCCCGGCTTCGCGGACTTTCTCGCGGTCGACGGCAAGACGGTATGGGCCACCAACAGCGGCCGCGTCGAGCGCTGGTCGCGTAAGGGCAAGCGCGCCGAAGTGCCGATGGCCCATCCGTGCGGCGCGATGACGATTGCGTTCAAGTCGCTCTGGGTCGCGGACTGCAAGGACTTCACGCTGTCCCGTATCGACCTGAAGACCGCGAAGATCACCGCCGTCATCGCAACCGGGATCGCCAATCCAAAAGGCGAACTCAACGTCGTCGCCGGCGCGGGCTCGATCTGGGTGGCGAGCGACGCCAAGGGTGTGATCGCGCGCGTCGATCCCGCCACCAACGCCGTTATCGCATCGATCTCGACCAACCCCGACAGCTATTACCTGACTTTCGGCATGGGATCGCTCTGGGCGGTCAGCGGCACGCAGCAAAGCCTGCAGAAGATCGACCCCGCCACCAATAGCGTCGTCGCAACGACACCGTTGGGGCGCGAGCCCGGCTTCCTGGCGGCAGGCGAAGGGTCGATATGGGTCCAGGAACAGGGGGACGGCACCGTCGCCCGGATCGATCCGGTGACCGCTGCGGTGACGGGCCGCGTCAAGGTGGACGAGACGCTGAAATACGGCGACATCGACACCGGCGGGGGCAAGGTGTGGCTGCGCACCACCGCGGGGCAGACGTTCGTGGTGATCGATCCCACGTCGCTCGCGATCACCGCGCGGATGGGCGCACCTGCCGGTAGCGGCGCGCTCCGCTATACGCGCGCTGGCGTTTGGACCACCGCTCACGACGCACACACGATGTCGTGGTGGCGCAAACCCAAAACGATCGGGAACTGAGCCCGCGCCCGGTCGCGTGCTACGATGCGGGTCCCGTACTCAGGCGGGCTTGGGTGCGACCGGATAGACGATGAAATCGGGGTGGCGATCAATCCCTGGCGGTGACTTCGCCTCGGCGGTAGCCTTCTCCAGTTCGTTGATCGCCGACGGTGGCAGCGCGAGGCCGTGCTCGGACGGATGGGCAGGAGCTTCCATCGGGTAATCCTTCGCCGGCGTCGTCGTCATCTCGATATGCGCACCCAACAGCGCTCGGACCGGATGAGTCCGGGCAAAACCCGCCAGCCGAACCGCGCTTGCGCGAAACACGTCGAACCGATCGCGTGGGACATAGAGCCTGCCGGGATACAGCATGTCGCCCGAGAAGATCAGCCGGGTACGTGCGTCATAGATCATGATGTGCGCAGGCTCGTGTCCCGGGGTCGGCACGATATCGAGCACGCGATGCCCGAGGTCGTAGCGGCCGATCGTGTTCGGCCAATCGCGGATACCGAAAAAGGCAGCAACCTGCTGGGGCTGGAGCCCGACCATTTCGGTATCCGGCCGATCGCGAAACTCGTCGTCGCCATCATGATGATCGCCATGCCCATGCGAATGCGCGACGACCAGTCGGATCGGGCGATTGCGGTGACGCCTCCGCCATTCGGCGATCACACGGTCGACCGTCGGGCGGATCTTCAGCCCACCCGCACCGCTGTCGATCAGCAGCGCGCGATCGGTGCCGAACAGCAGATAGAGGAAAGGTGCCTCGAAATTGGTTTTTACCGACTGGCGAATGACGAAACTATCGTCATCGATCCGCTGCGTCTGAGTCTCGGGCTCGGTCGAAGTCGTACCATCGATCCAGCGTGCGAAACCCGGCCCTACGCTGTTCGGCACCGCCGCAACCGACAGCGCCACAACGAAGACAAGCGCAGTCACCGGCAAAACTGAGTTGCGGGTACCACACATCAGGATAGTTGGCTTCATGCCCGAACCGTAAGCGCCGGGCTCGCGGCGGCCATACGCTATTTAACGGAGCGACAACGGGGCACAGATACCCCGGCGCGCTCCGCTCACCTGGTCAGCGCGACGCTAACTGCGTCCGACGCGAGACATCCCGCGACGCTGTTGCCGTTGCAATGCGGCTCCGCATATCAGCGATCACGTCCGCACGGCAGCCACGCGCCTGTGCGCCAAGCGCCAGATGGATCGAGCTCAGCCCTTCGCCACACACCGCGTTCGCAACGTTGTCCATCCGGATCGCGAGACGCTGCTGTCCGTCGACGCTCGCGAGGTCGATCCCGCTGAGGTTCAAGACGGCGCTGTCGGCCGAGAAGGGATTTCCGCCAGGTGCGGCAATGGAAGGCGTCGCCATCACGAGTGCGGCACATGCCGCCAAGCCAATCTTCATCATCATCTCCTGCGTTCGCGGGCCCATCGCTCTCCGGCGATCAGGTGACGATAATGTAGGGCCGACCGGGTGTGATCACAAGCGCGCGACGAAGGACAGGTTTGCCGGCGTCAGCGCGCGCTGACGATGAGCGAGGCGATTTGGGTGCGAGCGCCAAGCGACCCCGGCGGCAGCATGACCGTTTCAACCCTCTCCGTCCCCGCGTCGGGATCGACAAAGGCCACGCGCAGCGCATAATTGCGGGCGATTGGCCACGCGCGCGCGATATTTAGCGGAACCGTCGCCTGCCATGCACGGTCGCCCTCGACCGAAAGATCATGGTCCCCGATCCTCACCACCATGGTCGCTAGCGCCCGATATCCTGACAGCCGCAGGCAGCTGTTCTCGCCGCAGGATACCAGTCGAGCCCGCGTCTGCCGCTCCGCGTGCGCCGGCGCGATCATGGTCAGCGCGCAAACCAGGCTGAGCGCCATGCGTATTGCGCGCGAGGTGGCGTGACGAACCATGGCGACGGGATACCGCGCCGCGTTTCCGCCGGGCATGCGCCGTTTGACGTAGGTCGTTGCAGCACCCCGGTCCGGATGCGCGACCGGCTTACGTCAAACGCCCCATGTTGGTCCGCCGATAATATCCACACTCTGCTCATAAGCGATTGGCCCCGAGCGAGGCGCCGACGCCGACGCCGACAGGAAGAACATGGAGAGGCGATAGCGTTTTACGTACCAAGGGGGCTTAAATGGCAGGACGATTCTCGCGCGCAGGTTTATTGTGCGCGACCGCGCTGGTTAGCGTGACCGCAGCGCCCGCGATGGCACAGGAACAGCAAAACGCCCCCGCAACGCCTGCCTCGGAAACAACCGTCGCCTCCGACACGAACGAGATCATCGTGACCGGCAGCCGGCGGCGAACGACGCTGCAGGACGCGCCGATCAACATCAGCGCTGTATCCGCCGAGGCGATCGAATCGCTGCGGCTCGACGATGTTCGTTCGCTTGCCTCCTTCGTCCCCGGCGTCACTGTGGCGGATACCGGGCCGGCATCGACCGGCGGCATCATTCTCCGCGGTATCGCGTCGGGTGATACCAGCGTGCTCGGCGCCAACGCCGGGAATTCAGTCGGCGTGTATCTCGGCGAAGTCCCGCTCTATCTCGATTTCAAGCTGATCGACGTCAACCGGGTCGAGGTCCTACAAGGACCGCAGGGTACGCTCTACGGCCTCGGCACCCTCGCCGGCGCGGTGCGCTACATTCCCAATCGCCCGGAAACCGACCGCTTCTCCATAGACGTCCATGGCCGCGGCTATGCGCAGTCGCATTCGGATGAGTTCGGCGGGGTTGGCGACGTCGCGATCAACCTGCCGATCGTCAAGGATCACATCGCGTTCCGCACGTCGACCGGCTATTACGACAATGCCGGCTTCATGGATTACAATTACCTGCTGCAGCAGCCGGGCGTCTCGGATCCGCAGCCGGGTCGCGCGACGGCCACCTCGACCGGCTCGCTCGGCACCACCGCCGACTATTCCGCAAACTTCAAGCGCAAGGAGGATGTGAACTACGAGCACACCTTCACCACGCGCAACCAACTGCTGCTCGAGTACAACCCCAACATCAAGGCGTACCTGACCTACGCGCACCAGACGACCAAGACCGGCGGGCGCCAAGCGAATGGCGCCGGCGTGTTGGGGACCGGCAACTATGAGGCACCGTTCCGGTACCTCGAGCCAGTCGATCGCAGTGCCGACCTGTTCTCCGCCGAGTTCAACATTAACCTGGGCAGCATCGCCCAGCTCGTCAGCACCACCGCCTACACCAAGCAGCACATCAGCAGTGTCGACGACAACACCGATCTGCTGCTTGATCTCGACTACGGCTACGAGGCGTTCCCCGCATTCTCGTCCTATGCCAACAACGAACGGAAGTATAAGCAGCTCAATCAGGAGGTGCGCCTCGTCTCCACGCATGGCGGACCGCTGAGCTGGGTGATCGGCGGCTTCTACAACCGTCTGAAATATGCGAGCGACCGGCATGAATACACGCCGGGCTTCTCAGACTTTGCCGGCGCCGGGCGGCCCGACGACCTCGAATATGTCTCGAAGCTCAACAGCAAGAACGTCGAAAAGGCGATCTACGGCGAGGCGTCGCTTCATCTGACCGACGCGTGGCAGGTCACGGGCGGCATCCGCTACTTCAAGTATGACGCGACGATCGTCGGCGGATCGGCGCTGCCGCTGATTGGCGTGGGCATTGGCGCGTTTCCGTCCACGACGATCAACGCGAACCGGTTCAAGCCCGGCTCTACCGGCAAGGACGGCATCGTCTGGAAGGCCAACACCTCGTACAAGTTCAGCGACAATTTGCTCGCCTATGCCACCTATTCGACGGGCTACCGCGTCGGCGGCGTCAACCAGGTCATCGCCTGCACGCCCGAGGATCTGGCGAGGGCCGCCGCGGGTGGGCAGGTGCTGTGCGCGCTACCCAACGAGGTGGGCTACGGTCCCGATCGCACGCGCAACGCAGAACTGGGTGTTCGCGCCAGCCTGTTCGACAAGCGACTGTTGCTGACCCTCGACGGCTACCACGTCAAATGGTCGGGCGTGCAGGTGCCCAGCCAGACGCTCAACGGCGCGATCGGAATCACCGTGAACGGCGCCGAGGCGGTGTCGCAGGGGTTCGATTTCCAAGGCACGGTCAAGATCACCCCGAACCTCGCGCTGACGGGCACTTATTCCTATGTCGATGCGCATCTGACTCAGGGTGTCGTCGGGCTGGTGGCCAGCCAAGGCGTTCGCGACGACGCGCTTTCGGGGGACAGGCTGCCGGGGTCTGCCAGAAACTCAGGGAGCGCACAGCTCCTCTATAGCTATCCGCTCGGCGACGGCAGGAAGATCGAGGCGAATTGGGCAACCATCTACCGCGGCGAAATCTATTCGCGCGTAGGCCTGCGCGGCAATGGCGAGGCGATCCCGGGCTATGTGACGCACAGCGCCTCGCTGACCTACGTCACCAAGCCATTCGAAGTGGGACTGTTCGCGGACAACATCTTCGACAAATATGCGGTGACGGCGATCAGCAACGACATTTCGTCCTACAATCAGGTCCGCAGCGACGTAGTCGAACGCTATTATTCCCGCGGTGTACTCACGCCCAGGCGCGTCGGCGTGGAGTTCAGGTTCCACTATTGATTACCACCCAGGCACGCCCCGTTTTGTGTGTCCTAGGATTCGATCTAGCGACCGCTTGCGCATCGTCCGATAAGCGCGTGGTCGCTGAACTCCGTCGATTGGCCCACGAACGTCAGCCACGAACGTTTTTCTGACAACCGTATCTATCCCGCCAGCTCTCGGCTCGCGGTGCAGTACGCTTACCCTTGGGATAAGACATGGCCGATCTGATTGTAACGACGCGCGAAGGAAAGACCCGAACGTTGGCGGCCACCGCCGGACTATCCGTAATGGAAGTTATTCGCGAGGGCGGCGTTGACGAACTGCTTGCGCTCTGCGGCGGCAGTTTGTCGTGTGGCACCTGTCACATCATCGTCGATCCGGCACAAATAGGGCAATTGCCCCAGGTAACTGATGATGAAGAAGCTCTTCTGGACGAGCTAGATGGCCGCACAGTAACCTCCCGATTGTCTTGCCAGATACCCTTCCGCGAAACAATGAACGGACTCCGTGTGACAATCCCAATCTGAAGGTAGGTGTGTAGTACCGGCATCATGTGAATCGGATCGACGCTGAATCTACCCGTCTCTGGCGTCTAGTTTTTGGAGATGTATTCGTAAGACGTGAGGCCACTGGACGTCTTGGTCAACGGGCAGAGTATGCTGCCATGAAGCCTTTGAGGTGCACCCTCAACTGCTGGTGGGTCTCGTAACGCAGCATGACGGTCACCCACTTACTGGTGCGGTTCATCCGCTCCACCTGAGCGTTGGTGGTCCACGAGGGGTTCGGCCTAGCAAGCCTGTGCTCGATGTCATTCGCCTCGCAGATCATGTCGAAGCGCATCTATTGTCGGTCAGTATCTTGCGAATCCGGTACGGCACTGCTTCAGATAGGTATTCAAGGAGATCTGAACGACTGTTCACCTGTCAGCCTTGCTGACGAGCCTTATTCCAGAATTATAGACTGTAGGCGTTCGATCCTAATACGTAGCGTGAATGGGTTTCCACTTCGGTGGCCAACCGCCTCGACCCGACCAGTCCGCCCTCCACCAGCAACAGGAGTTTGAATTCACCGCTCCGCAGCATAGATAAGCCTCTGCTTATCTGACATCGCAACTCGAAGCGCCCGCTCCGCAACCTACCAGAAATCAGCCGACTCGCTCTCTCCCTGATCATGTGAACGAACGGCAGTTTATCGAAGGTACCGGCCCGAAAGCAGACGGGCCGCTATCCACCAGTCTTGCCATAGATGCGGACATTCCGCATACATCAAAAGCAGCCAGTCCGACCAATACACACCATGTCGCCCCGACGTGGCATTCCAGCGTTACCAGCGGTGTCAACTATATGGAATATCTACACACTGGAGTGTAAAAGTTAGACTTGTTGAATGTCTCGCTAGTTTGAATTTGTGGGTCGCCTACAATTTATGGCAGAACCACGTGGTATCTTGAAGAGGTCGCTTCGTCGGCAAGCGGAAGGTGAGGCATGCGATATCCCCTGATCGCCCCCACGCGCGGCTGCTTCTCCCAGCCGAAAATTTCGTTCCAAACGCTGCGCCAATCGTTTACCAGGTTATGATGGGTGTCGTTAGCTCAGCTATTTTGGTGGTGATGATCGGCGCGCGCGTCGTTCGCGTTGGACAGTGGTTCGCCTGACGTCATGTCGAGCGTCATCCACTTAGAGGACTGTGCCTCACCTACTGTCCGGTTGTTTGGGCGGCGGCTTAAAGACCGTCGTCGCGATCTTGGTATGACGCAGGGCGCCATATGTGAGCGGACCGGTATCTCGGTTCCTTACATTTCGTCGGTTGAGAGGGCGCAAGCGAACCCAACACTGGAAACGATTGAGAAGTTGGCCGGAGCGGTTGGGTTAGAGCCTTGGGTTATGATTAGACCGAGTGAAACAGCTTCAGATCGATGAAACAGAACCGCATTTGCATATACGCGTCTCTGTGCAGAATTAGACTGTGGTTTAACTCCGGCCGCCCGAGATAAGCATCAGGCCCTCTGCGTCTTACGGATGGTGTAGGCCGCGGGCCGCAGATGCAGCACTATAGCAAAAGACGGTGATGCACTATTATTATGCGAATTAGCGATGTCTCGAAGTGCCGGACTTGCGTCGGCAATTTAGTGGCGACGATAAAGCCCGGATAGTCGTAAGCGACGATGCCGGGGACGAGGGTATCAGATTTTACGAAGTGACATCAAATTTGCTCTTCGCGTATGTATGGCTGGCGGTGCGTGCTGCTAGACGAGCGGCGTGCGGTCGAGGTGATCTGCTCAGTGGGCAACGCGTCCGCCTAGCGCCGACGGCCGATGCACCGGTGCTCAGGACTGGTCCGGCTCGGGGATCGGGCCGCCAGCCGGTGCCCGGGTGTATCTGGCGGCTGAAGTGGCCGATATGCGCAACGGCTTCGCTGGGTCGGCCGCGCTGGTCGAAGCGCGGTTGCATAGCAATCCGTTTGGGGACTCCGTCCATGCGGGCCGCAGGAAGTGAGCGTTGCTAAGCCAAAGAGCTTTGCAAACGGACTACCTTGCCTGGCGCAAACCGGCAGTCTTGGTTTGTATGTAAGTCGACACACCTATAGAGGATTATTTGCGAGGTGAACGCTCGTACGAGCGCGGATGAGCGCCGCAAGGACGCTCATCCGGGGTCGCCCCCGCAAGGGGTGCTCGCGGGCCGGTGAACGGCCCGCGCCCTGATGGAGAGACCGGTTCCCGGTCAGCTCTGTTCGTCGTCTTCAAACAGGACCGGCTGCGGCTTGCGCCGGGAGGCAGGCTTCGCGCGCCGCACGTTGACGGACGCTGCGCTAATCATGTTCTTGATGTGAGCAGCATAATGCTTCTGGATCATCTCGACGCTGGTGCGGCAATTCCGGGCGACAGCGTACACGTCCGCGCCTTCCATCAGGCGGAGACAGACATAGGTATGGCGAAGCGAATAGGCGGTGCGCGCCTTGCCATCGCGATCGAACTTGAGACCGGCCTTGTCGAGGATGCCGTTAAAGAGTTTCACGTGATTGCCAGGGAACACCTTGTCGGTAGGCTTGGGCAGTTCAGCCACGGGCGTCTTCGGCGCTTCCGTAATACCTTCCAGCTCTCGCCGCCTGCGCTGCCGGCGGGTTTCGCCCTGAACCGGCTTGGGACGGCCTAGCAGGCGCTCATAGGGACGAACTGCGTTCGGCATGCTCTTGCAGAAGCCGACGCCGCGCTTACCCCGAACTTCGATCTCGAGAATGCGCTGACCGGTTTCGTCGTCGACGACGATCTCGACATCGCGGTGTTCGAGATTGGAAGCCTCGTCCGGGCGCAGGCCGGTATTCGCCATGAATAGCACATAGTCGTGCACCTGTTCGGCGTTCCAGCGATAGTGCTCGTGGAAAGGCTCCTTCGCGTAGGCGCCGGTCGCCTTGTAGAGCTGCTTGTATTCGGCCGGGCTGAACCAGGGCCGATGCTCGACCTTGCTGGAGGCGCGATACGGACTGGATATATCCGGTACGTGCGAAAGCCAGCCATGACGAACCGCGGTATGCAGCACCTGCCGGAGCGTCACGATCTCGTTGTGGATGGTCTTCCAGGCCGGTGCCTTGTCGGTCACCGGCCGGTTGCTGAGCGAGTGCGGGTTGGCCACGCCGCGTGACGACATGCGATGCACGCGATACTCCTGCACTCTGCCCGCGGTGATCTCCGAGAGCCCCATGTCGCCAAAGAACGGGACCAAGTGGATCCGCAAGCGGATGGCATGACCCTGGGTCCAGCGCACGCTACGCTGACCCTCGGTGATCACCTCATACTCGCGGGTGAATTGCGAGGCCGCTTCCTTGAAGGTCTTCTCCCTTTTCAGGACGCCAGCATGGAGCTTGCCGCGCAAGCCGAGATACCAGTCCTCCGCGACCTGCTTGGCCAGCGACAGACTGTCCGTCCTGGTGCTCGAGCGGCGCTGCTTGTTGCCGACGGAGGCGGAGCAATGCCAGCTTCCGCCCTCCGCGCGCCTGTAGATCTGGACTTTTCCGCCTAGGATTTCGTGCCGCTGCATGACGACGCTACCGGTACAAAGTGGACCAATGGCCGCAGTTTTTTACAAAAGGCGGCAAAAGTCAAATTTGTGCTAGCAGCGTGCTAACGCAAAAAGCCCCCTTCTTGCGTAGGGGGCGGTCGGTATGTCGTTGTTTTGTCTGAGATGTTGGTTGCGGGGACAGGATTTGAACCTGTGACCTTCAGGTTATGAGCCTGACGAGCTACCGGGCTGCTCCACCCCGCGACGGCACGGCTAGCGTGCGTTGGGTGTGTAGAAGAAATTGTGAATGGGTTTTGGATATGTTGCGTTTTGCATGTTGCACGGGCTTCAATGCCTGGCGACGACCTACTCTTCCATCGCTTGAGCGATAGTACCATTGGCGCAGTCGGGTTTCACGGCCGAGTTCGGAATGGGATCGGGTGGGACACCGACGCTATAGCCACCAGGCAATGGAGCCGGTGCGACATGCGAGCGCGTCATATCTGGGTCCCTCAGGGTTTCGCATTGCTGCGAAGCCTGAGGGTTTAAAATCGATACCGTGCAAGGTTTGTAGTGGTATTCGACCAATCCCTCGACGGCGAGGGGATTGGCAATCTGGCGTCGTCTTAATCATCCGCACGCATCTTATGGCTAGCTAGTTGCCCAGTGTTGTCATTGATGGTGTGAGACTCTCAAGCGCGAATAGAGCAATTAGTATCGGTTAGCTCCATGCGTTACCGCACTTCTACATCCGATCTATCAACGTCGTGGTCTCCGACGGCTCTATGAAATCTTATCTCGAGGGAGGCTTCCCGCTTAGATGCTTTCAGCGGTTATCCCGTCCATACATAGCTACCCAGCTGCGCTCCTGGCGGAACGACTGGTACACCAGAGGTATGTTCAACCCGGTCCTCTCGTACTAGGGTCAACTCCTCTCAAATTTCGACGCCCACGGCAGATAGGGACCAAACTGTCTCGCGACGTTCTGAACCCAGCTCACGTACCACTTTAATTGGCGAACAGCCAAACCCTTGGGACCTGCTCCAGCCCCAGGATGTGATGAGCCGACATCGAGGTGCCAAACAACCCCGTCGATATGAGCTCTTGGGGGTTATCAGCCTGTTATCCCCGGCGTACCTTTTATCCGTTGAGCGATGGCCCTTCCACGAGGGACCACCGGATCACTATGACCGACTTTCGTCTCTGCTCGACTTGTCAGTCTCGCAGTCAGGCGGGCTTATGCCATTGCACTCTAACAGACGGTTTCCGACCGTCCTGAGCCCACCATTGCGCGCCTCCGTTACTCTTTAGGAGGCGACCGCCCCAGTCAAACTACCCGCCACAGAGGGTCCCTGTTCCGGCTTACGGAACGAGGTTAGACATCAGAAACAAACAGGGTGGTATTTCACCTATGGCTCCACATCAGCTGGCGCCGATGCTTCAAAGCCTCCCACCTATGCTACACAGTTTCTTCCTAATGCCACTCTGAAGCTGCAGTAAAGGTGCACGGGGTCTTTCCGTCTAACCGCGGGTACTCCGCATCTTCACGGAGAATTCAATTTCGCTGAGCATGTCCTGGAGACAGTGGGGAAGTCGTTACGCCATTCGTGCAGGTCGGAACTTACCCGACAAGGAATTTCGCTACCTTAGGACCGTTATAGTTACGGCCGCCGTTTACCTGGGCTTCATTTCAGAGCTTGCACCCCTCCACTTAACCTTCAGGCACCGGGCAGGCGTCAGGCCCTATACGTCGTCTTGAAGCCGACTTAGCAGAGCCCTGTGTTTTTGCTAAACAGTCGCTACCCCCTGGCCTGTGCCCCCTCAAAGTGCTTGCGCATAGTGAGGGCCTCCTTCTTCCGAAGGTACGGAGGCAATTTGCCGAGTTCCTTCAGGACACTTCTCTCAAGCGCCTTGGTATACTCTACCTGACCACCTGTGTCGGTTTCGGGTACGGTCTATACGGTGGGGCTATTTCCTGGAACCATTTCGAAGCCATCCCAATCCGATAAGGGATGACAACACACATGATCCGTCACACACCACCAGGCCCACGAATATTAACGTGGTTCCCATCGACTACCCCCTTCGGGCTCGTCTTAGGGGCCGGCTCACCCTGCGCGGATTAGCCTTGCGCAGGAACCCTTGGTCTTTCGGCGAGAGGGCATCTCACCCTCTTTATCGCTACTCATGTCTGCATTCGCACTTCCGATACCTCCACGACCCATTACCAGATCGCTTCACAGGCTTACGGAACGCTCCGCTACCGCGTACCACATAAGTGGCACACCCTAAGCTTCGGCACGTATCTTGAGCCCCGTTACATCTTCGCCGCAGGACCTCTTGTTTAGACCAGTGAGCTGTTACGCTTTCTTTAAAGGATGGCTGCTTCTAAGCCAACCTCCTGGTTGTTTTGGAAGTCCCACATGCTTTCCCACTTAGATACGATTTGGGGGCCTTAGCTGTAGGTCAGGGCTGTTTCCCTTTTGACGACGGACCTTAGCACCCGCCGTCTGTCTCCCGCATATCACTCTTAGGTATTCGGAGTTTGGTTAGGTTTGGTAGATCTCGCGACCCCCTAGCCCATCCAGTGCTCTACCCCCTAAGGTGTTCGTGCGAGGCACTACCTCAATAGTTTTCGCGGAGAACCAGCTATTTCCCGGCTTGATTGGCCTTTCACCCCTAAACACAACTCATCCGGTAACTTTTCAACGTTAATCGGTTCGGACCTCCAGTGCATGTTACTGCACCTTCATCCTGGTCATGCCTAGATCGCCGGGTTTCGGGTCTAATACATCAAACTCTGGCGCCCTATTCAGACTCGCTTTCGCTGCGCCTACACCTATCGGCTTAAGCTTGCTTGATACATTAAGTCACAGACCCATTATGCAAGAGGTACGCTGTCAGGCCATAAAAGCCCTCCAACTGCTTGTAGGCAATCCGTTTCAGGTACTGTTTCACTCCCCTCATCGGGGTGCTTTTCACCTTTCCCTCACGGTACTAGTTCGCTATCGGTCACATACGAGTATTTAGGCTTGGAGGGTGGTCCCCCCATGTTCAGACAGAATTTCACGTGTTCCGCCCTACTCGAGTCCTGAATTCTCACTTTCGCATACGGGGCTGTCACCCGCTATGGCGCTACTTTCCAGAAGCTTCTGCTAGTTGAAATTCAGGCACTGGCCTGGTCCGCGTTCGCTCGCCACTACTAACGGAATCTCGGTTGATGTCTTTTCCTCCAGCTACTGAGATGTTTCAGTTCGCCGGGTTCGCTTCACGAAGCCTATGTATTCAGCTAAGTGATACCTAACCTAACTAACCCAATACCCTGCGTTACGGGCACCCATCAAAGTAATACTTTGATGGGACCGAACCGCACGGCTTGGATTAATCGGGATAGGTGGGTTTCCCCATTCGGAAATCGTCGGGTCAAAGCTTGCTCACAGCTCACCGACGCTTATCGCAGCGTGCCACGTCCTTCATCGCCTGTATGTGCCAAGGCATCCACGAATTGCCCTTACCTCACGCTTGAGAGTCCACACCACCAACGACATCACTGGGTGTCCTTTCGGATCACCAACTCGGCAGAGCAGTGCGCGTTAGCTTTTGTCAGGTGCGGATGATTATAATCTCAGCCAGATTATTTAAGGCATCCATCAAAGTAATACTTTGATGGAACCTGTATTATGATGATGTCGATATCTGGAGCCTCGAACCGCTCGTCCAGATCGCCTTGCACAGAAGTGCCCTGCGAACCGCCGAAGCAATCCTCGTCCCCAAAATCGAGCACCTCACGGCATCGATTTTAAAAAACCCATTCACAATGTCAAATACGGGTCGTCTCGACCCAATCACCGTGCTCTCGCACGGCGAACCGTTTCTCTTCATCTCTAGGTTGTGGCTGATGGTGCGTATCTCGCGAGCCCGTCAGTCGCAGCTAAGCTGCGCCCTGTGGGCGCGCTCTGCAGCGCTGGCCGTTCTTGTCGTAGTGCGCGGCAGCTTTGCTGCCTCGTCTCTTCGACTGCGAAATGGT